>CAYZWM010000247.1:0-5952 GCA_964482155.1 uncultured Chitinophagaceae bacterium | reverse complement strand
TAATTTGTGGAGGAGCGTCCTCCAAAGATGATTTTCAAACTGCCGTTAATCATGGTGCTTCCGCAATGGCTGCGGGTAGTATGTTTGTATTTAGACGGCCTCATAATGCGGTATTAATTAGCTATGATATATAACCAGGAAGAATTAGAGAAAGATGTAGTTGCCAATATGGGTAGACCCTATCAGCAATGCTCTATGAGTGTAATGGATACCATTTCCGATCCAAACATCACGTTTGATGAGAAAGGAATTTGTAGCTATTACAAGCAATATTTGGCTGATGAAAAGAAATATGTTCTAACCGGTGAGACAGGAACCCAACTATGGAAATCTAAACTGGCCCAGATTAAAAAGGATAAAGGTTCCAATACGTATGACTGCATACTCGGTTTAAGCGGCGGAGTAGATAGCACCTACCTCTGTCATTTAGCAAAGCAAAATGGACTTAACCCCCTGGTTGTTCATTGCGACAACGGTTGGAACTCAGAATTAGCTCAGCACAACATAGAACAGACCGTAAAGAGATGCGGTTTTGACTTATTCACGTACGTCATTAATTGGGAAGAATTTAGAGAATTGCAACTCTCCTACCTCAAGGCTTCGGTAGTTGACATTGAAGTACTAACGGATCACGCCTTTATGGCCGTGCTTTATGAACAAGCCAAAAAATGGAAAATTAAGTACGTTCTGGCAGGGATGAATATTGTTACTGAGCAAGTACTGCCGAACTACTGGATTTATTCCAAAGGAGATGAACTGAACATAAAAGACATCCAAAAACAATATGGTACACGTTCAATAAAGGAATTGAAATCTTTTCCTTTTCTAAACTATAACAACAAGAAATACTGCGACGAAGTACTTAAGTTAGAAGTCGTGACTCCTTTAAACTGGATCGACTACAAGTATGACGAGGTTAAAAAATTAATAGTCGAAGAATTGGGATGGAGAGAATATGGTGGAAAGCACTATGAATCCGTATGGACCCGATTTTATCAAGGATATATATTACCCAGAAAATTTAAAATTGACAAACGAAAAGCGCATTTGTCCAACCTGATTTATTCCGGGCAAATGACCAAAGAAAAGGCTCTGGAAGTACTTAAAACCCCCACCATGGCGGAAAACCAGATGCGCCAGGATTATGATTTCGTTCTAAAGAAATTTGGTCTGACCAAAGATGAGTTTGAGATAATATTGAACACACCAAGGCGTGAGCATTCCGAATTTGCAACGCACAAAGGGTTTTGGAGTCAATACCCTTACCTTAAATTTCTTCGACCGATTTATAGACTAATCAAGGGTTAATCCGTGTTTACCGATAAGACCATATTTCTAATTACTCCGCAACCCTGGAAAAGCAATGGCGTTTCTAAGCATCATTATGCACAGACACTGGCAAAAAATGGGAATACGGTATATTATATTGATCCGCCAATTAGAGGAAGATTTAATGGGTCTATTTCATTTAAAGAAATAAAAAACGAACTCCATTTAGTTTCAATTTTCGTCCCAATTCCAAATTGGATGAGGTTTAAATTTCCCCGTCTGTATTCCAAATTAGTTCGATATCAATTTAAGAGACTTATTGCCAAAGTCGGTATTCCAGACATTCTTTGGAATTTCGATAACGAAACCTATTTTGAATATGAAGATTTGTTCAAAGAATCTTTTCGAATATTCCATCCAGTAGACCAATTTGTTGTTTCCCCAGTAAAAAAATATCATGAACTTTACGATATCGCCTTTTCCATTAGCCCGGATTTACTGAGCCATGTTACCGTAAAACAAAAGCATTTTATCAACCACGGTTTAAATGAAATGTTTGTTACAGAAGCATCAAAAGCTCTTGAAAATACCGTAGAGAGCCCAAAAAACACCCCGATTAAAGCCGGTTATGTAGGAAATTTATCGATACGTTTTTTGGATCGTGAAGTCTTAAAAAACACCATCGTAAACAACCCGGAAGTTGAATTCAATTTTATTGGGAATCATGAAGAGAAGGATGATATAATTTCTATTCTAAAACCCTATAAAAATGTAAAACTTCTCGGCCCTATTCACGGTCCTAAGTTGTACACCGAATTAAGGTCAATGGATTTAGTCTTTGTGTGTTATAAAAAACAATATGGCTTTCTAGGCGACAATAGTCATAAAATGATGGAATACCTGTCTACAGGTAAACCGATTGTTACCACTTACCTGTCTGTTTATCAGGATTCGGATATGATTTCGATGTCAAAAGAAAAAGACAACAGCGATTTCGTTGACGTCTTTCAACACGTTGTTCGTGACATTGGTGAATACCAAAATTTGGAAATGGAACACGAAAGAATACAGTTTGCATTGAGCCATTCATACGATAAAAATCTTGAACAAATTTCTAAATGCCTGCCCTTTGATTAATCGTGATAGCCGTCCAATTTAATATGAGTTATAGGTGGTGTATATGGTATGTTTTATTAGTTGCTACGGGTTGTAAATCACAACAAAGACAAGCAGATGTTGAAGAGGTTATTCGGTTAGATGTTGTTTCCATTGTGGACTTCGGTGCAGTACCAAATGACAATATAGACGACAGCGAGGCCATCCAAAAAGCCGTAAATTTTGCGATTGGTGGTAAGAACAGCTCACACGTGTATTGTCCTCCAGGAGTGTATGACCTGGATCAGGGAATTGTTATTGCAAACCAGGATAACAAAGGGGAGTTCTTTTTTACTACCCTAACGCTATCCGGCCATATATCTACCTATTCATCGAATCAAAGGCTGGGAAGTAGTACGGTGTTTCGGTTGCGAAAACCTACGTTTTGTATCGCTTTTCAAACCGCCAGAAATTGTGTAGTTGAAAACATAGTCTTTGAAGGTAGCTCGACCTATACAGGCAATATCTCGCATATTCTCAATGGAACAGAGAAAGACTGGGGGCAAGCGTCAAATGCCAGAACAGACATCTTTTCTCCGTCGTGTGCAATTGTTATCGACCCGTTTCATGTCAATGTTGCTTCGGACCATCGTTACCCAGGGTGTTCGGATTACTATAAAAATCAAGCAACCGGAGGGTCAAGCATGGTTCTGATTCGAGGATGTAGTTTTACCAAACATTATATAGCCTTTGCAAACAACCCATCTGGGGTAATAACCAACGGTGACAATATGCGAATTGAACAAAGTAATGTCAGCTTTTGTCATACATTTTGGTCAGCTGGACAAACACAGAGTCGAGCAAACTCTATAAGCAATGTATACGCCATGTTTGTGCATACCTTTATCGATGGTACGCAAATTGGTAGCCAAAATGGAACACCTCCATTTGTTCGAAATCTCAACTTAGCTGGATTTTGCAAACAACTCGTGAATACAAACACTGGGTTTTCGGGTATAAACTTTTCGCAATGTTATCTTGAAGGTGTGTGGTCATTAGGTATGGCTATTGGAGACTATGTCTCTTTCGATCAATGTCAGATCAAATTTGCAAAACCTACAAGCGAGTTCTTTATGCCTCCGTTCCTATTACACACAAATAATGTGGCGACGTTTAATAACTGCGATATTCAATTTTTTGACAATTGTAAAACTCGAATGCCGATACTTTTTAACGCATCGAGTGTGAAAATATCAGGAGGTTCGATTCAGGGAGGAGTTCTTCTTGCCGGTGGGTATACCAATGCTGGCGGAGATGCCATGCATAACGTGAGTTTAGACAATGTTCAGATCAGGTGTCTTGGTAAAATAGCTGGAAAACCGAACTCGGCTATTCCCAAAAGTAACCTAAAGGATGAAATAATTATGGGCGGTGAGGTTCGGTCAACAAATGGAGGGATTCTGTTTGTGAACCATTCGACAACGTATCACACCTATTTTACTGAAACACAAAACATTAAAATAAACCAGACCGATAAAACGGCCTTTTTCACCACAACGAAACCTGGGCAATATAAAATCGGAGACAACCTGGTTACAGATCAATATGTACCGTCAAAAAGTGCAGGTTTTTCAAAGAATATTAAAGTAAGAAGCCCATTGGGGTTTATTGTGGAAATTAATGGCAACCAAATCACACTACAAGGAGTTCCCATGGGATTCCCCGAAGGATCTGCTTCTCTATTTTGCGTTACCTACCCACAAATTCAACCTGAAGTGGTAGGATCAACACGTGTTAACTCTAACTTGATAACGAATGTAGACTTTGACGAAATGAATTGGCAGCCTAAAGTGGGTGATCGCGTCTATACTAGAGACTTCTCAGAAGGTAGCTACATAACAATAATCGACTTAAAGAAGAAGCAAATAACCATGAGTACGTACGCCATTCCTTCGCGGAATAATGCAACCAACGGACCCGTGGAATATCAACGAGCAAAATGAAAGTAATTGTTTCCTGCTCCACTAAGTTTCATGCCTTTGCCCTGGCAGAACAATTACAACGATTTGGGGTATTAGATACGTTTTATACATCTTACGCCTATCAAAAGAATAAACGTCTTCGACGATTGGCAAAACGGATAGATAAAGAAAATATCGATAAAAAACACATTCGGACGTTCAGCCTTTTGTCTATCCCTATTAAACTTTTTCCAAAACTTGCCTTTTTTTGGAACAGTTTGTTTGATCGTTGGGTGGCTTACCAAATAAAAAGGTCTAACGCGGATATTTTCATTGGATGGAGTGGTATGAGCCTTCACGCATTACGAGCCGCTAAACAAAAAGGAATGATCACGATCCTGGAGAGAGGGTCGTCACATATTTCCTATCAACGTAAACTACTTACCGAAGAGTTTCAAAAGTATAATATCCCCACACCAACCAACCCAAAGGTTGAGAATAAAGAACTGATTGAATATAATGAGGTCGATTATATTTCCATTCCTTCCTCATTTGTAAAAGACTCATTCACCAAAATGGGAGTGAATCCTGACAAACTGATCCAAAACCCGTATGGCACGAGTTCTCATTTTAAAAGAGTAGAACCACCAGCGGAAAGTAATACGTTTAGAATACTTTATCTCGGTAGCTTGATGATACGAAAAGGGCTCCCCTATTTGTTCGAAGCACTCCATAAACTTACGATACCAAAAAATTCATATGAGGTTCTCTTTGTAGGTAATGTTCAAGATGATATCAAACCACTTGCCGAACAAAGCAAACAAGATAACTGGCAATTTCTGGGGCACATGGATCATTATTCTTTATCTCAGATTATCAGTTCGTGCGACGTAGCAGTGCACCCATCACTTGAAGAAGGCCTGAGCATGGTCATCCCACAAATTATGTCTTGTGGTGTTCCAGTAATTGCAACAACGAATACAGGAGGCATGGATATTATTGAAGATGGGAAAACGGGTATTATTGTCCCCATACGCGACGCTGAAGCCATTGCTAAAGCCATTGAGGATTTGTACAACGATGTTTCCAGGTTGAATTCTATGAAACATACGCTGTCTAATCAAAATTTTGATTTAACCTGGGACAACTACGGTACCCGGTATGCTGATTCACTTTCCAAAATGAGAACTTCACAAGCCTAATCAGGTGGATTTCGCAGTAAATACATTAGAATCGTCCAATACATTATATACATTAGTACCAATCAATCTCTTTTACCCCTTTGACATAAAATGAATAGTCCACACACCTTATCGGCAGTTTATGCACATTATGAAGCTCATGGTCCTGGAATTTATCATAACGAACTTTTAGCAAAAAAGAGCAAAACGTTAAACCTGTTGTACACCAACGTAATGGAAACGAATTGGCAATTCCCAGACAATGTCGTTCTACAACCGGATCGTAAAGAGATCATCCCGTGGGATGTGATTTACAAAAAAAGCATGCCCATAAGGTGGATGTATTTTTTGAAGTTCACGATTGCTATGCTCAGAAGTATTTGGAAGAAAAAATACGACCTCATTGTGCTCTTTAATCCCCCGGCCCTTCTGTCATACAGATTGAT
>CAYZWM010000246.1:0-5967 GCA_964482155.1 uncultured Chitinophagaceae bacterium | reverse complement strand
CTTGAAAAAGTAGTTGACAATGGAAATGTTATGGTAACGACGGCAAAAGACTGGGTCAAACTGGAACCCTTTATGGTGGAATTTCAGGCTGATATCAGTATATACGTTCTGCCAATAGGTGTGGTTATGGAAAAAGAGGATCAGTTTATGGAAACGTTAAACTCAAAATTAATATAAGTGAAAGTTAGGGCAAAAAAGCATCTAGGACAGCATTTTCTCAAAGACGAAAGCATTGCAAAGAGAACGGCAGATTGGGTTGATCAAACCGATGTAACGGCGTGGCTTGAGGTAGGCCCAGGGATGGGCGTACTTACCCAGTTTTTGATCCCTAAAGACATTCATCTCAAAGCGATTGAACTCGATAAAGAATCCGTAGAATATCTGAGTAAAAAGATGCCGGACCTGGAAGTACATCATGCAGATTTTCTTCGGGTCGATATTGCCAGTTTGTTTGATAAACCATTTGGGGTGATTGGGAATTTCCCGTATAATATTTCATCTCAAATTCTCTTTAAAATATTAGAGAATACGGAGCTTGTTCCAGCATTTTGCGGCATGTTTCAACTGGAGGTTGGCCAGCGCATTGCGGCCGTTCCGCACAATAAAACGTATGGTATTCTGTCGGTTTTGGTCCAGGCATTTTACGAGGTGAACTTAGAATTTGAAATACCCCCATCTGTATTTATCCCACCGCCCAGGGTGCAATCCGTTGTGCTCTCAGGAAAACGAATAGAACAGGACATCGATTGGAATGTAAAATTGTATTTCGACGTGGTCAAAACGGCTTTTCATCAGCGAAGAAAAACCGTGGCAAATGCATTGAAAAAATATAACCTTCCACGAGAACAAATTCTCACAAATCAATTGTTTAAATTGCGTGCAGAAAATTTATCGGTTAAAGATTTTAAAGAGTTAACCGAGTTTGTTGAGCAACACCGCAGTTAGGCATGGAGACGTTTGAGCTAAATAAAGACTTCATAGATGAGTTTATCGTTCAGGTAGATCTAAAAAAGGTCGATGAACTTATTCCAAGTCTTGAGCGACTGTATCCAGCAGATATTGCCGAAATTTTTGATGATCTGAATCTAGATCAAGCAGTTTACGTCACATCATTACTCCATTCCGACAAAAAAAATGAAGTATTGGCCGAGTTAGAACCAGAGGTTCGGGTCAAATTTTTCAAAGGTTTTAGTAAAGAGGAAATTGCATTGGAGTTTATCCAGCATATGGATAGTGATGATGCGGTAGACGTACTGAGTGTTTTGGAGACAGAGATGGCCTCAGAGATCATCTCATTTCTACCCGACAAACCAACTTCTTTATTCTTAACTCGTCTGTTGAGATACCCTGAAGACACCGCTGGCGGTTTGATGGGGGGAGAGCTCATAAAAGTAAACATAAATTGGAATGTTGGTGAGTGTACCGAAGAAATTCGCAAACAAGCCGAAGAGGTAAGCCGGGTATATACCGTTTATGTGGTTGACGATAGTGATACCCTTCTTGGATGGGTGTCGTTAAAAAAGATCATTCTCGCTAAGGCGAGCACGCAAATTTCTGAAATCTTTGACAGCAACATCATTTTTGATAACGTGAATGCGTCGGGTGACGAAATAGCGAGCAAAATGAAGAAGTACGATTTGATCACCTTGCCCATTGTCGATTCGTTAAAACGTTTGTTAGGCCGCGTTACTATTGACGACGTGGTCGATTTTATAAAAGAAGAAGCCGAAAAAGATTATCAAATGCTTTCTGGTATAAGCCAGAATATTGAAATGAAGGACCGGGTTTGGGTTCTTTCAAAGGCTCGATTGCCGTGGTTGATTGTGGGGTTGTTTGGTGGAGTAATGAGTTCGATCGTAATCGGTCAGTTCAAAACACAATTGGAAAACAATGTTCAGCTTGCCTTATTTATGCCATTGATTATGGCAATGGCAGGAAATATAGGGGTGCAATCGTCGTCCATAATCGTTCAGGGTTTGGCCAACAACAGCATTAAGAGTGATGGTGTTTGGGGTAAACTTGGTAAAGAATTGATGGTAGCCCTAATTAACGGTCTAGTCTGTTCTGCCCTCCTTATGGGCTATGGGTTGATTTCAGGGAATTCACATGAGATAATTACGACTGTGAGCATTTCTTTGTTTACTGTAATATTATTAGCGGCGGTAATTGGTACTATAGTGCCCTTATTTTTGGATCGATTGAAGATCGACCCAGCGTTGGCCACAGGACCGTTTATAACGACCAGTAATGACCTCATTGGGTTGTTCTTGTACTTCATGATAGGTAACCTACTTTTATCGTGACATCCTCTCTCAGTCTATTCAACCAAATTGCAGCAGGCGATACAGCAGCACTGGCAAAATCCATTACGCTGATGGAAAGTCGATTGGATGAACATCAATCACTTGCCAATGAAATTTTGGACTTGTGCCTACCAAAATCTGGGAACTCTATTCGCATTGCGGTAACCGGGGTGCCAGGAGTCGGTAAGAGTACATTTATTGATGCTTTTGGAACCTATTTGGTAGAGCATTTTGGAAAGAAGGTAGCAGTGTTAGCGATTGATCCCTCAAGTCAACAAACTCGAGGAAGCATACTCGGAGACAAAACCAGAATGGTAAGATTAGCATCTTCACTGAGTGCATTTATTCGGCCGTCACCCAGTGGAGATTCATTGGGAGGAGTTGCCAGCCAAACGCGTGAATCTATTTTACTTTGTGAGGCAGCAGGCTACGATGTAGTACTGGTAGAGACGGTAGGAGTTGGCCAAAGCGAAACCCTGGTGCACAACATGGTTGATTTCTTTCTGTTGCTCTTACTGCCAGGCGCAGGAGACGAGCTTCAGGGTATCAAACGGGGTATCGTAGAAATGGCTGATGCGATTGCCATTAACAAGAGTGAATCTAATGGTGCACTGGCTAGGGAAGCACGAAGCCATTATAGAAATGCATTGCAATTACTACACACATCGAGAAAAGATTGGTCTGTACCCGTTGATTTGATTGATTCCGTTTCCGAAAAAAACCTGGAAAACATTTGGGGTTCGATTACCGATTTTGAACAGATACAAAAGCAAAACGGTGGGTTTAACAAGAATCGAGAAAAACAGGCGAAGAAATGGTTCGAAGAGCAAATCGACACTCTTTTGGTTTCAAGGTTCAAAACAGATAAACGCTTAAGTGCCTTAAAAGAAGAGTTGGTGCAGCAGGTCGAAAGACAAGAAATGTCATCTCGTGCAGCTGCCAGAAATTTTATTGACGCTGCCTTTAAATAAGGTTAGGGGGTTAGGCCAGGAATTTCTAACCTATTCAAGTACCACTAACTTATAGCCATGTCCATGAATGTTTTGTAGCTTTAACTTGTCGTCCAGGCGCAAAATTTTTCGAACTTTAGTGAGGTATACATCTAGAATCTTAGAGGAGAAATAGTCGTCATTCCCCCAACAATGCATCAGCAGTTCTTTACGTGGAATAACTTCGTCGGGATGTGAAAAGAAAAACTCAATAAGTAGATATTCTTTATGGCTAACGGAAGTCCGTTTATCGCCCGAAATTATGAGTCTCTCATCGGTTAAAAGCGTGAGTTTTGAGACCGTTATCTTTTGCTGTATTGTTTTGAATCGGGTACTTCGTTTAAGAATTGCGTGAATCTTAAACAAAAGCTCATCGATGTCGAACGGTTTTGTAATGTAATCGTCGCAACCGCCCTGATAACCGAGAATTTTGTCACTTTTTAACGTTCTCGCCGTTAAAAAAATTATGGGCATTTCTGAGTTGATCAAATGAATGTCGCGACCCAATTCCAGTCCATCTTTACTGGGCAGCATGATGTCGAGTACACATAGATTAAACCGTCCAGATCGAAACGCCTTCAGGCCTTTAAGCCCATCATCACAAAGGGTAACCTCAAAACCCTCTTCCGCCAATCGTTTCTCCAACAAAAAACCGGTGTTTTTGTCGTCCTCAACGATCAATATGGAATTCTTGTTATTCATTAATCGGTAGCCAAATACTAAACGTAGTGCCAATTCCAATATTGGAAGTCGCCGAAACCTTTCCACCATGAGCTTCTACGATCATTTTTACGTAGTAGAGCCCAATACCATAACCTCTTGTTTCATGCCTGTTTTTGGTAGATACACGATAGAATCTGTCGAATATGTAAGGTAAGTTTTTCGAGTCAATACCAATTCCGTTGTCTTTAACTGCAATGACCAGACCTCCACGGTTTTCTGTAGTAGAAATGGTGATTATTGGGTCGGTATTGGAATACTTCAACGCATTGTAAATCAGGTTATTAAACACATTGGTGATGTGCAGTTCGTCAACCATAATGGTGCTTTCTTTTGCCATTAACATACCGGTTATTGTTCCATTATTTTCATTGGCAATCAGTGTGCTGCTCTCCACCAATTGACTTAGAACATCGTGAAGGTCCAACCTTTCTTTGTTAAGAATAATTTCGTCTTTGTTAAGCAAAGAAGTCGTTAGGGCAAGGTCTATACCTTTTTGTAAGCGTTCATTTTCTTCTTCAATAATATCAATAAGACGATTACTTTTTCCAGCCAACTCTTTACGAAGCGCGTTGGCTGCTAACTTAATATTAGACAGTGGAGTCTTGAATTCATGCGTAATATTATTTACAAAGTCCACTTTCATTTCTGATAATTTTCGTTCCTGAAACAGGATTCTAAAAAAGGTGATAAACAGCAGAACGATCATTACCACCAGGGCGCAGGCACTTACTATGGTTATAATGTTGTTGCCAATTGCTTGGGCATTTTTGTGTGGGAATTGGACAAATAGCGCATAAGTTTTGTAATATCGATTATCATCAAAAACAGTGGTTTTTACACCAGAAAGGATTTGATCGATTGAACCAGAATCAACACTGGAGTATACAATGTTTTTGGTTCGAGGGTTTTGTAAAGCAAACTCAAAGTCCTGATTTATACCATGGGAGATAAAGGTTTTGTAAAGTAAGGAATCAAGAAGTTTCATATCAAGTATGCTGTCTTCAAAACCGCGTTCGAACCCATGAAAATCAGTGATCGGTATATTGGGCTCTTCAATTTTGTCGGAAAGAAACTGAACGCTTAGGTTCATCTTGATTTCAGCAGGGTAATTGAATGAAAGCTCTTCAAAGCTATAAAGTGAGTCTACTTTAGAGGAATTCTTGAAAAAGAGATACAACGGGATGGTGTCGGTAGGATTTAGTGAGTCTTGCGATGTTAAAATTCGAAACATCTCTCCTTTAGGCAAATCTACTTTGCCAAACATGTTCACACAGTACTTGTCCTCCTCCACAGCCTCAACGACTTCAGCAATGAGCAAACCTGTCTCATCATCGAATTCTGCATTCGACATTTTTATGTTGTTACTGACCCAAAGGAATTGAGTCCACAGCAGTCCCAGAAACGAAACTGAAATGAACAAAATGAGGAGTCCAAATTTCTTGCCTTTGTACATAAGCTCTCTAACAAACTTAGGAATAAAAAAAAAAGGACGAATCGCTGCGCTTTTATTTAGGTTTTATTTAGGTCTTTTTTAGGCATTTTTAAGCGGGTTGGAAGGCAACATTTGGAACACGTGAAAGGTCTTTTGAGGGAATGTTTAACACATTAAAATTATGAACTTAAGAATTTTTACCTTACTTATTGGATGTTGCCTGAGCTTGGCTAATCCAGTTTATGCCCAATGGAATTCTATTGCAGATTTTCCAGGTGGAGCAACAGATGGATGCACTTCTTTTGAGATCGACGGGAAGATTTACGTGACCAGCGGCGGAGCGGGCGCGGCTTTTTATCAATTGGATACAGCAACGGATACCTGGACAAAGAAAGCAGATGTTCCAGGAGGTCATGCTCGAGTATGGGCCATGGGTTTTTCGATTGATGGAATGGGTTATGTCGGTGGGGGTGACAAAGGTGGAGGAGAACTCACCAAGGACTTTTACAAATATGATCCT
>CAYZWM010000245.1:0-5991 GCA_964482155.1 uncultured Chitinophagaceae bacterium | reverse complement strand
CGGCAGTGCCTGTAGCAACTGCTGCGGCTCCCGACCAGGAGGCAAATGTAGAAGAGGCTGCACCGACTGGAATTGAAGTGAAATCTCCAATGATTGGAACATTTTATAGAAGCTCGTCGCCAGATAAAGCCTCATTTGTTGAGGTTGGTGATGAAATAAAAGTGGGAGACACTATTTGTATTGTGGAAGCCATGAAGCTTTTTAACGAAATCGAATCTGAGGTTGCAGGTAAAGTAGTTAAAGTATGCGTTGATGACGCGTCGCCTGTAGAGTACGATCAGGTTTTGTTTATTGTTGAGCCTGTTTAATACAGTTTCGTACAGTTTCTTTCATCCCAAAATAGATAGAAATGTTCAAGAAAATTCTGATTGCTAATAGAGGTGAGATCGCTTTGCGTATTATCCGAACGTGCAAAGAAATGGGAATACAAACCGTAGCGGTATATTCTACTGCTGATAAGGATAGTATCCATTTGAAATTTGCCGATGAGGCGGTATGTATTGGTCCTGCTCCAAGTGCGGAGTCGTATTTGAGCATGCCAAATATAATGGCAGCTGCGGAAATCACCAATGCTGACGCAATTCATCCAGGATATGGTTTTTTATCTGAGAATGCTAAGTTCTCTGAACTGTGCCGAGAAAGTGGAGTGAAGTTTATCGGAGCATCGCCAGAGATGATTAATGGAATGGGCGACAAAGCCAATGCCAAGGCTACGATGATAGCTGCTGGCGTTCCATGTGTTCCTGGGTCGGAAGGATTACTTTCAAGTTTTGAAGAAGGCATCAAAATGGCCAATGAAGAAATTGGCTATCCAGTTATTATGAAAGCTACCGCTGGTGGCGGTGGTCGTGGAATGCGAATAATCTGGAAAGACGAAGAATTTGAAGATGCATGGCATAGTGCTCGAAAAGAATCTGCCGCTGCATTTGGTAATGACGGCATGTATCTCGAAAAATTTGTTGAGGAACCTCGACATATAGAAATTCAAATTGCTGGAGATCAATACGGAAAGGTTTGCCATTTAAGTGAACGTGATTGTTCTATTCAACGACGTCATCAGAAACTGATTGAAGAAGCACCATCGCCATTTATGACAGATGAGTTGCGAGAAAAAATGGGTGAGGCTGCAGTAAAGGCAGGCACAGCCATTGCCTATGAAGGTGTGGGTACGGTTGAGTTTTTGGTTGATAAAGACCGAAACTTCTATTTCATGGAAATGAATACCCGAATTCAGGTTGAACATCCAGTCACCGAAGAGGTGATTAATCATGACTTGATTATGGAACAAATCAAGTTGGCAGCAGGTATTCCAATTACAGGAAAGAACTATTTTCCTCAAGGACATAGTATTGAGTGTAGAATCAATGCAGAAGATCCGTACAATAATTTCAGACCAAGTCCCGGAACCATTACGGTATTACACAAACCCGGAGGTCATGGTGTTCGAGTAGATAGCCATATTTATGCGGGATATAAGATTCCACCAAACTACGATTCACTGGTCGCTAAGCTTATCGTTAAAGCCAATACCAGAGAAGCGGCAATAAAGAAAATGCATCGCGCTTTAACAGAGTTTATTATCGAAGGAGTGAAGACAACGATTCCTTTGCAAATCAAACTTATGGAGAACGAAGACTTTAAAAGCGGCAACTTCACAACGAAGTTTATGGAGACTTTTAAGTTTTAGGCACAAAATTTTACAAATCATATTCTTGTTTTAGCTAAACCATCTTATTTTTACAGCTTTTGTAATTTTTATTTTTAATGAAAATTCCCGCAACGGCTTCGTATGAATTGGTTTACTCCATAACGCATCATCCTCATCTTGGGGCTATGATAGAGGCGTATGTGGTTCAGCTAACCTCAGCCGGCAATTTGTCGCTGGTTCATCAGCGTGTTCACGGCAGCAATGCGGATTATTATGACAAGAAGATCGGCAAATCGGACTACGAGGCACTCAAACTGCTTGATGAGTGTACACCTGAATACATTGTAAAACAGTTTAGTAAAGTAAAGAAGATCAGGCCCAGCATTTACTTTGCAAAATACTTCGACAAGGCTCAGTTTCAGAAACAGATTCGACCACATATTGAAGACAGACTGGCCAAGGTAATCAAGCTGATATATGGAAGGAAATTATATATCAAAAAACTTAAAAATGTGGTGTTTGAGCCCGTTGATTGGTGCAAGGAACCTGCATCAGTTCTTTTTCATTTAAGAAGAAACGAAACGAACACGCATTACTTTGCGACTATAAAGCATAATAACCATCGGGTACATTTTGCTCAAAATCATGCCATATTACTCACCAGGAAGCCTTGTTATTTAGTCGCTGGCGGTCGAGTGTTGTTTTTTGACGAACATTTTGATGGACAAAAAATAAAGCCGTTTATAAACAAGCGATTTATTGAGATTCCAAAACAAACCGAACACGATTATTTCAAGAAATTTGTGGTTCCGCTTATAGAAGAGAACAATGTGTATGCGGTTGGGCTCGACATAGTTTCGGAAAAACATGTTGCCAAACCTGTGTTGACCTTACAACAACTAGTGGATGGAAGTTTTGGAGCGACATTGGGCTTTATATATGACAAATATGTATTTCCCTACCATTCTTCTAAGTACATATCAGTAAGCTTAGAACCTACAGAAGATAGTTATCGATTTGTTCGAATAAAACGATCCAAACAATGGGAAGAGATCAAAAAGCAAACACTGGAGCTGTATGGGTTAAACCATCAGACCGGGTCTGAATTTGGGTTTGAAGGAGAGACCACCGTTCCTGAATTGATTCAATGGGTAATCGATAACGGCACCAGTTTAGAAAAAGCAGGGTTTAAAGTGGAGCAGCAATTGGATGAAAACTACAGTTTAGAACCTGCAAGGATCGAGTTGGTTGCTACCCAAACGGGAGATTGGTTTGATGTAAAAGCCAAGGTAAAGCTCGGTGGCTTTGAAGTTTCAATACAAGATTTGAGAAAAGCCATTCGAAATGAACAAACGTCTATCGTACTTCCCAATGGCAAAATGGCCATTATACCTCAAAAATGGATTGATCAGCTTAAAGGCCTGTCTATATTTTCGATTTCGGAAGATGAATTTAGATTAAAAAAGCAGCACATAGGTATTGTAAAACCTTACCTACAATTAGGTGGCGGTAATGGTGAGCTTCAGAATGCCAGTGACTTTGAAGGTGTTGTGGCTCAGTCGTTGCCCAAAGGTTTTATTGGTGAATTGCGTCCGTATCAAAAAGCCGGATACGATTGGCTTCACTTTTTGTATGACATTGGTCTTGGTGGGTGTCTAGCCGATGACATGGGTCTGGGAAAAACGGTCCAGTCGTTGGCGTTTCTTCAAAAGGTAAAGGAAGAGAAACAGGCCATCATTAGTGCGCAAGAGCTGGAACAAGCGGATTTGTTTTCGAAAAAAGCGCCTGCTACAAGCCTCCTGGTTGTACCTACCTCTTTAATTTACAATTGGATATTCGAAGCGAAAAAATTTACCCCTGATCTGGTCTTTATGCCTCATGTAGGCATGAGTCGAAAGAAGGATACACTAGAGTTTAGTCGCGCCGATGTAGTAATTACCACGTACGGTACCCTACGAAATGACATCGATTTGTTTAAGGAAGTTGATTTTGAAACTGTTTTCCTTGACGAAAGCCAGTTTATTAAAAACCCAACGTCTCAAGTGGCAAAGAAAGTCAATCTAATAAACGCCAAATTACGGGTTACATTGACCGGTACACCCATTGAAAATTCTGTGATGGACTTGTGGAGCCAAATGAATTTTGTGAACCCAGGCTTGCTTGGCAACTATAAATTTTTCACAAAGGAGTTTGTCCACCCCATTGAAAAGAAAATGGATGTAGCGGTTTCTGATCAACTATTACAGATAATAAAACCGTTTGTTATGCGACGGACGAAAATGCAAGTGGCAACCGACCTGCCTCCCAAAACAGAGCAGATTATTTTCTGTAATATGACTGATGAGCAACAGGATGTTTACGAAAAGACCAAGTCGACATACCGTAATCTCATTCTCGATTCGATTCAAAAAAATGGAATGGGGAAATCACGAATTCAATTACTGTCTGGTTTAACCAAATTGAGACAAATAGCCAATCATCCGGTCTTAGGCGATTCCGAATATACCGCATCATCAGGGAAGTTCCAGCAGATCGAACAAATGCTGTTAACGGCACTTGAGGAAAATCACAATTTGCTCATATTCTCACAATTTGTTGGTCATTTATCATTAGTTCAGGCACTGCTCAAGCAGCACTCCATAGCATATTGTTACCTCGACGGAAGCACCAAGGCGCTTGAGCGAAAGAAGCAGGTAGATATTTTTCAAAAAGGCGAAAAGTCTGTCTTTTTGATCTCGTTAAAAGCGGGTGGTTTTGGACTTAATTTAACGGCAGCCGATTATGTATTCATGTTAGACCCGTGGTGGAACCCAGCAGCAGAGACTCAGGCTATTGACCGGACACACAGGATTGGTCAAACTCAGAATGTGTTTAGCTATAAATTTGTCACCAACAATACGGTAGAAGAGAAAATCATTGCGTTGCAAAACAAAAAGAAACATTTGAGCGATTCACTTATTAAAACGGAGGAGTCGTATATAAAACAAGTCACAGTCGAGGATATTAAACACATATTTGAATAATTGTCATTTGCATTATGACAAAATTTTGGCCAACTTGCTCCCTTAAATTCTATAAAAAATGAGAAAAGTTTACGTATTAGGTTTATTTATGTTGGCAATGGCAGGCGGAGCGTTTGCACAAAGAGCCATAGACTGGTCAGTTGAGGAGATTATAACTCCAACTGCCCTTAACAGTGATACCACTGTAGGAACTATTTTTAATATTGAAGTTGTTTTGAAGAACAATGGAACAGGAACGGTTGAAACTACAGATACAGCAGCGTATCAATTCGTATTTCAATTGGCATCAGGTCAATTGTTATTTGCTTACCCAATTGTGAATGGCGCGGCAGGGTTTACTCTTCGGCCAGTGCACAAACAAATGGCACCTGGAGACACGATTCACAGTTCTTGGAGACTTACGTTTCCTAGATATACCTTCGTTTCAACGAACACTCTATTCACATGTGCATCGATTTTGATCAACAGAAGCGCTGATTCAATTAATGATGCAGCAACAGCGAACAACGTTAAAACCAAAAATTTGGTTTGGTGGAACCGACAAGGATGGGGTGTAGGTGTTAATGACATTAACACAACTGACCTGGTAAACATCTACCCGAATCCAGCAAGTACTGAGGTGAACGTTTCCTGGAACATTGGAACAGTAAACAGCAATGCGACGGTTCGTATTTTTGATATTAATGGTCGAATGGTTGCCAAACACATGTCTGCATCGAGTGCATTTGAGCAAAGGCTTGATATTTCCGCTCTTGAGACAGGAATGTATATGGTTGAAGTGACTAACGGAGACTTAAAAACAACTAAGAAGCTTCAGGTTCTTAGATAATTTATAAAAAATTGAAAATAAAGTCCAGGCGGTAACGTCTGGACTTTTTTGTTTTTGCTAAAATCATGTTTTGACTTAATTTGCAGTACCCATATACAGAATATGGCTAGGCACAGGTCGTGGGCAAATATGAAGCGCTTAACGTATGAGCCACAATTGACAATTCGAAGAGGATGATGACGTATCCAGTGGATTATATCCTGGAATTAACCAACGATCTATTAAATGCATTGAACGAGTAATGAATAAACAGGAAAGAAGAGAAAAGTTGTTGGGCAAGCGGTTAGAGTCAACCCTTGGAGGTGGAGCTAAGCGTATAGAAGTTCAACATGGAAAAGGGAAGTTAACAGCACGTGAACGATTGGATTACTTGTTGGATAAAAATTCGTTTGAAGAAATTGGTGCTTTTGTAAAGCACCGAAGCACTGATTTTGGATTAGACAAGCAGCACTATCTTGGAGATGGAGTGGTTACAGGTTATGGTACCATAA
>CAYZWM010000244.1:0-6003 GCA_964482155.1 uncultured Chitinophagaceae bacterium | reverse complement strand
AATTCCCAGGGCCATCATAACGGGTTTTGCCTGGTTAGCGGCATATCCTTTTCCTAATGCCCCAAAGCCAATTTTCCTTGCTTTTTCTGGTAGGTAAATCGACATGGAGTCATGATTAAGAATAATTTTACGATACCCAATATGAGCCACCGACTGACTAATCTGCTCCTTTGTTGGCAAAACCAGATTGGTGTCCTTGAAGTTCCATATCGGATCTAACGAAGCGTACGTAATGTCAAATGCACCATCGGTAAGTTTCGATACTTTAATACTGCGTTTAATCAGTTCGAACAACTCTTTATCTACCTGAACCGGCTTTATTCCAGCCTGTTGATTAATTCTTGACGTTTGAGAAGTACTGTCCCACGAAGAAATTAGATGTTCAACACGCTTGATCTCTTCGTATGCATGATGTATAGCCTGAATCGTAAGAGCACTATCCTCCGACACCGCAATAACGTCGAAATTCGACCCCATACGAATGGATTTATGATTCGTGGTAAACCGCTGCGCAGAACACGTGTATCCCGTGTAACTTAGCAATAGAATAAAAAGGTACGGAGGTATTTTATTCATTTGATCAGGAAAATACCCGGAGTAAGTTGTTATTTAGTTCGGTCTGATAAACGCGCAAACCTCGAAAGCCTTTATCGTTATGGGTCTGAGTGCCGTCGCCCAAAGTATCAAAAGTTGCGTCGTGTTCTGTACAATACCATTCATTGCCTGCAAAGACAATTCCCGGAAGCACCTCATCGCTGCATAACCTGGAGGCAGCCACAAATTCCTCGGTATCTTCTGTTTTAGCGACCACAATATTGGTTTCAACAATTGCCCATCCCCCACTCCACTTTAGATTGGAGTATTTCGGATCACTAATATCAATCGTAATATCAACATTTTCCAGTCCAGGCAATTTATCATTGCCTTCCAAAATGTGGTTTGGCGGTCCAAGAAGCGTTTTTTTATGACATCCCGCGAGGCAGCCCGCAGTCAAAACAAAGGCAGCACCAATACCCATTTTTCCAAGAAACTCTTTGCGATCCATGTTCGGTAACTTAGTATAACCATCCTCCGAATTGTCGGAGTAGCCAAATTTAATACTTTGATTTGATATTTAGATTGGTCCCATTCGAGTGCCACAACGAAATGACGTAATGCATACTCCAGACCATGAACGGTGTTGAAATAGTCTCCCATTAAACCTCAATATGATCTCGTTTTAGATACTCAAACACATATCATTCGAGCACAATGCAATGTCAAAATTCATATGAGGGACAATTGCGCCAGAACCCTAGCTGATACCGACTATATGCCTACTTTTGCGGCCTAGAAAAGTCCGTATGGCTGATAAGAAGGTGGAAGAGGAAAAAACAACACAATTGACCCAGGATCAAATTGATCAATGTATCTCTATTTTGGATACGTTAAACGCCGACACGAACCAAATATTTGACATTCCTAAAGATCAAAGACTGGCTCTCATAATGGCTGCAGGACGGCTATCAAGACCCAGTAAAGACGAGTTCTTTAAGCGGAAGAAAGACGCCAAAAAAGCGGCAAAAAGAAAACAATTTAATCGCGACAAGTTTGCTCGAAACGAAACAGGTATTCGCAGTGCTCGGGATTCGTCAGTTTTTGTTGCGCCTACCATGATTGATGTGGCTAGTTTACGGACTGAAAAAGGAAGAAAGCCCGTATCGCCAAGGAATTGCTACGTGTGTAAAGAGGTTTTTACTGAGCTTCACCATTTTTACGACACCATGTGTACGGACTGCGGGGACTTCAACTATGCGAAACGCTTCCAAACTGCTGACCTAAAAGGACAGGTAGCACTGGTTACCGGATCTCGGCTCAAAATTGGCTATCACATCACTCTTATGATGCTACGATCGGGAGCGACAGTCATTGCAACAACACGGTTTCCCGTAGACTCTGCATTGCGATTTTCGAAAGAAGCCGACTTCGAAATGTGGGGACATCGGCTTAAAATTCATGGATTGGATTTAAGGCATATTCCAAGCGTTGAAATTTTCTGTAATTTTATTGAAATGCGCTATGACCGATTGGATATTCTCATAAATAACGCTGCTCAAACGGTCAGGCGCCCTGCCGGCTTTTACAAACACCTTATGGCGAATGAGGAGACTGACATTTCCGAACTTCCCGTTTATGCTCGTGATCTTTTAGCTGACCACGATGCATGCATACAAGAATTAAACAAGTTAAGCTCGGGTTTTGCCAATGGACAAAATAAAAACCTACCGGTGACCTGGCATGGTAAGCAATTGGGCATTGGTTTAAGTGCATCTGCCAAACTATCTCAAATTCCGTACAGCATTGACAATTCGCTTACGGCTGAAGAGGTATTCCCAGATGGCAAATTAGATGCTGACCTTCAACAAGTTGACCTACGTAAAACGAACAGTTGGAGACTAAAATTAGGCGAGATACATACCAACGAGATGTTGGAAGTACAACTGGTCAATTCTGTTGCTCCATTTGTTCTTTGCAATCGCCTGGTTAACCTGATGAAAAAGGATAACACGGGAATGAAACACGTCATTAATGTATCCGCCATGGAAGGAAAATTTCACCAGTTTCATAAAGAACCTCGACATCCGCATACCAATATGGCCAAAGCTGCATTAAACATGATGACGCTTACTTCGGCCTCAGATTTTGCCAAATACGGTATCTATACCAATGCCGTTGACACGGGGTGGGTTACTGACGAAGATCCCATTGAATTGGCAAAAAAGAAGGAGGAAGTTCACGATTTCCAACCACCATTAGACATCGTTGATGGTGCGGCAAGAGTGATGGACCCATTGTTTGACGGAATAAATACCGGAAAACATTGGAATGGGAAATTTCTAAAAGACTACAAGCCTATTTCCTGGTAGCACTGAGGTGTATTTTCTTGAGTAAATATTAATCCATTTCCAACGGAACAGGTTCGTTAAAGACTTTAGTCTTGTCGGGTATATGTGTCCGCCTAATTCGTCTTAACCGGTCAGAAAGACTGATTTTGCTGTAAAACAATATGGGCATCTTTATGTTCTACACCTCAACGTACCAGAGCAATAACATTGTATCTTTAACCCACAATATTGAAATAGTATGCCCCAAGAAATAACCTGGCACAAGGTTTTGGACAATAAACATGACCTGGCAGAAGGCCGTGTCATGACCGTTGAAGCTGGCCACACCCAAATATGTCTGACTCATTTTAAAGGCGTGTTTACCGCATTGACCAATAAATGTCCCCATCAGGGAGGCCCACTGGGAGAAGGGTCTATTGAAAATGGATTGCTTCGTTGTCCTTGGCATGGCTGGGATTTCGACCCATGTGGAGGCGATTCTGATGGGTTTGACGACGGTTTAAAGACGTACGACATCAAAGTGGAAGGCAACACTGTATTTGTCGGTATAGAAGTGGAACAGCCTCACCAAAAGACCATATCAGATGAAATGGTAGAGACCATGATCAATTGGGGCGTAAACCGGGTTTTTGGCATGGTCGGACACTCCAATCTTGGCCTGGCTGACGCATTTCGACGTCAGGAAGAAAAAGGAAATTTAAAATTTATTGGAATTCGGCACGAAGGGGCAGCCTCATTTGCAGCTTCGGCTTATGGAAAACTTACCGGTAAACCCGCAGCTTGCTTTGCAATAGCCGGACCGGGGTCGACCAATATGTTTACTGGGCTGTGGGATGCAAAGGTTGACCGAGCACCAATCCTTGCTTTAACTGGGCAGGTTGCCACCCAGGTAATTGGTACCGGTAATTTTCAAGAAGTTGATTTGGTTAGGGCTTTTCAAACCGTAGCAGAATTCAATCATCGGGTTGAACACAAAAGCCGTCACTCCGAACTGATGAGCTTAGCCATTAAACATGCTATTCTAAAACGAGATGTTTCCCACCTTACGTTTCCAGATGAAGTGCAGGTAATTCCTGCAGATAGCGATTCTCACGCACAAACCTCAACCGGTAGGATAACAGCATTGTCCATTGCACCACCTGAAGAAAGTTTGGCAGATGCGTTGAAATTACTCCAAAATGCCAGTCAACCAGCCATCGTTGTTGGTCATGGTGCTCGCTTTCATATGGACGCTATTATTCAGTTGGCAGAAATGCTTAATTGCCCCGTATTAACCACGTTTAAAGCCAAGGGCCAAATATCAGACAGCCACGTCTTAGGTTGTGGCGTATTGGGGCGAAGCGGTACACCCATTGCGTCTTATTTCATGAATGAGGCCGATCTTCTTTTGGTGATCGGAGCTTCTTTTTCAAATCATACCGGTATTTCGCCAAAGAAACCGACCATACAAATTGATTTTGATCCGTTGGCCTTGAGTAAGTTTCATAAAATTGATGTCGCTGTTTTTGGAGAAATTTCCAGGACGGTAAATCTTATTAGCGAAGCCAAAGATCAGTTCAACTCCGGTAAGATAGATCAACGCAACGCCATTGCCGAACGTTGGAAGATTTGGCGTCAGGAGAAATCCAAAAGACTTCTGGAGGATCGTGGACAAGGAATAAGTTCAATAGCGGTCTTTGACACCCTTAATAATATTGCACCTGCAAACGCTGTAATGTGTGTAGATGTGGGTAATAACGCCTATTCGTTTGGTCGATATTTTGAAGCCAAACAGCACAGTTTTCTTATGTCTGGGTATCTGGGGTCAATAGGTTTTGCTTTACCCGCTGCTATGGGTGCATGGGCCGCAGTAGGAAGTGATCGACCCATTGTGGTGGTTGCTGGTGATGGTGGAATATGTCAATACCTTGCCGAAATAACGACAGCTGTCAAATACAATATGCCCATTAAAGTGATTGTATTAAACAACAACGAACTGGGAAAAATAAGCAAGGAACAACGTGCTGGAGGATGGGATAAATGGGCAACGGATTTGGTTAATCCAGATTTTGCCAAATACGCAGAAGGATGTGGTGCTTTGGGCATAAAAATCACCCACAAAGAAGACCTTTTAGCCGGAATGAGAACATTATTTGACCACAATGGCCCAGGGTTATTGGAAATTGCTACAGATGTAAAACTCATTTAGATGATGGATGCTAGACGCACTGCGTAATTAATACCTGCCTCAATGGCACCGGATTTAATTTCGATCTCTGGCACAGGATTAGATTGATCCATTTATATTTGAGATATGCTACGCAGCCTCTTGTTCTTCGGTTATATAGGTTTTATTTCAATGATAGCCATTGGTCAAAACCATTCGTCCACCGCGCCATCTTTCACAGGTCAAAAGACATCAATAGAAGCTAAAAATAACGGCGAGATGGTTTCGTTCGTCGCCAAAGTCAATTGCGATTTTAACCCAGATCTACTCAACAAAAAACACCTATCTATCGGATCGCGTATTGGCGACATCATTACCCTTCGAATTCATCAACAATACGTTCATACCATCGACCGTATCGCTGGAATTGAATACGCACATCCAGCACGAAAAGTAAAGCCACTTCTCGATCGGGCAATTATGGACCTACGCGTTGATAGTGTCTATCGTGCCTCCGGTCTACATCAACCTTATACAGGTAAGGACGTCATCATTGGGGTAACGGACTGGGGCTTCGACTACACACACCCTATGTTCTATGACAGCCTGTTGGAACATACTCGAATTTTAGCGGCGTGGGATCAGTTTAAACGATCCGGCCCACATCCTGTAAACTTTGACTACGGCACCGAATATGAGGGAGAAGAAGAATTGATTCGGGCTCAATCGGATACAGCAAATATCTACGACTATGGTACACACGGTAACCACGTAGCAGGTATTGCAGGCGGAAGCGGCGCAGGTACAGTTTATCGAGGTGTCGCTTACGAAGCAAACTTCCTATTCGTCACATTTCTAATCGATGAAGCCGCCGTTTTGGATGCGTTTGCATGGATGAAGAAAAAGGCAGAAACCTATAACAAACCCCTTGTCATAAATATGAGCTGGGGATTGTATAACATGGGTACGTTA
>CAYZWM010000243.1:0-6007 GCA_964482155.1 uncultured Chitinophagaceae bacterium | reverse complement strand
ACAAATTGATCCATATTTAAACTACCATACATCTAAATCAGTGGCCCAATTGGGTCGCTGATTTTTTTTGTGCCCGGCTAAAACTGCCATAAGCCATTCATCCAAAAATGAAATATCAAATTTAAAACCTATCCGCTTTTCTACAATGCTAAAAACAGATCACACTTTTTATCAGATAGATACACAATTAAAATAGTCAACTCAAGGCCACTACTGAATACCGTGTCAAACACAACACACTTCCACGCCAAACTAAGAAGTCTGGTATACCTAATGGTTTACCACGAACAAATTCAACCCATTTTCCCCAGGCAAAATCGGTTACAGGAAACCAGAAATTTTGTATGCAAAAAGCCAAATAACACCTTAAGATGTAAACATTACACAGGTACGGTTGGCACCTTAAGCGTCACCGTATGTCCATTGGTATCCAACTGCTTGAATTCTATGGTAATGTCTAATTTCCTGGCGAAATTGTTTATCAAACCCAGACCCAACCCTCTAGATCCGGCTAGGCTATCCTCGCCCGATTTGAAGAATTTGTTAAGATCCTCGATTATCTCGATTTGACTATTAATATTGTTAATACTTAATAAAACATAGTCTCGAAATATATTCAACCTTACTTCGATTGATGTATTCTTATTATGTTTCACCTCGTTTGCCAAAAGATTAAACAATATGGAATACATTAAACTGCCGTCAGTTCTGACCACGATCTCTTTTTCATTATCGAAGGAAAAATTAATGTTGTTATTTGAAGCCTGTGGTTCTATAATTTTAATAACTTTTGACAAAATGGTGTTTAAACTTACCGGCTCAACATTGGGACTCTGTTTACCCCGTATGGCTTTTGACCAAGAAAGAATCTGAGTCAATTGATCATATATCTCTGTTGACATTTGCTTAATTTCATTCATCCCATTTTTATCGAAACCTAAATCACTTTGCCAATACAATTCAGTAATCATCTTCAAACTAGCCATGGAACCGTATATGTCGTGAGAAACCAGCCCTACTAATTTATTGCTGAAAAGCACCTCATCTGAAAGAACACCTTTGGCTACATTCAACTCTTCGATCTTATGACTTAAATCTTTCGTTTTAGCAGAAACCACAGCTTCAAGATTCACATTTAGCTTTTTAATTCGCTCAACCCTGAGACGGAAATAAATAAAAATGCATAGAATAATAAAGACAACAGCAAGTAATTGAATGGATTGTCTTTCATACCAAAGTGGTATGACATTTAATACCAATTCCGTTTCTACATAATCATCTAAACCAAAACCATAATATTCCCTTAATTCAATTGTATACATACCCGAAAGTAATTCGGGTATAACAAGTCTGTCTAAATTCCCAACACTGGTCCATTCCTCAATATAATTGCTAATTCGATATTCAAAAATGGTATTCGACAACTCAAATCTCGGGTTTCGACGTATGACTATATCCAATTTATCATACCCCTTAGTGATATCAAATGAGTTTTTTGTTGTTGATCCCTTTCCCTTAAAATCGACGGTCAAAACCGGAAGGCGTTCTCTTCCCGTTCTTATCACCTTAAAATCTTTTGGATTAAAACTCATCAAACCATGCACCGTTGCCATTACTATATCACCATTTCTGGCTGTCATAGCCGTTGAGTACCCCCCATTAAACTCATTAGTTACCATACCAATACCCGTTTTCTTATTGTAGTATTCATAGTAAATATGAGAACTTGTGTCAACTGACTTACGAATTAATTGCTGCTTGCTCAATCTCAATAACCCATTATTAGTGCCTATCCAAAGCATTTCCATATGGTCCTCTACGATTGAATTGACCGTGGACAGTGATGGGTGAATTTCACTGGAAAAATTATAAAACTTCCCTTTTCTGTATAAATAAAGACCTGTTGTATAACTCGCAAACCAAATATTACCCTCAGCATCGTGGTACGAACTTCGGATATGTGCTCCTATGGTTGTTTTGGGCACAAAACAGCTTTGGCTGGCAAGGTCAATGATTGCCAAACCCTTTACATGACCAACGTATAGGATGTTTGGGTTCTTTTTATCTATCGAAACGAAAGTTTGATGTCCAATATTCTGAGATGTCGTAAAATCATATTTCGAAACCTTACCTGTCTTGTCGTCAATTATGACTATTTGTTTCATGCACAAGAACAACGTTTTATTTCCTACCCACTTTTTTACTTGTACCCTGTTATCATCACCTATTATCTTTTTAAAACTACCGATGGTCATTCTGAACTCCCCATCTTTGGATGGATAGAGTTTCTCATCTAATGCATTACCAAATTGGAAATACAAGTAATCACCTGTAGCCTGGGAGAATATAGTATGTGGTTCAATTTCAACATTTGGTAACATTTCTAAAGTTTCGGTTGAATAAATCAACCGTTTAGTAGTCGCAATTATACCCGGCTTGTATTCTGTAAAATTTACAACGGATTGATTAATCTTTAAAATATTGGGGTCAAAAGAGGATTTAACAAGCCTTTTCCTAAGATGAATTATTCCATTGGTCAGTGTTCCTATTAAATAGGTTCCATCCGGACAAACAGATATCGAGGTGGGTAAAATCTGTGTTCCCTTCAAAGAAATAATTTTTACCGCTTTTATCTGATTATTGCTATAATCTACCTTGAACAGATCACCACCATTTCCAACAATCATTATCCTATGACCGCCTTGCTCATCAAAATTCTTAAAATAACTGGGTGTGTTATCTTTTATCCCGAAAGCCTTTAATGTGGATCTTGACAAAATTTTGCCCCGTTTTATTGCTATTAATTCAGTACCAGTTACGACCAGAAAGACGCCGTTCGGTTTAATTGTACCACTCCAGAGAGGACCATTCACCCGTTCCATAGTAATTTGGGTTGAATCAGAATAGTAGGTGATCTCATTCTCCTCATTGTCCAAAACGTATCCAGAAGACATGGTCTCCTGATAAAGTCTGTAATACTTAGGTGTGATTAAATCTTTATAGTTACTAAGAAAATTGGTCCACTTACTCCCATTATTTCTGAAGCAAACCTGCCTGACAATTCTCAGGTCGGTGTCAAAAACCGTATCAACCTCGCCATGGTTCAACCTTAAAATGTTTTTTTCATTTGCCATTCTAAGATACAACGTACTGTCCTGAGGGGATCTAGCAAGATTGGATATACCGTAATGCAAAAACCAGGAATCCTGATGAAAGGTTTTAAATGTATATCCGTCAAATCTTGTCACCCCTCTCCCAGTTTGGATCCATAAATATCCATCCTTGTCAAATGCTGTGAATCTTATCTGATTCTGAGGCAATCCATCATCCGTCGTATATTGATTGGTGATAATAAATGAGTCCAGACTAAGGCCTACCAGATTTTTTTGGGCAGATGCAACTGAAACGTTAGCCGTCAACACAAGGAACAAACCAATCAATTGAAGATAATATTGACGCCGCTTTGCCAAATAACCCAGAAATTTATTTATGTATTTTATGGTCATGTTACATCGCGTTTAACGCGGCAATTTCTGCTCTGTATACAGTCATCTCAAACAAATCAAATGTAGCATATTCCGTCCAGATTGTGCATTTTCATAATTCGGTATTTAGTTATTACCCCATACTTATCAATGTCTTCTGAGCTTTTACAGGCAAACAACAACAACATGAAATACGATTTTTAAAAACCGAATTTCTCTGGAACTTCAAGGTCATATACCACTAACGTCGTACGTAAACCAAAGATGGTGTGTTCGAATTAACAAACACTATGAATCAAAGCCAATTCGGGTTGCGTTCTTTTGACCAGCAAAACATGAAATACCGCTTATCAGACAAGTATCCCTGAGTAATGTCCGACTTAAGGCCTCTAACCTGCTTTTATTCCGAACAGTTATTTCACAGTAAGTTAACACGACAGTATTCCGTATTACGATCTGTTATCTCAACTTCAATCTGATTAATTGTTTCACCTTCAGTTAAAACGGTTCACTTGATCCATTAATTAGATAGTAAACATATTGCAGGATATGGTTTCAACAAACGTAATGTTTGAGTCTGTTTAGTACAATTGATAATGAAAAAGTGTACTCAATTTTCATGATTTCAATCAAATATGTGGCTTTGCAAACACGTAATCGAACCAAGTTGAAGTACTGAGCAAACAACGTTCTAAACCAACCTCTTTCAGCAGAGTTGTAGCTATTTGTCTACGTCTTTTGGGGAGACCCCACTACAAATAATTGTGCCAACAAGCCATCCCTTTGCACTGTAGTGCTGTCTATATCCTTTGATAGGTCAGCACATGTAATTATTAGAATTTAAATAGTTTAAAGATGAAACGATTAAAAAAGATCTTCTTGTTCCCTATCATAGCTGTGGCATTGGTATTTGGGATCAAATCTTACATGGGACCTACGTCCAAAACAATGGGTATCCCTGATGCAGGTACAACTGATGTAGCAGTATCCGATGGCCTTGACACCACTGAAGGATGGCTGGCTTCGGTTATTGAAGGTATTCAAAAACATGAATACCTGATTCAACCAAAAGAAGACGGCGACTCAGAAGCGTTTAGAAGTTCAAACCCAAAACAATCTTTTGATGTCGAATTTGAACCTGGAAAATTCTCGATTCAAGCAAAACAGGAATTGACAACACCTGATTCTAAAGAAGAAGAATTGGACAATAAGTGGAACATTTCACTTCAAATGGATTCGATAACCTTTGCAACTAATCTGGATAACAACTACACATTTACTCCAGAGGTACACGCCATAGGAGAAACAATGGGTGATACACTCAGGTACAAACACCATGGATTAGTTACCGAAGAATACATCAACAACAATCAAGGTATTCGCCAAAACTTTATCATTCATAACGAACCGCTAGATCAAAGTGAGAAATTGGTGGTACACTTAAAAATTAATAGCAATATGTCGGTAACTCAGCAGAATGCCGATGAAATACGTTTTTCCGAGGGTATGTATTCAGCATATAATGGTTCTCAAACAGTGACTTACAGTGATTTACTTGCTTGGGATGCCAATGGAAAAACACTCAACAGCTCTATGACTCTTAAAGATGACCAGATCACACTGCTTGTGGACACCAGAAACGCCACGTTTCCTATTATCGTTGATCCGATCAGCTCGACGGCAGATATCATACTAGAAGCAAATCAGGTAGGTACAAAATTGGGATGGTCCGTATCTTCAGCAGGCGACGTAAACGGAGACGGCTATGGCGATGTAATTGTAGGGGCATATGAGTTTGATAACGGGCACTCGAATGAAGGAGTCGCTTTTGTGTTTTATGGAAGCTCATCTGGAATCAGTTCGACGGTAGATACACTAGAAGCAAATCAGGGAAATGCATATTTTGGAGTTTCCGTATCTTCGGCAGGCGATGTCAACGGAGATGGCTATAGCGATGTAATTGTAGGTGCCTATGGGTACACTAACGGGCACTCGAATGAAGGAGGAACTTTTGTGTATCATGGAAGCTCCTCTGGAATCAGTGAGACGGGCGATACCGTACTAGAAGTAAATCAGGCAAATGCAAATTTTGGAATTTCCGTGTCCTGTGCCGGCGATGTAAACGGAGATGGTTATAGTGATGTAATTGGAGGGGCACGCTATTACGATAACGGGCAAACAGATGAAGGAGCCGCTTTTGTGTTTCATGGAAGCTCCTCTGGAATCAACTTGGCGGCCGATACACTGGAATCAAATCAGACCGCTGCAAACTTGGGATGGTCTGTATCTTCAGCAGGCGATGTAAACGGAGATGGCTTTAGCGATGTAATTGTAGGGGCATATGGGTATGATAACGGGCAAACAAATGAAGGAGCCGCTTTTGTGTATTATGGAAGCTTATCTGGAATCAGTTCGACGGACTCTACCACACTAGAATCAAATCAGGCAGGTGCAAAATTTGGAATTTCTGTGTCCTGTGCAGGCGATGTAAACGGAGATGGTTACAGCGATATAATTGTAGG
>CAYZWM010000242.1:0-6023 GCA_964482155.1 uncultured Chitinophagaceae bacterium | reverse complement strand
ATCATTTCCATACATTGTTTTATAATGCAAAAAAGCACCTTCTACCTTGTGATAGATGGTATACTCCGATACACCGGTAGGCCATTCTTTATAGGCTGTCCAACGAAAGTGAATCTCATCCAATTTGATTGCGCTAAACACGATGGATTTTCCTTGTCTTCCCATCGACCCTATGGATCCACATTGGTCCACCGATTTGACCCGGTATTGATAAGATTGTTGATTTACATCAACATCAAGGTCATCAAAGTAGATGTCATTGATAGTTATTTGGTCGACCACCGTTTGATTCAGTGTCTTTTCCAAAACGAAGGTATTGAAGTCTGAATCTTCTATTTTTATCTGGACAAAACTATTGTCAACCACGGATACCCAATCGATGTGATTTATACTTGTGTTAGCCGCATAAAGGGGTTTGGAGCACACTAAATTACTTTGACTTTGGTAGTTGTCATTTGCGCTATTCGCAATAACTACATAACAATAGGTCGAATCGCAGAGTAACGAATCCGTGTATTGCAAGGTATTTTGATCTACCGTTCCCAACAAGCGTTTTCCGTTTGATTCAACCCGGTAAATGGAATAATCGGCAACCGATGACCACCCAATATAAGGCGACCATGTCAACTCATTTTTGGCAACCACGGTAGACGTAACTTCAAGAAATATGGTGCAATGGATGACGGACGCTGCGCTTTCAAAGTCACAACTATCCGTGTGTACCGAATAGTAACAATGTGTTTTGCTTATTTTGTTTGTAATGGTATCCCGTTGTACGTTGAACGTCGGATTTACACTTCTCCAAAATTCCATGTTTCCCCCTAAATTCTCAGAATAAAACTCCGTTGATTTGTATGGTAACACCGGAAGTTTTGCCTGAATGGTAACAATGGAATCATTTTGTACTGTAACGAAGTTGATTAATGCGTCTTCGCTGTTTTGTTTGTCTTTGACAATTACCGTGGCTACATCCTGACCCACACAGCCTAAACTATCGGAGACATCTAGAGTAATAGTTATCAAACTTGTCGCGGTTGGAATAAAGTCGAAAACCGAATCTGATTTTACCACCTTATTTCCATTGTGGTCAACGTTCCATATTCGTGTCTTTATGGGCAAATCGTACAGGGTAGAATCTGAAATCACAACCGTTTTACCAAAGCAGGTAATATCCTCCACATTAATTTTTGCCTGTGGTACGGCTACGGAGTGTGCTACACTAACAGCGGTATCTGAGCAACCAAACGTATTCGAGTTGATCAACGTAACATTAAACCTTCCAGGGCTTGAATAGGTATGTTTTCCAGAGGCATTGGATCCATCATTTGTTCCATTTCCGTCAAAGTCCCACCACCAAGCATCTGCTTCTTGTCCAAGGTAGTAATACGTCATTGTTAATGGGTGGCACGCCAGGGTGTCGACTAACCCGATAATGGCTTTAGGCGAGGGTTTCACGTAAACTATGGAATCTGATTTCAACGCATTTAAGCAACCATTCTCATCAATAACCAGAATAACCGGTCGATATTGCTGCTCGATCACCCGCCATTTATTTTCATATAGATGAGTTTGATCCAAACTAAGCCCAAAATTGCCCCCATCTCCATAGTCGATATACATTTTGCTGACCTGATCAGTTTTACCTTTAAGTTTTAATTCAAAAGGTTCGCATCCCCGATTGGTATCGAGGGTAAATTGAACCGCTGGACCTTGTACCTTAATTAGGTCTGTTTTAACCATGGTATCTGCGCAACCACTTTTGTTTTTTGCTATCAGTCGTACGGTGTACGGTTTTAATTCGCCCGTGTTTACCTCATAAAGTGTGGTTACTTTATGATGGGTGGTTTTTAATTTTTTTCCATCGCCAAAATCCCAAAACAGGGTATCTGCATATTGCGACGATGATCTAAATCGTTCATAGACTGGTGCACAGTATAAGTTTGAATCCAGGTGATGAAAGTCGGCAACTGGCGACACAATTTTAATTATTTGACGAAGCGTATCGAAACACAATGAATCTCTACTTGCAATAATTTCAATTTCATAATCGCCCTGTTTTTCAATACGGAGTACACCCGAATCCTTTTCGATGTCTTCAATGGAATATGATTTGGTTGGCGTTAACGTATGAAACCATCGATTTGTAAATGAGTCAGTCTTGTTTAAGAATCGAATCGGAGCATTCGCGCAAACCGTTGTATCTCTAAAAACAAATTCAGGCTTCATTCCAACGGTAATCGTATCTGAATAGGCCGTATCCAAACACAAGTTTGAATTCCGAACGATCAATTGAATCACATATTTTCCATTTTGACTAAACTCAATTTCCGGCTGATTGGTGGTTCCCTTCGTAATGGTAAACCCCGTTGATGGGTTAATCTTCCATTGGTAGGTTACCGTAGTTTGAGATTTCCCATACACCCTATTGTCTACGTTTGCTTTAGGAGAAAAGACCACGTTTCGACACGTCCGGTTCGAGGTCGTTTCAACACGGGCAAAAATCCCACTGACCGTAATTTCAGCTTTCTTGGTTACGGTGTCTTTGCAATACCCCAAAATTGAGATATCATATCTTATATCATACACGCCTGGTGAATCAATCTCAATTCGTGGCTCACTCAGGTGTTTCCAATAAAAGGTGTCCTTTGCACTTGCAGCTCTCCAACTGTGTAAGTAATCCCCGTCTGGGGTTATGTTCGATATTAAATCGAACTCCACTCGTCTGCAGATGGTGTCGAAAGAGGCACGAAAATTGGCCTGTGGTTTAATGACTTCAAACGCATCTTCCACGAAAAGTTCCTGTGTACAACCGAGAGAATTTTTTGCTTTGACCTTTACGTCGTAACTACCGTCATACGTTGCTTTAAAACGCGGTTGTCTTAAATAGGAAAAGTCCAGCGCCGTAGTGGTATCACCATGTTTGTATATCCACCAGGTAAATTCGTCGGTCGTTTGATATGAGCTTGGGAGTGTCAGGTTAATCAAATTAAGAAATTGATCCAAACAAAGGTTATCAAGGCTGGGTACAAAGTCAATTCGGATTGAATCTGCCCGAATAAATCGAGGTTGAAAAATGGTGTCGCCACAGCCATTTTCATGCTGGGCAATTAACTCGATATGGTAATAACCGGTGTCCTTTACAAAGTAATTGAAGTTATGACTTTTGGCCGTTGATAATTCTTGGCCAAATGTATCAAATACAGTCCATACATAGGACATTTTTCCAGGTTCAGACGATGAACTGCCATTGGTAAACTTACTTATAAATGGAATCTTACAATCGTAATATTGGCTTGAGTTTATCTTGGCAGTAACCCGTTTTACCTTAATAAATTTATCCCTTTTGAAACGTGAGATGCAAAAACTATCGGTGTATATCAAACCAAATGGATATTCCCCAGCATTCCCGTAATGATATATTTGGCTTAAATCGTTGACCGTGTCCGTAAATTTGTGTCCTGTAACTGTCCAATCCAATGTACCGTATAAGTCTTTGTTTTTTATGGTTACACGAACAGAACTGGGTGCGCAAATAATGGAATCTGACAATTGAACGTCCAGTACCGTCGAATCTATGACATGAACAAAATTGGGTTTCTCAGCGGTATAAATACATCCTTTTTTGGTTTCGATTTCGACCGACACGCTGTGGTAGCCTCCCTTGGAATATTTGACCTTATTGAGTGATATGGCTTTAGATGTAGACGGCGTTCCTCCAGGCAATTTCCAATTTATTGTTTTTATTTCCGATCTCGGAAAACTGGAAGAGGGCGAAAGAGATACTTCGGTCATGACGCAGGCTTTGGTTTTAAACCCAATGATGTCCAGGGTGTGGTTTTCCACTACTTCCGCAACGTCGACAAAACTTTTAGCCGCTATACAGCCGTATTGATCTTCGACCATAAGCAAAATGTTTTTTTTGCCGTCGGATGTAAAATTTCCTTTTCGAATTTTAGCCGTATCTCCATAGGTTACTCCATCAATAACCCAAATTCGGTATGTCGAGCCTACCGTTTTATCGGTGAGTGTGTACGCTTCGGAAAGTGAGCAATAGAACTTCTTTGCTATGAGCATTCGAGGTTCTGGGTTGGCCAATACGGTGGCAATTTTCTTATACTTCTTGATGCACATCCCTGATGACAGTAATACGCCTAACTCAAGATCCAATTGTGTTGCCGAAGCCTGAATCATTCGAAATGTGTCTGTTCCGGTTATTGGACCATTACCAAAGTCCCATTCAACAATAGACCCGCTGGGAACATTATGTGCCACGAATGTAAATACACCTGGGGTACACGAGATGTTGGTATCTACAGTTACATTGATTGATGAGCACTGACCAGATGATTGGAAATACGTACATATCACCAAAAGAGCGATTAAAATTGCTCTACCTGCCACGTATGTATGTTGTTTGTTAACCAGCATGGTTACTGAGTGCCACTCAGTAGACCACTAAACCTGTGTATTCGCTGCTTCATTGGGAAATAGACATGAAAAAGAGTTTACTTTTCCTCCTTATCTGCGGGGTTCTCTGATTCCCCCGATGTGTTTTCTGTATTTTTCTGTTCTGTTTCTTCTGCGGAAGATGCTACTTCGGGACTTTGATCTTGTCCAACGTCATCAGTTACCTCATCGGAAACGTCATTCGCCGCTTCATCCGTTGAAGTTTCAGCTGACGGGGTTGTTTCACTATCTGGCGTGGCCTCTTCTTCTTTATCTCCGTCTACCAAATCACTTACTTTGTTTTTGATATCCTCAGCCACTTCTTTGGTTTTTTCCATCACCTTTTCACCCATCACTTTGGCTTCATCAAGTATATCACCAGCCTCTTCCTTAAGTTCATGTCCAACCTCGATGGCTTTGTCTTTGATTTTGCCGCCGACAATTTTGGCATCTTCAACAAACTCAGCAGATTCTTCTTTGATTTCATGAACCACTTCTTTGGTTTTCTCTACTACCTTATCAGCCAGTTCATTAACATCTTCGGCCAATTCCTTGCCAGTTTCTTTTGCTTTACCGAATAAATTCTTAAAAATGTCAGAAAATCCCATGTTTCAATTTTTTGATTGTATACTATTCTAACGAAAATACCCTCTTTTTGGTTACAAAGTGAGATTATACCTACCTTCGCGGTAGGTCCTAAAAGTAGTTCATTATGAAATTCTTACATTTTAAAAGAGGCCTTATCGCCTTTATCGCTCTTTTTTCGTTGGTTTTCTCTGGTTGTCAGCATGAAGACATTATTGACTCGTCGGAGACGAATGAATATGAAGGATTGACACATGGAGATTTCATTCCTGATCAATATATTGTCGTATTCAATGAATCTGCGATTCTTACAGCAAGTTTGGCTAACGACATGTCCTATGAACAAAGAAATCAATTAGTTGCTTCGGCAGCTCTTGAATTGTTAAGCAATAATGGTGTGGAAGATGCTGTTATTCGCACAACGTTCAATTCTACCCTGGTGGGTTTTGCCACTCGTTTGAATCCGTCGGATAAAGAGTTAATAGAAGCTGATCCTAATGTTGAATATATAGAGCAAGATCGATTCGTAATGTTGGCTCCGAAAGAGGGACGTGGAAAACCGCCAAAAGATGGAGGTGGAGATGAGACAGAAACGCAGACAACGCCCTGGGGGATTTCTGCCGTTGGGGGTTCACATAATGTAAGTGGTAAACGAGCGTGGATTATTGACACCGGCGTTGATCAAGATCATAGAGATTTGAATGTCAATACAGGGTTAAGTGCAACCATGTTTTCTACTGGAAGAGATAGTAAATCGCCTGATGATGGGAATGGTCATGGAACACACGTTGCAGGAACTGTTGGTGCGATAGACAACGATTTAGATGTTGTTGGTGTTGCCGCTGGCGTTGAAATTGTAGGCGTTAAGGTATTGGATAGCCGTGGAAGTGGTTCATATTCTGTAGTCATTGCAGGCGTTGATTATGTAGCCGCTAACGCTACATCGGGAGATGTTGCCAATATGAGCTTAGGTGGCCCACCTTCCTCAGCGC
>CAYZWM010000241.1:0-6025 GCA_964482155.1 uncultured Chitinophagaceae bacterium | reverse complement strand
ATAAATGATGGCGTCGCCAGGTCGGAACTAAAAAAGACTGACGCACGCGCTTTCGCCACTCGAATGATTTCCCTAATAGAGGGTGGAGTGATGATGTCGAATACCTTGAAGGACTGGAGCGTGTTGCTTAGAAATCTTGATGACCTGGAAAAGGAAATTAACGAGCTCACCCTGGCGTAAAAAAATTTAATGATGCATATACCGTACGGTATATAATTAACAAAACAATATGAACAAAACACTTGAATTCCTTAAAGCACAGATAGGAAAAGACGTTTCAAACTCCCCATCTCCAGTTATGCGATGGTTAAACCCAGTTCTTCTTAAGGTTAATGAAGGTCAAATTCAACTGGAATGTTTGGTTCGACCTGAAATGACAAACCCTTTTGGCACCTTACATGGAGGCATTTCGGCGGCAATGATAGACGATGCTGTAGGCGTGGCCATGTATTCTTATGGTGAATCTGCGTCGTACATAACCGTTAGTAACTCTATAGACTATTTTAGCACGGCCCAGCAAAACGAAACTGTTTTGATCGAAACAGAAGTCATCAAAAAGGGTAAACAGCTCTCTAACGTTGAGTGCAGCATCTGGGATCGACAAAAAACACGATTGATAGCTCGAGGCTATTCCTGCCTGATGAAAAAGGAACTATAAACACCTATATACCAACACATTATACCAGATATGTTTCTGGTTTTATACCAATTGTGTATATTCGAGTCGGGCATACCCCTAAGATTATATGGACGTTTCGATTCAAAATTTTATTAATGGAATACCAAAAGCTGAGCTTCATTTACACATTGAAGGAACTTTTGAGCCGGAATTAATGTTTGAAATTGCCAGGAGAAATAACCTTGGACTCCCCTATTCCACTATGGAGGAACTCAAAAATGCCTATTCCTTTAATAACCTTCAGGAGTTTCTGGATCTGTATTATGCTGGAGCCAATGTTTTAATCTATGAACAGGACTTTTATGACCTTACCTGGGCCTATCTGACCCGAATTCAGAAGCAACATGTCATTCACACAGAAATATTCTTTGATCCACAAACGCATACGGACAGAGGTATTGAATTTGAGACCGTTATTAAAGGCATATACCGGGCGTTAACAGACGCCAAAAAAAAATACGGAATCTCCTTTAGGCTCATCCTTTCTTTTCTACGTCATCTCAGTGAAATAGCGGCTTTTAAGACCTTAGAATCAGCACTTTCGTACAAAGATTGGATCGATGGAATTGGCCTGGATTCATCTGAAGTTGGGAATCCCCCATCCAAGTTTGAGCGGGTTTTTGAACACGCAAGATTGCAAGGTTTTAATTTAGTAGCCCACGCTGGCGAAGAAGGTCCGTCTGACTATATTTGGGAAGCGCTTAACCGACTTAAAGTAAAACGAATTGATCATGGCAATCGGTGCATGGACGATGACTTACTGGTTAAACGTTTGTCGGCCATAAAAATGCCACTCACACTGTGTCCTTTGTCAAACCTGGAATTAAAAGTAATTGAAAATCTGGAATCCTATCCCTTGGTTAAGATGATGGACGAAGGCCTATTGGTTACCATCAATTCCGACGACCCAGCCTATTTCGGAGGCTATCTAAACGAGAACTATTGGGCTGTAACTCAGGCACTTAATCTCAACAAAGAGCAAATAGTAACCCTGGCAAAAAACAGCTTTGAATCCAGCTGGTTATCCGACAGCGACAAGGCAAAATCAATTGCCCAGATAGATCGTTATTTTCAAAACAACTAACAGCCTCTCTCCTCGTCTCGTCATCCATTTCAAGGTATTGGAATCAGTACGCCGCGAAAAATCCTATATTGAACGCCTTAATACCCCATAATACCCACATTAAATGCGGAATTCAACGCCATCGGCCACACCTTTTCTTACCTCCCTTATTCTCCTGTTTGTTTGTATGACGGGATGTTCCAAGACCCAAACAAAGTCACCAGAAGTAGTCAAAAAGTACAATGTTTTGTTTGTGTCTATCGACGACCTTGGCCCCAATCTAGGTGCATTTGGCAACCCTTATATATTTTCACCCAATCTGGATGCGTTTGCTAAAACTGGAACGGCGTTTCGAAACACCTACTGCCAGGCAGCGGTTTGCGCTCCCTCAAGAGCCAGTTTAACCACAGGCCTAAGGCCTGATTCAACACGCGTTTGGCATCTCGGTGATAAATTCAGAAAACTGCATCCAAACATCGTAACCATGCCTCAGCATTTTAATAAACACGGCTATCACACCGTTTGTATTGGCAAGATATTTCATAACTATATGCCTGATTCAGTGTCGTGGGACGAACCTGATCTCCGACCCATTCAATATTCGCGACCAGAATGGCTAAAGCGGGACGGAGAAACCTTTTACGTCAACAAGGAAACTCAGAGAAAGCAAAAAATAAAAAGAGACAAGAAGATAGAACTACGACCCAATTATTACGCGGATGGTTGGAACAATGGTCCTGCCTGGGAAATTGAAGACGTACACGACACGATGTATTACGACGGTGCCCAAACGGAACTGGCCAAGCGTACGTTGACCAGGCTATCAAAAACGGAACAACCTTTTTTTATGGCTCTTGGATACTTTCGACCCCACCTTCCTTTTGCTGTGCCAACCAAATATTGGGAACTTTATGATAAAGACAGTATTCCCTTAGCGAGTAACCCATTTGTGCCTGAACAATCGCCAGTAATGACCATGAATTCGATGTATGAACTGCGAATGTATGACGGGTTTAGCAAACTGAATCACCCTACTGTTAATGTGATGAACGAGGACACGGCACGAATACTCAAACAAGGCTATTATGCCAGTGTTAGTTATGTTGATGCTCAGTTTGGAAAGATTATTCAACACCTAAAGGATTTGGATCTGTATGACAACACCATCATCATTGTTTGGGGAGACCACGGTTGGAAACTCGGAGAACACAACGGATGGTGCAAACAGACCAACTACAACATTGATATCCATGTTCCTATGATGATTTATACACCAACTCATCCCAATCCCGGAACTGAAACATTTGAAATTACAGAGCTCATAGACATGTTTCCTTCGCTTTGCGAATTGAGCGGTATAGAGACGCCATCCTACCTTCAAGGAACAAGTTTTGCCCCCCTTTTAGAGGATCCGAATCAAGAATGGAAATCAGCGGCGTTTAGCCAGTTTCATCGTCGGCCCAAGGTGACACCCGATGGAAAGCGATATATGGGTTATTCGATCAAAACAAAGGCGTATCACTATGTAGAATGGTATTACTGGGATAATAAACTGGGAGAACGTGGAGATTTTGTCGTTCGTGAACTTTACAACAGTCAAACCGATCCGGACGAGAATAAGAACGTTGCGGGTCTGAAAGAAAATGAACTCATAATCGACAAACTTGCGTCCCAATTGAAGCAGGGCTGGCGAGCCGCTAAACCTCATCATCATTAGACGGGTGCCCCATACGACAAGAATTCAGTACCGTTGGCTCGACCGTTCTGTTCTGGACTACCTAATTAACGTAACCGTCGTATTATCATTCACAAAATACCCGAGTTCGTAATTAAAATATCGAATTTGAACCATATATACGCCCAATTGGCAAGCTCTGTTTTTATACTCCCCATTCCAGCCGTAATTAACGTCGACCGATTCAAAAATTTTCTCTCCCCATCGATTGAATATAAACATACTGTAACGGTCAACATTCATCGGGTAAACGGGTTTATACACTTCGTTTAGTCCGTCCTGGTTGGGTCTAAACGCCGTTGGAACGTAAAACGTAGCCAAACATGAGTCGTTGATTTCCAATTCATCATAGCCTTCGCAACCATCTTTATTTGTAACCGTCACCGAATAAACTTTTTGCTGTTCTGCCCAAATGCTTGGTGCGGTTTGGCCATCGGGCTGCCAATGATGCAACAGGTCTGCATTTCCTGCATCGATAAGCAAACTAAACTCACCACACATAGCCGTATCTGGTCCAAGATCGACTGTAGGCGATTGGGAGAGTCTCAATAGACTGGTATCGTTTATTTGACCACAAACGTTTGTTATGGTCACCCAGTAAACACCAACTTCGTTGACTTCAATAGAGCTCTTCTGTTGGCCCGTTGACCACAGATAGGATTCTCCATTCTCTTCTAACCCTGCTTTAAGTACGGTGGGTTGCATCACATCGCAGTACGATATATCTCGAACTAACGAGGGTACGGGAGTGGTTAAAAAGGACACCTTAACGGCTTTCTTTTGAATGAAACATGCATTGGTTATTTCTACGGTGTATGTCCCATTTTGCACGACGGTAGTGGCCGCCGTTTTGTCGCCATTGCTCCATGAGAATAGATTATGATTGCCGGGAATGGTCGCATCCAAAACGACGGAGGCCTGATCACAAACCACGGTATCAGCCGGTAAACTGGGAACATCTCTAAAATGAACACGCATGTTTATCGTATCCGAATCTTCTCCGCATTTATTTCGACTGGTCACCCAATATGTGCCTTCTTGCTTTATCACTAAATAAGGAAAAGTAGACATCGTAGACCACACATGTTTTTCATGGTTTCCGGTAAGACCAACGTTCAATACTTCATTTACGCTGTCGCATAAATCCAAATCTGGACCGAGGTCTACGATTGGAATGGAAAGGGTTCTTATGGTAAACGTGTCTCGATACACGCCACACTGATTCTCAATTTTTAATTGATAGGATCCATCATCGGTCACCTGAATGGAGTCTGATGTTGATACAATTACGCCGTCTAATTTCCACACGTATTTATTCGCACTGTCTTTCTCTGTGACTTCATGGGTATATTTTACCGAAGAGCAAACCAATGTATCCTCTATCCGTTTTGCAAAAGGCGTTAACGTCAATTTAATTTGAACTAAACTCGTATCTGCACCACACACGTTATAACCAATCAGCGAGTAAAGACCTGGCTTTTGCACCAAAAGGTTCGGCGTTGTGTCTCCCGTATTCCAAATTAAGGTGGGAATGGTTCCGCTTATCTGTGTTGAAATCAACACGTTGACCGAATCGCAAAACTCCCTCTGAAACGTCGTGGCCATCTCAACCTTCGGTGATTTTATCAACTTAACCTCAATGCTATCCTGGGTTATTCCGCAAGCGTTTTGTACCTTCATCCTGTACCATCCGGGGTTAATAATGCGTATAGCAGAATCTGTTGAGCCATTATGCCAGACATAGTGTTCTGATATGCCTTGACTTAGTACGGAGATTACACTGTCCGTTGGCATTGAATCGCAAAACACACGGTTTCCACCAAGCGAAACGATCGGTTGCTGCCCAACAAACGTCAGGTATATAGTATCTGACGCTTTACACCCGTATTTATCTTCGATCTCCAAAATATATCTACCGGTTTGGTCTGTAAAAATAAACGGGTCGTTGGATCCATCGTTCCAGGAATAACTAACAAACGAGTTGTTGACGTCTCCCACCCTGGTTTTTTCATCTTTCACTCGACAGTGCATGGAATCAGGACCTAAATCTGGGATTGCCCCCGGAAAATATGCAATGTGTATCGTGTCTCTTGAATAACAGGTTTTATGATTAAATCCTTGGACTATAAAGACTCCTGAATCCTGGGTTACTATCTTAGATGTGGTGTCACCCGTATTCCACCGATAGCGATTAAACTGCTCTTTTGGCTGTATTGTAACGGTCTCATAGGTGCATTTCTCAATGTCGCTACCCAAATGAAGTAATCCAGGTATTTCATCGTTGACATAGTCAAACACGTCCAGGGTATCGGTATAAAAACATTTTTTACCAGCAAATGCCTGAATCCAATACGTCCCGGGTTTGGTAATGGACAGTTTTTTTGACGTGTCATTCGTATTCCAAAGATATTTTTGATACACTGAATCTCCTTTTAGCGACAATTGAACAGAGTCGTCCCTACACTTCCAAATATCGTCGCCGAGATCCACCCGGTTTCCCAGAAAGTCTTTGATAAAGATGTACGAGTAAACCGTGTCGACTTTACCC
>CAYZWM010000240.1:0-6084 GCA_964482155.1 uncultured Chitinophagaceae bacterium | reverse complement strand
AATGGGAATCGACATTATCTAGTTTCAAAAGCACGATTAGAAAAAGTCTATCACCAGGGCGACGTTTTGGTTTTTAGAGACTTCGCACATTCCCCTAGTAAGGTTAAGGCTACGGTAGATGCAGTAAAAAACACGTTTTCTGAGTATGAGGTTATTGCCGTCCTGGAACTTCACACATTTAGCAGTTTAAATCGAGAATTTCTACCCCTCTATGCACAAACCATGGACAGCGCCGACCAGGCCTTTGTACACTTCAATACCCATGTTTTTGAAATGAAAAAAATGGAGGTCCTACAGCCTGATGAGGTAAAAACTCATTTTGGAAATGTTCATGTTGAAACCGATTTGGATGACCTGTGGAGTCAGCTTAAATCATTGAAACAGGAAAAGGTGGTGTATCTAATGATGAGTTCAGGGAATTTTGGCGGCAAGGATTTTCTTGATTTGGTCTGAAAAAGACAAGCTAGTCTACCTGTTTTTGTCGAACAAAATTCATTTCTTTACGACCGGTTTGTCGAAAGGTTAAACGTGTTTGATCCAACGAATAAACCTGATGTGTTCCTTGATTCAAACAATCATTCTCCAATTCAAATATATGACTGCCGTCCATCATCCAATAGCTCCATTGACCGGTTTTGCAATCTAAAAACGAAACGTTGGTTTGCCAGGTTTGATCTTTGTTTAGCTGAAAATATTCATCGGCTTTTTTTTCATTATAATACATGCCGACGAATGAATTCCGTTGGAGTTGATTTTCTAAGCTAAAAATAATTTTAGGGGCTAAACCGAGAACAACGGTTAGAATCCCAAAAAACCAGGGGAGGGTTTTGTACTTCCTATAGACCAGGGTAAGTACTAGAAAAAATAGAGCTGGAATCCAAAAAGCAAGTACAAATAATATGATCACTGTATGTTCCATTTTGATTTCTTTTAGGGTTTAGCCAATCTTCCAGAATATAATAACGAGTTGCACCACAATGTTTAGGGGAAGTAACCACATAATCCATCGTGTATTGTTGTGCTTAAAGTAATCATTCATACGGGCATCTACCTGGTTCTGAAGTTTTTGTTGCGCAGAAGATTTGTCACCATCCTTGATGCCAGAAGCAACTTCCATTGCCATATCCATAAAAGGCAATCGTCTAAAAAAGAATAAGGCGGTATTTGTCAATGCAAACAGAGCCAGGTTCCTGAAAAATCGACCAACTCTCTTTACGCCATGTTTACCTCCGTGTTTGATAAGCCGTAAAGGATTCTTGATGGTGTCGATACTCTTGTTTTCGTCTTTCGCAGCCATGCCGTTATCCCCAATAGGATGCAATGATAATAAGACAGACCGAATTCCTGTCGATTAGAATAAATATCTAGCCTGAACCCGACCAATGTGAATTATTGGGTTGTCAATACTCTGCCTACCATCGTAATTTAGGACCAGTTGGATGTTGTTTGAAAATCGCCTTTCGACCTGTAAATTCCATTTGAAATTTCGGCCATTCTTCAACCCAGCGAGCAATTCGTAAGCTACTGGAGAATTGTCATTTCCCTGGTAGTTTATGTCAACGATACCTATATTGGTTCGAATGGTTCCCTTGTTTAGAAAATTCCATCTAAACTCAGCTGTAAAGTCATGATTGTATGTTGTTTCATTTCCGTATTCTGGGGCATTATTTGCTTCAAAATACTCATAATAGACCTCCACTCTAAACGACGATTTATATTGATAACCTAACTTGGGTTTTATGGTGTTAAACTGATAGTTAAAAGCCCGGTCAGTTAGAAATTGAGAGGTATAGATCTTTTGGCCATTGGTAGCTTCCAAAATGATTTCATAGTACTTGTTGATATTGTATCGAATCTTGAGTTTGTTTTCTTGCCCATTTCTGGCATCAACTCCGTTTACCAAAAGGATTTTGTTTTGATTTCGAAACCACTGAAGGTCAACACCAAACACAGGACTTGATTGGTTAAAGGAGAGTATGGACCTCACGATGGAATTGGTGCTGAGCAATGAGGTGTCTTCAACGTTTTGGACAAACGGGTTAAGAAACGAACCTTCATTGTTGGTTACCTTTTTGCGAATTTTGAACGAACTTACGTTACTAAACCGCCTGACGAATTTCAGGACAGATTTGTCCGTTTTTCTCAATACATTTATGGGCCGAATACGAAAGCTTTGATTGTATTCACTACTAAACGACTTAATAAAACCCTGAACGGGTAAAAACTGTCGTATAAAATTTGCCCGACCAATGTCAAAACTAGAAGCGAGTTCAAATTCGTTTAAGCTTTGAACGTCATTGCTGTCGTAATCGTTCCAAACATAGTTGCCGTTCCCATCGCCTACCTGCAAATAACTGAACTCTCGTTTTTGCTCTTGACCTGTTGCCAATTGATAGTACGCCGTCGTTGTGATTAATTTTTTAAACATGTTTAGACGGGTCTCAAACCGGCCTTGTAAGGTGTTTTCAGGTTTGTCGATGGCTAAACTTGAGTCAAGGAAAAACAATTGCCTGTAGGTAGAGGTCAGATTGAATTGGGCGTTTCGATTTTTTTTCCAGCCCAACACCAAATTCGCATCCCTTCCTTCTGTGCTTGGTGTAAATCCACCTTCACTTCCTTTTTCGTCCAGTCTTCGGTTCAATACAAGGCCATAGGTAAACGAGGTAGAATCTCCGTTAGATAGGTCAAATTTCATCAATTCGTAGGCGTAGCTGGTGTTGTAAAGGGAATCTCCGTGTGAGGAGAAGGTACTCGTTTCATTTTGATAGGAGAATTGGCTATTCAACCATTTTCCTTTTTTGGATGCTGTTCCAAAATATCGAAGAAATGAATTGTCTACGTTTAATCCGTTAGAAGGCAGAGTGCTTGCGATACTTTCAAAACCTGCCGTAATTCCATATCCGTTCTTTTTATATCTGGCGTTGTACAACTGAGCCAAACCGTTATTTTCAGAACCCTGCTGGTAATACGCTTCATTAATACGAAGAACGAAGTTCTCACCTCGACTTAGCAGAAAGTTGACGTTTGCAATTCGCTCATCAAAATACTCCTTGTCATCTGATGGGTTTTCTAATGTTCGGTTCCATTTTCGATCAAATTCGACGTTTCTGTACCGCTCTACATATCTGAAATTCTTTTGGGTCAATTCATACGAGAACGTGGAGTTTAGGCGCCATGGGCGAACAGAGTCTTTGCTTATTTTTTGGTTACTCGTTAAATCGAAACGCAAACCATAACCGATATCGTTCTCCTTATCAATCAAACTAAACGTGTTTTCGTCGTTGTCTGTTCGAACGAACTCAATGGAAGCCTGGGTGTTTTTAGAAACGAAATAATCAAAACCCAGATTAAACATTTGCTGCCGCTTTGGGGGAATCAGAATTTCGACGGGTGCGTAATTCCCCTGAGAGACTCCTCCAATGGGGTCAACCCATTCAAAAACTTTACCGTTAGCCGTACTGACTTTTTGGACATAATCTCCGTTGCCATTGCCTACCAGGCTGAAAGAAACTTGAAACCGTGTTAAGGTATCATCGGGTATGGCCTGGGCAAAATACTCAACGCCATTTGTGTCTTTTTTAACATAAAGTATCCGACTTAAATCATACTCAGTCACTTCCTGTAAACGGGGTGCGTAAACCAATTGAGCGTCTCCCGCATCACTTAAAAACTGTCGGGTTGATACGTCGCCTACAGAGTCGTCAAGATTTTGCTGGAAGGGCTGGTTTTTGTTATCCTGCTCATTAAAATAGTTTGCACGGATTCTATATTTTTCGGTCGAATAACTCCCACCCATACGAACCACAGACCGACCATAATTCCTATCAGAATACTGAAACTCGACAACAATTCGACTGTACTGGGTAATCAATTTTCGGGGAGTAAACGTAAGTTCGCCCGTATTGTAATTAATGACGTAGTCGTTCTGTTCTCCTCTTCTCAATAATTGGCCGTCCAGATATACTTGTTCGGTACCACTAATAATGATAATGAAGATCTCTCCGTTGGCACCAGACAATCGATAAGGACCTTGATTTCCTTCCAATCCATTTATGGTGTTTCGCGAAAACCGCCCTCTGCTTACCGCACCCTCTCCATTGAAGGACCACAGACCATTCTTGTCAGAAAATTGGTGATCCATGTGTAAGCCTCTGGATTTTTTATTGTACTTCATAAAGTAAGAACCGGCAGGCGTAATCATTGGAAAATCTCCAGCAATTAAACTGGAGCTGTCCTTGGTCATTTGTATATATACCCGATCGAAATCTTGCACTTGTTGTGTGTTTCCATCAGGTTGTATGGGATTGTTTTCGTCCGAAATAGCGGCTACGATTTCAATTTCATTTTGTAGCTTTCCAGACAGCCGCAAGTTGAGGTTACTGTTTACAGTTACATCCTGCTTGTTTCCAAAACCAATGCCTCTTGATATGTTTCCCATTGTTTTGATTTCGTCCGAGCCTGTTTCTAGAAATCGGTCGCTCGGCGGAACATAACCAAATGGGTCTGCGGTATATTCACGACCAATGATATCTGTCTTTTTGTTGCGATATACCTTCCTAAAGTCAAAACGAACAACCCGATACTGAATAGTAATAGAATCGGATGGGAATGTGTCGGTTAACCAAATAATCTGAGATTTGCTGGAAACGACCTTGAAAGAAGTACGGCTGTATCCAGATATGCGTACAGATAGGTTGTCAATAAACTGGCTGTCGATCGTTGTTGTGTCGCTGGAAATCAGAATCTTTTTTTGCCGGAGTGTAGACAGGTCTTGTGCATGTACATTACTTGCAAGCAAACTCAACGCCAGACATAACCATAAAACCCGTTTCGACATCAGTAGATTAACTTACCAAAAATATAAAAAGTATGTCTAGCGTGTTACTTAACCGTCTTAATTGTGACGTTTAAAAAAGACATTGTACTAGATATGACCATTACTCCGTTGTCTAATGGCCTCAAAAACAACCACGGCTGCAGCGGTCGACACGTTCATAGAGTCTGCCTTGCCCCTCATTGGAATCTTGATGGATTGCTTCGTATTCTCAATCCAAAAAGAGGTAATTCCAAAAGCCTCAGAACCCATAACTAGGGCTGTGTTTAAACTCATGTCTACATCAAAATGAGGTACTGCTCCTTCTAAATAAGTGCTGTAAATATTAAAATCTCGTTGGGATAAATAGTGGTAACACTCCTCATTCGATGCCATTGCAAAGGGTACTGTAAATACCGTTCCCAGACTTGCCCGAATCACATTTGGATTATAGAAATCTGTATTGGCATCGGCAATCAGAATGGCATCCACTCCTGCGGCATCGGCAGTTCGAAAAATGGCGCCCATATTACCAGGTTTTTCAATGGCCTCTAACACGATAACGAGGGCATTGTCAGCAAGCTCAAGTCGGTTTAAATCTGTAGGTAATAAGGTGAAAAATGCCAATGACATTGGCCACGGAACTTCGGTAACTAATTTTTTCAAAAACGTCATCAGTCAGGCTAAATTCCTTGGAATCACCTACATGGACTCTAAAATTCTCTAAATCAGTATCGTTCCAGTATGAATTGTATAAAATTTCAACAGGTTTGAGACCAGATTCCATAGCCAGTTGAACCTCGCGTATTCCCTCAACAAAAAACTGGCCGTGGTTGGTTCGACCTTTTTTTTTGTTTAAGGCCATCACTTTTTTAACGATCGGGTTTTTTACGCTAGAGATTTCCAACATAACTAGTTGCTTAATTGATCTAATCGGGTTTTTTCCTTATCAGACAATTTATCGTATCCCACACGGCTGACCTTATCGAGCAGTTGGTTTAGTTCTGCAGTTCTGGACATTGGCGTCCCTGGTTTTCCAGGCTTTATTCGATTGCCACGAGATCGATAAATTCTAGGTTTCTTAATCCGGCTAAAGGGATTGTTACTCCAATTTACTTTTCCAGAATGTAACCATTCAGGGTGATAGATGATGAAGTAAAGAAATATCAAAGTAGGCACCAACATCGCTGCAATAAGGGTGTAGTTAAAGGTCCGTTCATTAAAGAAATAAAGGACTGTCATAACCAATCCAGCTATGGCTCCTCCTAAAT
>CAYZWM010000239.1:0-6092 GCA_964482155.1 uncultured Chitinophagaceae bacterium | reverse complement strand
GGCTGCATTTTCAAAACCGCAGTCCCAGGCAATTTCATTTACTTGAAGTTTCGAGCTTTTTAATAAATCTGCTGCTTTTTCAAGTCGCTTTGTTTTGATATACTTTGCCGGACTCACTTTATACCACTTTTTAAAATCTCGCTTAAACGTAGTTTCACTTCGCGTTGTAAGGTGGGCAAGCTCACTGATATTCAAACCATTATACAAGTTTGCTGAGATGATGTCATCAAATGCAATTTGGTCATGTTCTTGAAGAGAGCCAATAATCTGAGTGGCAACCGTGTTTTTTCCCGAATCGCATAGTATGTAAACCAGTTCTTGTAGCTTGAGGACTAATATTTCTTCTTTCACCAACTCTGGATTATCAAAATAAGGAGTCAGGGATTCGACAAAGCTGTCCATCAATTGACTGTGGCTAATTTTTAAAGAGGGTTCAACAACTTTAGATGTATTATCGACCCTCAAAAAACTTATATCCTTGCCTTCAAACGCTTTTTTGACGAATTTAAGATGGATATGAAAAACGACACCCCGAAAGACCGAAGTTGGTGTTGCACCAGGTGTTCCACCAACAAAGTTGCCGCATTTCATCAATATACTCTCGCCTTGTTTCGCAACAATTTTTCCTGTCGGGGCAAATATTTCCTGGGTGCCGGAATGAACATAAGCCAAACAGGCATCATCTTCCAACACCTGGTTTCCACGAAAATTGGACTCCAATGTGTAACATTCTATAAAAGGACTGCCCCAAAGAGTGAGTGTAGTCAATTCCATACTGCAAGAATACAGCACTCATAGATACGATACTATTCAAAATAGGTCAAACGTATTCGGTTTACTCCATTCATTTCAGCAAGGAACAACCTCAACTTAACCCCAAGGCTTGATTTAGATCATCGATCAGATCCAAGGGGGCTTAGATGCAAACAGAAATCCGCATATCGCCCAACGAAATACCGATTTCGGCAAACTGTTCTGTAGAAAGTTCTTTTAGATAACTGATTTCCGGAGCGTAGATCAGACTCTCGTGTCCGCCTCAACTCACGCCAATTTGATTAAACGATTAATTTGGCAACGGGTCATTAAACAAATCCAAAACCACCTAATGACTTTTGGCTATATTAGATGCGACAAAACCAGAAACAAATTGCCATCAAAATTATAAAATCCGTATGTATTAAGCAAAAGCACCAAGTAGGTATCTCCTTATTTCTTTTGCCAGAAACTCGTCTGCGAGACGTACAAACCCATCGCCGCAAATCCGGTAAATCGTATTCGATCGAATTTTGAGTCAAGGTATAAACCTCCTGGCCAATTGTTGGGATGATCGGAGTTATCCAACACCATCCACCCCCCTTTTTTCAACTTGGGAAGGGCTTTTTCAATGCACATATTGCGGTTGTTAAATTCATTGGCACCGTCTACTAAGATTATGTCAAACGATTCATCGCCAAAGTCATCGACAAGTTTCCAGGAGTTCTCTTTTTCGGAATTGTGGAAGTTAAATTGATTTAGGACCTCATCGGAATACGTGTCGGATTGGATATGTTTCCGAATCACATCGCACCATGTTGTATCGTGTTCAATTGAGGTAAGACTGCATTTTTTGCCTAAAAACCAGAGCGTAGAATTTCCAGAGCCAAATTCCAAAACCTGGGCTCCAGGTGATATTATTTCATCCAATTTGTTGATGGCTTCGAACACAATAAACGGCACTGGATTGCGAAGTATAAAGCGGTTTCTGGATTCGAAGTAGGTTTTAAGTGCCGGAATAATGTATCGAAGGGAGGTGATTTTTGGACGATGGCCTTCGAAGTCCGTAAACCTCAACAAGGCCTTTAAGGTGTATTTGTTGGATTTGTCTTTCCATGAGACCCGGTAGCGGGCAAAGATTTTGTCGTAGGCATGAGAGTAAAATGTTTTTGCAGGGGCCGTACGTAATCTACGCGCAAATTGTGTTTTGTTTTGAGGGTGTACAAGGATGTCCATAATGAAAAGTTTTTGACTATAAGATACAGAAAATCAGACAATTTTCCTAGTCCTATTTGCTCCAGGACCCTTTGAGAACCTGATAATGCCCTTACTGGGACAGAATCAAATCCCCGTTTAACCCACTAGATTTGAACAACATAGGGCAGATGGACGAACTAAGGAATCACTTTAATTTCGACCAAAAGCATTAACTTCCTTCAAAATAGATGGGCAAGAGAAGACCAAAAGACAACTGGATTAGCTCTTGCAAAACATCTTTAAATTGAGAACAAATTGTGGAGACCAGCAACCACTATAAAAACGGGGCGACACCGAAAAGCCATATGAGTAGGGTATTTAAAAATAATTATATGGAAAAAGGAATGATTAAAGTAAGTGTGTTGTATCTCAATGGAGAAGGCATAACATTTGACATGGATTATTATATGAACAAACACATACCCATGGTAGGTGGATTATTAGGCGACTCAATAAAGGCTGCAACAGTTGAGAAAGGACTTGGAGGAGGTGAACCAGGTTCTCCAGCGACTTACATCGCCATGGGAAACCTATACTTCAGTACAATGGAGTCTTTTGAAAATTCATTTGGCCCAAATGCAGATGCAATCATGGCCGATTTACACAACTTCACGAACAGTACACCTATTATTCAAATTAGTGAAGTAGTCATTTAACGAAACGAGAAAAAGACGAAACATAACAAAGTATAAAAGGTGTTAAAAACACCTTTTATACTTTCTAACGCTACACCTACGCTTAAGCTTCGGTGTACGAGGTAAAGCCATACGTCAAAATCAATTTTATGACATTAATCCATCGTTTGTGCGTTGGATAAAACCTTGACGTGACACTTGGTTTTATATACAGATATATTTTCGCTAAAACAAAAAGCTCTGTATGAAATTAGTCACTCTTAAAAACAGATTCTACCTTAGTTTTATGTTCGGACTGATTGCGAATTTCGCATTTGGCCAATGGAATAATATTTCTAATCAGGGAGACGGTAAGGTGTTTTTTGTCAATGACACCCTCGGCTTTGGCTTTGGACAACGTACTCTGGATGGAGGAAAGACTTGGCAGGAGATGACTCAACGTACCAATAGTTCCCTGTTTTTCACAACGGATAAGGTTGGGTATATGGTTTCAAATAATGCAACCAAGTCTAATGTTTACTACAAAACTACAGACGGTGGACTTACTTGGGTCGACAAGTCGAACGTCTATCCAGGGATAGGTGGCATTTTGGACTTTCCGTCGCCCGATACTGGATACGTCATTTGCCAAAATGAGGTCTATAAGACCATCGATGCTGGAGAGTCCTGGCAGAAGGTTAAAGGAGAGTTTCAGCTATCCTCATTTAAACACTCCATTGATTTTGTAACCAACGATATTGGATTTGTTGCAACTGATGCTGGAGGAACTTCAAACTCAATTCACTTGTTCACTACCCGTGATGGAGGAGACAGCTGGGAATGGAATGAAATTCCGTTTAAGTATCAAAATCCCTTTTCGGGAACTAGAAGTGTGGCATCCAGTGCAACCGACGTATTTGCAATTTCAGTCTATGAGCAAAAAAGTGAAATCCTATATTCTGCAGATGCAGGAAGAACCTGGACATCTCAGTTTAGAGATACTGGGGTTACGCTATCAGACATACAGTTTCCAACACGTGATACTGGGTATGTGGTTGGTTTTCGGTTTGACGAGGGAACATTGGATACTGGAATGGTACTTAAAACAACAGATAGGGGTACAACCTGGAAAGTTCAACGAACGCATTATCAAAAACCCATTCACTCGTGTCATTTCATCAATGGATCAACCGGTTGGCTAGCAGGGTATAATGGTGCGATACTTCATACGACCAATGGTGGACATAATCTTGGTGTTGCTGATGTTCGTTCAGCCATAAAATGGAGATTGGTTCCCAACCCAATGACCAGTCAAGCCGTTTTAGAAACCGATACCCAGATCATGGGCAAAAAAGAACTGACCATATACAGCATGAATGGTCAATCTATAGGAAACTACACATACCTTACAGGGGAGGCACTCATTATTGACGCAAGCCATTTGACAAGTGGTCTCTATTTCTTTCACTTAACTGCCGACAACCAGCACATTTCAGGAAAGTTCGAAGTGAGATAATCTTTTCGACTTCGGGTTATGGGGATGTTGAAGAAATGTAGAGGATAAAGACGCATAAAGGAGGATATACCCATAATTCAAATATGGGTATTCCAATTCTCGCCGAAAATTGAATCATAAAAAAAGTTGGTGCAATCTCGTTCTACGAAATGGCCCTAACCGGTAGCCTTTTAATAAAAATTCTCCATCAACATTTCTGGAATCTTACCGCTTAAGAAAACTTGATAATCAATATTTTTTGGATTCAAAGGGAATTAATGCAACGGTTCCCGTTTTGATGAGTGCCTGTTTTATGTCAGAATCTAACCATTTGGTTCGTTTTTAAGGAAAATTTAAGAATCTTGAGACCCTAGCATGATACTGAACGGTATGATTTTCAAGGGGTTTAGACTAATTTTGACAACGTTGCAAATAAAATAAAGGATTATGAAAACACTACTAAGAATTTCTATGATTGTGCTTTTTGGTATAGGCATTTCGATTACGGCGTGTAATGATGACATTGTTAAATACGATTGTCCTCAGTTACGACTCGATGTGGGAGACCGATGTACAACACCCAACGGTAAAACAGGTGTTGTAACTAAGGATTGTAAATGCGAGACCAAAACAACCACTAAATACGACTGTCCAAAACTTAAGTTAAATATTGGTGACAATTGTAAAACTGCCAATGGTGTGGCTGGAACAGTAAATAGAAACTGTGACTGCCAGGTAAAAAGAGACTCAGTTCGCTACAAGTGCCCTGATCTAAAAGCCAACATCGGCGACAAATGTAAAACCCGAGATGGCAAGGATGGAATCGTAAACAAGGATTGCAAATGTGAAGCTAAATCCAACACACCAAAGTACGACTGCCCTAACATTCAGGCCAACATTGGTGACCGATGTGTTAACGCTGTTGGTACCATTGGTAAAATAAACAAGGATTGTAAATGTGAAACAGGTACTAAGTATTGTTCAAATTGGAAGAAGAATGTTGGAGATTCTTGTTTGATCAAAAATAGCATTCAGGGGTACATCAACATCGAATGTCGATGTGTAGAAAGGAAATAACAGGAATTACGTTTTTAATAATGATAAAACCGAGTCTTAAAGGCTCGGTTTTTTTTATGGTTTGACTTTCTATGGTGGCATCAGCAATGTGGCTCTGCTACAGCCTTCGCTACTGCCTTCGCTAAAGTTCGGTGTACGAGGTTAGTGCTTCGGATCACTTACCGATACAACCTTGTTAATTATTCCTGAATCTGTCGTCCGAATGACCGACCCGTTATCCTGATTGTTATATGAATAGTAAGTCGTTCGTGCCGAAAAAATTATTGCTCAATTACTTTTTTCACCGCTTTAAGGTGTATGCCCATTTTGAGTATTACACCATCCTTTCCTACTAAAATGTAATTGGGATAACTCTCAACCATATATTCTTCAATGAACTCCTTTGTTGCAAACCCCTGGTCAGGCCATAAGAAGACCTTTTGGTCCAAATATTGAGAAACCCGACTGTGATGATCACCCCAATTTAAACTCAATACCTGGAGATTTTCTGAGTTTTCCTTATAAAGCTTTTCTAATTTAGGTAATTGGGAAACACACGCCTTACACCATAGTCCCCAAACGTCTATCAACAAAAACTTATCCGATGTTTGAATCTGGTCTACATAAAGTTTTGTAGAATTCAGACCTAAAAATCCGGTATGTCTTAGTTTCATCCCAGTCTTCACTCTTTCCTCTACCCCACAATAGTCCTTACATTTTATCAAGGTTAAAGCATTCCCTGCCATGTCAATATCCCGTACTTCATACACCACATTGTTGATCACTACTCGTGTTGTGTCGGATAAGGTAATTGCGCCTTGTTGACGATGAAGTGATATGGTTTGGTCAAAATTATTTCCAAAAATCATTCTATCCACTCCCACATCATTGAATGTCCCATTAGAATTGAAATCACT
>CAYZWM010000238.1:940-6111 GCA_964482155.1 uncultured Chitinophagaceae bacterium | reverse complement strand
AAAGGGAAAAAAATATTGGAAACGCGGTTATTGGTTCGCCAGAGTAATGATTGGATAGTTGGTGTTTATAAATGGAACGTAGAGCAAACCGAAGCGTATTTATTGAGCGGAGGAAATGACGAAGCGGTTAATTGGATAAATGAAAACGGTGAGCCAATGCAAACAACGTATCATATTCCAAGTACCAAAGAGTGCATTACCTGTCATCAATCGGATGGTGTTTTTAAACCTATAGGTCCAAAATTATTCAACCTCAATAGACCGGTCCAACGAAACGGGGCTACGGTAAACCAACTTACCTATTTCCAACAAAAAGGCTTGATCAATGCCTTTCATGTTTCCTCCATAGACAGCCTGCCCAACTATAACGACAAGAGCTTGAGCGATGACGTACGAGCCAGAGCATATATGGAGGTTAATTGCAGCCACTGCCATACGTCAAAGGGCTTTGCACCGGATTGGTTGGATTTTGATTTCGCCTATGCCACTCCGCTTGATGAAACGGCAATGGTGGCCAACAAGGCACAAATTATTGAAGCCATTGAATCGGGAAAGATGCCATTTATTGGTACCAGTATTCTTGATCGTGAAGGAGTGCAATTAGTAACCGAATACCTAAAGACCCTGTAGTATGAATAAAATATTATTTTTCATCCTTGCCGCATTTTTATCCAATACAGTTCAGGCTCAAGATGATAATGCTACAACACGGAAATGGTCGTATGAGATAATGTATAGTCCAAATATCTCTTCTCGAATATTATCAAATGCAGAAGGAGAGGAGTGGTATAAGAAAGATAGAAATAATGCGGAGGCTCCGCGGTTGGGGTATTCCATAAAAACAGGAGTGGTTTATCAGATAGTCGAAAAATGGAGCATTGGAACGGGTATAAACTATTCCAGCATTGGGTTTAACATTAAAACAACCGAGTTAACATGGGTTACTCCAAATCCTGATTTTCCAACGGAGTTAAAGAGTTCGAGCAAATACATCTATTTCGGTATACCGGTTCTTGCCCATTACCAGTTAACAAGTCATAAAAAATGGAATACGGAAATCAGTTTTGGGGCAACCATAAATTTGTTTGAAAACAAAAATGTGGTAACGAGCACAAAAACAAACGGAGAATGGACCCGTTATTCCAATTTCGGTGCGCGATATAATGCCACCAATGTTTTTGCCACAGTGGGTGTGGGCACATATTACAGACTAAATAAACGGTGGATGTTCAAAACGAGCCTATTATTAAATCAATCTGTAACGGCGTCTAATAGTATGGCTAGAACGAAAGAATACCTGAACTATTTGGATGTAAATATTGGGTTTAATTATCGGATAATCAGACCCAAAAAGAGTAAAAATTAACGGTGTTACCAGGTTAATTAATCAACGTAAATAATAAAATAAGTATGAAATACATAAGCATTCTATGCATTGCTGTTTTGAGCATGTCGTTTCAGCCAATTCCGGCTACGACTACAACCACGCAATTATCTATTCAAGTGGTGGAACTTGAAAACAGCACAGGCCAGGTAATTCTAGACATCTTTTCAAGCGAAACAGGTTTTCCAACAAAGCCGGAAAAGGCTATGAAAAGGGTTAAGGCAACCATCAAAAATAAAACGGCGAGTTTCAACATTCTTGACTTACCCAAAGGTGAATATGCCTTTGTGATTATACACGACGAAAACATGAACAACGAACTGGACGCCAATTGGGTGGGAATGCCTTCGGAAGGTTTGGGGGTTTCGAATAATGCCAAGGGTCGGTTTGGACCTCCGAGTTATAAAGACTCGAAATTTAATCTGACAACCAAAACAATCAACACCAAAATAGTCATGCAGTATTTATGATAGAACGCCGAGATAAAGACGATGCATTCTGCAATCCAGACATATAATCCTATAAAAAGAAGAAAGAGGCCAATGGCCTCTTTCGTTCAAGTCGCATTACGGGATGGTTAAATTTTCATCTGTAGCAGTAATCTTAGTGTCCCTGTAGTAGTAGTAGTATTTATATAAGTAAAAAGTAGGTTGCAATGCGACTCCTCAGTACACGACCTATCCCAGATCATATATAGTTTTGTCAAACAGTGTTTCTTTTGGCTTAAACCCCAAGCCTTTTTGTGTCAACACTGTACAGTGCAATTATCTTTATTACAGTTCCCGAATCGAAGTCCTTATCTGTGGTGAATTCCAATCGGTATGTAAATTCATTTGTCTTTAATATGTCCAGAAAATCCATTTCTGTTTGAAGAACCCGGGTTTCAAAGAACTCGATTTCCCCTTCAGGTACATGTTCTATACGCCCCACCATTATTTCCTTTTTCCCTTTCGGCCGTAAAAATATTTTTACTTCCTTTAGAAAATCAAAATTGGCAAACTCGGGAGACTTCTTACGATCGATCTCCAAACTTAGTCCGGACATCCATACGGCTTCAATACTTCCGCTACTCGCTCCATGGTCGTTAACAACCTTCATTAGGTCTTGGGTCAGTGTGTCGGATTCAATCAAAATTTGACTGGGTGCACCACTCTTCGTAAACGTGACCCGATTCGTGTACGAGGTTTTGAACTTGGTTCGCCTATCAAAGTCATTGCAGCTTGCAAATAGGATTAATGAGAGAGCCGAAAACGTGATTAATAATTTCATATGCATAATTATAAGTAGTTAAAAGTCATAAGTAGTATCGTAGTTAGCGATTGGTTCATTGTGCTCAGGCCTAAACCTGCGGGGCTTCCTGATCACTTCCGTATCAGTAACAGGCGCAAACAAGTTGCTTCCTGGCATCCTGCTCAATATCCACTTGATCACATAGGAATTGAAGTTTTTCCACGGTTAACGGTTTATTCAAAAACGTAGATAAGTGTTTGTGGTTATTTGCTCTGATTCTCTCCTCCGGATCCTGTGAAGTGGAGAGCATACTAATTCTATATTTTGATTTTTCCTCGACGGTGAGCTTGTCAAATTCCTCCAGGAATTCCCATCCATTCATCCGAGGCATATTTATATCCAGCAAGATTATGGTCTGTTTTACCAGGTGGGTATCCAGGTTTATTGTATTTAAATCGGTCTGTATAAAATCCATTCCATCTATACCATCTCGTGCTACATCAATGTGATTCACCAACCCAGTTTTGTTAATAATCATTTGATTGAAGAAATTGGTCGCATCGTCATCATCGATAAGCAGAATATTAGTCATATTTAGTACCATGTCATATAATTTTTAAAGTGAAATAAAAAATTGAACCTCCATCAGGGTTTGGTTCAACCCATATTGTGCCACCATGCAATCGAGCTATCTTTTTACAATGCGCGAGTCCGATACCTGATCCTTCGTACTCACCTCTTCGATTCGCCTGTTTAAACATCTGAAATATTTTGGTTTTATGTGATTCTGGCACCCCAATTCCATTGTCTTTTATGCTAAACTGCCAGAAATCACCTTTCTTTTTAACCCGAATATATATTTTTGGTATCGCCTGTTTATTGAATTTTAATGCGTTGGTTATGATGTTTTGAAACATCAATCTGATTTCCAATTTATGGGCCAATAACAGCGGTAACTTTCCCACTGATATTTGTGCGTTCCTTGAGTTAACCTTGACGCTCAAATCTGCCAAAACATCCTTGACGGTATCGGTTAAACTTACCACAGTCAATTCTCCGTATCCCCCAACTCGAGCATGATCAACCAGGCCTTGTACTAATTCCCGCATTCGTAAAGACGACTCAGAGATGTAGTGTAGATACCATTTAATATTTTTGTTCTTCGTGCTTGAATACTCATCTAGCAAAAGTTCTGAATAGGTGTTTAATGTTAAAAGAGGCTCTTGCAAATCGTGAGACGCTATGTAAATAAATTGGGTTAAATCTTCATTTGCCTTTTCCAGTTTCGTTCGTTGAAGTTGCATGGTCTTTTGAGCTTTTTTCCGTTCGCTGATGTCTCTTATTAGGGTTGAAATTCCTTTGATATCTCCATTAGCCGTTGATATTTTACTGGCACTTACTTCAACAGGAATCTTTTTTCCATTTATATCCTTTCGAACGGTTTCGTAGGCTTTAAGGTAACCCTGGGTATTTACTTGTAGCACATTACTTCGATGTTCTCCAAGCAAACTGTTTGGAACAATTTTGTACATGGGTTGGCCAATTATTCCACTGGATAGGTGACCAAATATTTTGCTCGCTCCTTTATTCCAACTCGTAATAATGTCTTCTTGATCTGTATATATAACAGCGTCTGGAGTCTCCTCAATTACACTTCTGTACATTTCATTACGTTGCTTTAATAGTTCCTGAGATTTAACCCAATCCGAAATATCCCGAACAATGCAAACAAGTATTCTACCATCGGGTGTTTTGTAAAACGAACTGTTTATTTCGATTGGAAATAATGATCCGTCTTTTCGCTTACCAACTGAAGTGATCGAATCCTGACCATTCTTTACCACCTTACCATAATGTAGGTTTAGCAATTTTTGCTCGCTTTGTTGCAGCAACCTGGTTGCAGGCATGTTTATCATTTCTTTTCTGCTGTAGCCAAACCAGTCTGCGGCATTCTGGTTGGAATTTTTGATAAAAAACTTGTCCTCCTTTATGAGGAATATTCCGTCATTTACAGTTTGTAATATCCGTTCAAGTTCGATCGAGCTGTTTAGAATTTTGCTTTGTGATTTTTTGCTCTCCGTAATGTCGAATCGGATAGACACGATTTTTTCGATGTTACCTACTTCGTCAAGGAAAGGGGTAATGGTGGCATAAACCCAATAGTATTTTCCTTGCTTGGTTTGGTTACATATTTCTCCTTTCCAGGTTTTTCCTAATTTTAACACAGCCCACATTTCGACAAATAGAGATTCCGGTTGCTTGCCTGATTTCAAAACCCGGTTGTTTTTTCCCAGCAACTCTTCCTGGGTGTAGCCGGATATTTTTGTTAATGCACTGTTTGCATAAACGATGTCGCCATTCTTGTCTGCAATAGAAACTAATGCAGATTCGTCCAAAGCGTCAATCAATTTTTTTTGTTGATCGTCTAGCCACATATCGGTACCAGATGTTTTCATGTAATTTTGGTTTGATATATGGGGTGCGTAGTGCATTTATGGATTTGTATATGTAATAGAATATTTTGTTTGTTGCTCAATAATGTTTTTTCGCATCCCTC
>CAYZWM010000238.1:0-928 GCA_964482155.1 uncultured Chitinophagaceae bacterium | reverse complement strand
ACTAGGATGTTCCAAATTGCGTTCCAAAATTTGGACAAGGGTGAAACAGGCACATAATACCCTGATAATAAAGTGATTGTGAAAAGTAAAATTATGGCGAGTTCAAACTCCAAGAAACGGTATACCGTTTCCTAGAGGAGAGATTGGATTGCTTCCACGGGATACCGTGTTAGTTTTTGGGTTTCGAAATTCGCAATTTTCGGATTTTATCTCGTAATGTGCTTGGATGCAAGCCAAGTTTTTTAGCAGCCCCATTTGCTCCCCCAATTTGCCATTTACACTCTTGCAATATTTCGGTGATGTGATTTCTTTGAACGTCATCGAGGGTCAGATTTAGGTGTGACAGCTTTCTTTTTGAGTCATCGTTACCGCCAGGCCCAATAAAAAGACTTTCTCCAGTGCTAAGAATGACAGATCGCTCCAGGAGGTTTTCAAGTTCTCGAATGTTTCCTGGCCATGGGTTCGTTTCAAGGAAACTCATATTATCGTCCGAAATGAAGTCTATTTTCTTATGATGTTTTTTGGAAAACTTAGCTACAAAGTGCTTGACCAATTTCGGAATGTCGCTAACTCGCTCACGTAAAGGAGGTACATGAATCGGGAAGACATTTAATCTGAAATACAAATCTTCTCTAAACAGACCTTCGGTGGCTTCCTTTTTTAAATCCTTATTTGTAGCAGCAACAACCCGAACGTTCACTTTTTTGAGTTTGTTGTCACCAATTTTTTCGATTTCCCCCTCTTGCAGAGCTCGGAGTATTTTAGGTTGTAAATCGAGGGGTAAGTCACCAATTTCATCCAAAAAAAGTGTTCCACCATCAGCAAGCTCAAATTTGCCAATTTTATCATTTATCGCTCCAGTGAAAGCACCTTTTGTATGGCCAAAAAACTCGCTTTCCATTAAATCTCTTGGAATGGCCGCACAGTT
>CAYZWM010000237.1:0-6165 GCA_964482155.1 uncultured Chitinophagaceae bacterium | reverse complement strand
TTAAAGGCATTCGAAATGCCGTTACAGGAAGGCTTGTCTTTTGAACGCAAAAACTTCTATATGTTGTTTGCTACACAAGATCAAAAAGAAGGTATGGCCGCTTTTGTAGAAAAAAGAAAACCCAACTTTAAAGGAGAATAAGTTAAGGTGATATCGCATAGAAATACATTTCTTCAGCATCTGGCCCAAACGTCTGATGCACCGATTGCTCTTGAAATTAAGAAGGCTGAAGGCATTTACCTCAAAACGACTGATGGTAAACGTTACATCGATTTAATTTCGGGAATTGGTGTGAGTAACCTGGGTCATCGTAATCATAAAATATCTCAAGCCATTCGCAAGCAGGTTGGCAAATACCTGCACACCATGGTTTATGGGGAATATATACAAGCTCCACAAGTCAAACTAGCTCATAAGTTAGCTTCTATACTTCCAGACCACCTGAGTTCTACCTTTTTTGTAAACTCGGGAAGCGAAGCCATTGAAGGTGCTTTGAAGCTGGCAAAACGATATACGGGTAAAACTCGATTTGTATCGATGAAAAATGGGTATCACGGAAGCACCGCTGGTGCGTTAAGCCTGATGAGCGACCCCTACTATTCGAACGCCTACAGACCTTTGTTACCCAATGTGTTTTATGCTGACTTTAACCAAATCGAATCGCTTGGTTTAATTGATGACCAAACAGCAGGAGTCGTCATTGAAATAGTGCAGGGCGAAGCCGGATACATTACACCTCAGTTGGATTTCTTAACTGAAGTTCAAAAAAGATGCAACGCCGTCGGCGCTTTACTAATTGTCGATGAAATACAAACGGGGATGGGCAGAACGGGAAGTTTGTTTGCTTTTGAGCAATACAATCTTCGCGTTGACATTCTTTGTTTGGCTAAGGCTTTTGGAGGTGGCATGCCCCTCGGGGCTTTTGTTTCAAGTGAGGAGATCATGCACACCTTGAGTCACAACCCCGTGTTGGGTCATATCACAACGTTTGGTGGTCATCCGGTCAGTTGTTCAGCTGCCCTTGAAAACCTGAAGATCCTTTCGTCAACCAATTACATTTCTGAGGTAAAAAGGAAGGAAATTCTCTTTAGAAATTTGCTTGAGCATAAAGAAATTAAAGAGATTACTGGAAAGGGTTTGATGTTGGGTATTCAACTCGAAACTGAGGAAAAAATGCATAAAATGGTTGCCCATTGTCTAAAACAGGGCCTCATTATTGACTGGTTTCTCTATGCGACGGACAAACTGCGTATCGCTCCTCCCCTTATCATTACTGAAAAGGAGATTAAGAAAGTATGTAAGATTATTTTAGAGGGATTAAACACCTTATAGGTTTATTACCCTCCCAAAAACAACTCGTTGGGCTTACGCTCCGAAATCCATTCGAATACCCAGCGTTAACGGTGGCAAATTATAATTCACGGCTTCCGTGGTTAGATCTGACAATCTGTAATCGGCCGTAAATGCAAACTTGTTTATCCCTAAACGTGCATGAACCGCGTAGTTTACCTTTTCTACGTATTTAAGTCCGGTCAATTCCGTTTTTCGTGAGGAGTACTGTACCAAATCATCATCAATTTTTTGCTTCGATTCTAATTTTGTGTGAAATACATAAATTCCAGAAATTCCAAGCTCCAGGTAGTTACCAATTACATTCCCTCTTTTTCCAAAATTAATCCGATTGCCAAATTCCGCGTTAACCTCGTTTACTCTAAGGTTATTGTACTTAATTTCATCAGGTACTTTAAACTTATACTCACTTACGGTGTAATTTGCAGAAAGCAGAATGCTGTAGACTTTAGCCACTTTACGCTTGTAATAAATACCAAACGTAAACCGGTCAGAACCTGCCCTCAACTCGATTGAGTCATTGTCGGTCTGCCCAACATTCATACCAATTCCCATCCAGGTACCGAGGAAATTTTTTCTATTTTTACCGTAATCGGATACCACTGTATCCATATTTACATCTTGTTCTAAAACGATGGTTTGAGCCTGACTGGATAACCCCAGTACTAAAATGAAAAATAATATTCCTGTTTTTGTCATTGCGTTGTATTTTGTAATCATCTTCCTAGTCTATTTAACTTGAATTTCTTCTACATAACCGTTATAAAATACACGTAGAGTAAATGGTTTCGCGTATTTCTTTTTAAGAATAATTAATGGCGATGGCGATTCAGTTGCATCATTTAATGGATGTTCCATGCTGGGTCCATAAGACCGCTTTAACCCATTGCCATAAGGATCTACGACATAGTACTTATCCAAATACCCGTTTTTATTTTCTATGTGATAAAACACATAATCGGGCCATTGCGTAAAACGTTTTGGTTTTTCGGACTCAACTATACCCGTTGTATCGCGTGGGTTTAATATGATTGAAATGCTACCTGGGTCTACCTCAAGTGTAAACGTTGCCAAAGCTGGACCAGGCCAGCTAAAGAAATGATCTGCTTGAGGAACACCATATCCGTGTGCATAATCAAAATATGGGTATAAATCTCCTGACCTTTCTACTTCGTGAAACAACTGCATGTTTGTATATGCAGGTCTGGTTTGAATTGCACAAACTACAAAGCCTGCAACCAAAGGGCCACTAAAACTTGTTCCTTGTGTTTGGCTTATCCCATTTGGCCCAGAACCAATTACGTGACCGTATGAAGTCACATTGGGCTTTAAACGCTTATCACGGGTCGGACCGAAAGAACTAAACGAGGTATGAATGCCTGTTCGAGGATGAATACCACCAATAGACAGGACGCTATCTGCATCGGCCGGTGTGCCTATTATTTTCCAGTTGGCCGATCCTTCATTTCCTGCTGAGTTTACAACAACAATTCCTTTTCTCGCCGCCATGTTTGCTGCTTTAGCAACTAAACTGGTTTCCCCATCCATATCTTCTCTAAAATAACGTTGTACAGTATATCCCAACGAAGAGTTAATGACATCTGCACCATTGCGGTCTGCCCATTCTGCAGCAGCGAGCCAATTCTCTTCTTCTGAATAATATTCTGTCCAGGTTTCTGTTCTCGCAAGCAGGAATTCTGCTTCTGTTGCCAGCCCAATGTTTTTTCCTTTAATAATACCACCAACACAGCTCATTACAAAGGTTCCATGGGAATCCCAACCGTCTACATTTTCAATTTTCTTAACAAAGTTGTATGTCTTAATGATTCGATTATTCGCACGAATATGCTCAAATGCTGGATTGGTCTTATACGATTTAAAACCCACATCAAATATGGCAATCCGAATTCCTTTGCCCGCAATATCATTCCTGGCAAAGACCTCCCCTTTCATTCGTTTAACCTGTGCATCCAAAAATGCCAATTGATCTTCGCTCGGATCAAAATTACCCGAAGTTTCTCCTTTAGTCAAACCTGCACAAAACGTTTGTACCGGGTTAACAATCTTAACCTCCTTAACAAAGTTTAATTTTTTGAGCTCGACAATTTGTTCGCTGGTAACCGCACAACACATGGCGTTAAACCATCGACTTACCGCCTTGTTGTTTCCTGTTATACCTTCTACGGCAAGAACATATCCCTCGTTTACGGGCATATCACTTACATCATAAAGGTCTATTCCATGTTTTACTCTTCGCTCTATCGCCTTATTATCAAAAAAAGAATACGGGTCGAAGCTGTCTGTATTTTTATCCGTAAAAAACACCCATACCTTTTCCTGAGCAGACGTCATCAGCCCAGTAAAGAGAATAATTAGAGTCAGTACTTGTTTCATATGTTATTCTTAAAACCTGTTATCTCCATTTATTAAACCACCTAAACCACCCAGAATACTTCCTTCTCCTTTTCTCTTCCCACCCATTCTTGGAGCAGCGGCTATCACCTTATTTGCCAACCGGCTAAACGGTAGGCTCTGCAACCAGATTTTGCCAGGACCTGTAAGGGTTGCATAAAACATGCCCTCACCACCGAAAATGGTATTCTTTATTCCTCCGATAAATTGAATATCGTAATTCACTTCTTTTGTAAAAGCAACAATGCACCCGGTATCTACCTTTAGGGTCTCGCCAATTTTTAGTTCTCGTTCAACAACGGTTCCCCCGGCATGAACAAATGCCAAACCATCTCCTTCGAGTTTTTGCATAATAAAACCCTCACCGCCAAAAAAACCAGTGCCCAATCTCTTCTGAAATTCAATACCTATCGAAACACCCTTTGCTGCGCATAAGAAGGCATCTTTCTGGCAAATAACTCTCCCCCCCATTTCTGAAAGATCCAATGGAATTATCTTCCCTGGATAAGGGCTGGCAAAAGCAACTCTGGCCTTTCCTACACCTTGATGGGTATACACGGTCATAAATAAATTTTCACCCGTAAGCACCCGTTTACCTGCATTAAGAATTTTATCAAAAAAAGAATCGTTCTTTTTTGCACCATCTCCAAATATGGTCTGCATATCCACGACGTTATCCATAAACATAAAACTTCCAGGCTCTGCAATTACGGCTTCATTGGAATCCAATTCTATTTCAACGAACTGCATTTCCTCTCCTGAAATTTGGTAATCAATTTCGTGTGAATTCATAAATATCTTGTGAGTTCGCAATATGTGGAAAAACCATGAATTCTAATCAATTCTAACGGCTAATGATTCTCTTTGTTCTACCAACTAACGATACTTCTTACGAACCTTCCGATCAAAAACTCCTTGCTTTACCTTTTTCTTTCGTCGCTTTTTATTTTTGTCAATTGTCCCACCCGTGTATTCACCCTCCTGATATGCGGGACAAGTTTTGGACCTTGACTTGCAACCAGAGGCCATACACACAATAAAGCATGCTAAAATTAATAAGGTCGTTACTTTCAAATTTTTATAAAGCATTATCCGTTTATAAAATTGGTAATAATTTGAAACAATAAGTTCTTTAATTTGCGGTTGTACAAAAGTAAAGGAAAATGCGAAATTGGCTTAGATTGATAACTACAGGGATGGTGATGTTATGTCTCCACGTATTCTGTCTTGGCCAAACCGTAAAGTTGGTAAACAGTGACAATGAAGCCATAGATGGTGTCGAACTACTCATTTTTTCACTAGGGGACTCTAATTTAAAAGTGTCCAATTCGAATGGGATTGTTATTCTGACGACGGGTTGGACTATTGACTCAATTCAATTTACCCACACCACGTATTCTAATATTACCCTCACTCCCAAACAACTAAAAAAACAACGGTACCGGGTTAAGTTACAAATCGACCAACACATGATGGAGCCTTATTATCGTAGGCATAATCCGGATGCTGATAAGCAAAAAGACCAGGTACACAAAGTGTTGACAATCAAATCGAAGACGATAAAATTTCAAAATCCACAAACCACCGCTGACCTACTCGCCTTAAGTAATCAAATATTCATTCAAAAATCTCAAATGGGTGGTGGAAGCCCTATGATTCGAGGTTTTTCAGCTAATAATGTACTTATCGTTGTTGACGGTGTCCGAATGAACAATGCCATTTTTAGAGATGGTAATATTCAAAATGTCATATCTATTGATCCGCACCTTATCGCTCAAACGGAGATTGTTTTTGGACCCGGGTCGGTCATTTATGGTAGTGATGCCATGGGTGGTGTGATGGCCTTTGAAACGAAAACACCCAAAATCAGCGATAAACAATATTATGACGGGAATGTTATGCTCCGAACTGCGACGGCAAATAAGGAAAATAGTTGGCACGTAGACCTGGCCTATGGCAACGGAAAATTCGCAGGTTTAAGTAGTATCAGCCTTTCGAATTATGGTGAACTAAAAATGGGGAATAACGGACCTATAGAATACACTCAGCCCACATTTAGCGAATTCAATGGCCATACGGATAGCATTATTCAAAGCGACAATCCCAACATTCAATATTTTACAAGCTATAGTCAGGTTAACCTAAACCAAAAATTCCGATACCAACCGGATAGTCTCAATGACTTCATTTTGCACTATGGATTTACAACATCGTCGCCCATACCGCGGTACGATCGACTTATTCAAACCCAAAACAATCACCCGAAGTATGGAGATTGGTATTATGGACCACAAAAATGGTCTCAAATAAATGGCCGGTATACCCGAAAACTACTCAAAAGCAAATTGGCGGATAAAATGATCGCGACTTTGGCCCATCAGCGTTTTCAGGAAAGTCGTTTTG
>CAYZWM010000236.1:0-6177 GCA_964482155.1 uncultured Chitinophagaceae bacterium | reverse complement strand
AATTGTTAACGCTATTTTATATTTTATTATGTTTCTCAAATTCCATTTTTGCCTCGTTGTGATCTATTTCAATAAACCCAAACGTATCGTAGTGCATGCCCAGCACTTTTGATGCTCCGCAAAACTCCGCTGCTCGAGCGGCGTCCTTCGATCCCATCGTAAAGTTATCGCCAATTGGTAACATGGCGAATGTGAGGTCAAATTCATCCTTAATCAGTTTCATATCTAGCGTCAACCCCGTGTCTCCAGCATAGTAAATGCAATCGGTCTTACCGGATATGACAAAACCTCCGGGATTCCCGGCATAACTACCATCTGGAAATGAACTGCTGTGTGCTGCGTTGACCATTTTAAACGAGATTCCCTGGCTTGTATAACTTCCACCGTGATTCATGGGCCTGCTGTGCTCATGACCCTGGTTTGCCAACCACTGCGTAATTTCGAAATTGGTAATAACCTCTGCCCCGGTTTGTTTGGCCAGTTCTACCAAATCACCAATGTGATCTCCATGGCCATGGGTAACGACTATAATATCAGCCTGAATGTCGGTCAACTTGATGTCTTTGGCTAAGGGATTGCCCGTAATAAATGGATCAGTCACTACGTGTATTCCATCTATTTCCAGATGAAAACACGAATGCCCCAAATACCATATTTTTGCCATGACTATAATACCTACTTAAGGCTCAAAACTAGGTTTAAATTACAAGGATAAATGAACAGGATATTGCTAATTATTCACATCGCGTTGCTGTTAATATCATGCAATGTGTCTAATAAAGAAGAAGTGAGAACGGTTTTAAGGTATAATTCTGAAAACAGTATTACCTCTTTGGACCCCGCTTTTGCCTCCTCGCAAGACAATATATGGGCTGTAAATCAACTGTTTAATGGTTTGGTTCAGTTGGATCAAAACTTACAACCTGTCGCCTCTATTGCCAGGTCCTGGAAAATTGACGAAACTGGAAAGATATACACATTTGCCCTTCGAAATGATGTGTATTTTCATCGTTCTAAATGTTTTGACACCGACGAGAGAAAAGTCGTGGCTAAAGACCTGGTGTTTAGCTTTAATCGTATTCTTGACCCCAAGACGGCCTCGCCAGGTGCGTGGATATTCAACGACAAGATTGCAGCCAATGGATTTCGAGCCTTAAATGACTCTACATTTGAAATAGAATTGGTCCAGCCTTTTGCCCCTTTTCTTGGCATATTAACCATGCCCTATTGCAACGTCGTACCCCATGAGGCCATTACCATGTATGGTAAAACATTTTCACAAAATCCCGTTGGAACAGGACCTTTTCAGTTCTTTGTATGGGAGCAGGATGTCAACCTTGTGCTGCATAAAAACCCCCGATACTTTGAAAAACAAGACGGCCATCAACTCCCCTATTTGGATGCCGTAAGCATCTCATTTACAGCCAACAAACAAATGGCTCTCCTGCAATTTTTGGAAGGCGATCTCGATCTTTTTAATGGCATAACCAGTACAACTAAAGACGTCATTCTCGATAAAAATGGAGAACTGTTATCCGATAAAAAACAAAACATACAACTGGAGAAGAAAGCGTTTCTCAACACCGAATACCTTGCTATTAATTTGGATCGAAATTCCGTTAAGTGGCCGTGGAATAATCTTCATTTTCGCAAGGCTGTTAATTATGCGATTGACCGCGATAAGATGCTCAAAAACCTGAGAAACAATGTAGGACAGGCAGCCAATGGTGGATTTATACCTAAGGGGTTAAAAGGTTATAGCGGAGGAACACCCTCTCATTACCGATTTGATCTTCAAAAAGCTAAATCAGAATTAGCCGAGAGTGGTTACATGCAAAACCCAACACCCGTTGTGGTATCGACAACAAAAGACTACCTGGATTTATGCATCTTCATTCAAAAACAACTCAAGGATATTGGTGTGGTTTGTGAGATCGACGTATTACCGTCATCCGAATTGAAGGAACAAAAGCGAAATGGAAATCTTTCTTTTTTCCGGGCAAGCTGGATTATGGACTATCCGGATGCGGAAAACTACCTTTCGTGTTTTTACAGCAAAAACTTTGCACCAAACGGGCCAAATTATACGCATTTCAGTAGTAAACAATTTGATCAATTATACGAAGCTTCATTAACAGAGCAATCTGACAGCCAACGTATTAAACAGTACCAACGGATGGATAGCCTTATTTTAAGCCAGGCTCCCTTAGTGGTTCTTTTTTACGATCAAAGCATTCGACTGCTGGACAAGCGTGTGCATAATATGCAGAATAATCCGTTGAACATACCGCAGTTTAAATATGCGAAAATGAAACCCAGGCCTTGATGAAACGTTCAGATAGGTTCCAGACTTCAACACTACGAATAGAATGAAACAACGGTATTATAAAACGGTCATAAACCTTGGTTATTGGAAGTACGATACCGGTAGCCGAATTTATGAAATAGAAGACGGAAGAAGTACCATACTTCCAGGTCTTAAATATTCGTTGATCATTCTGTTGCTGGGTTGGTGGGGAGGAATTCGCGGGATTGGACGCGCTCTACGTGCATTAGGGGTCAATTTTACTGGTGGAGTTGACATGACACTGCTCATGCTTGAAGATGAATATAATGACCGAACCAATATCATCTGGAATAACCTAAGTAGAAAGACGACAGAAAAAATGAACCGTGACCATTTGCAACTTATTTTAGGTATGCAGATCATGTACGGGGTAGATCCGGATCATCTCTTTTATACGCAAGAGAATATTGACTATTTAACCCGAAATTTGAATGATGTTGACGTCAATCAGCTTCGAAAAGAGGAGATTACCGATGTGTTTAACGCCATTATAATTTATGAAAAATACCACGCAGAGTAGGAACTAATAATCTACTCATTTGTTTAATGATGCCATGGGTTCAACGAATCCATTATTTAATCCAAGACTGGTTCCCGATATGACTGAAAACGAAAAGAAAACACCACAACAACAACCGAATAACCCATTACACGGGGTTAAATTGGCGACTATACTTGAATATTTGGTCGATGAATATGGCTGGGAAGACCTGGGCGACATCATTAACATTAGGTGCTTTACGCACAACCCCTCGATCAAATCCAGTCTTAAATTTCTTAGAAAAACCCAATGGGCACGAGACAAAGTCGAAGAATTATATTTGGACTCGCTTTAAATTGGGTCAGCAACTGGCTTTATGCGAGACCTATGCCCTAAACACATAGTACGATATGGAACAGAAACATCCCCTACCACCGTTTACCGAGGAGACCGCTAAACAAAAAATCCAAATGGCTGAAGACGGCTGGAACAGTACAGACCCTAATAAAGTGTCTACTGCGTATACGGTGGATAGTCAATGGCGTAATCGCAATCAATTTATCACTGGTCGCAAAGAAATAGTTGCCTTCCTCGAATCCAAATGGCAAAACGAACGGGATTATAAACTTAAAAAAGAATACTGGGCTCATGGTGATAACCGTATCGCCGTGCGTTTTGAATACGAATATAGAGACCAAAACGACCAGTGGTGGCGGGCATATGGCAACGAAAACTGGGAGTTTGACGAAAATGGCCTTATGGCTAAACGGTTTGCGAGTATCAATGATTTAGCCATTTCGGAATCAGAGCGAAAATTCAACTAAATACGTTTGAAAGTGGGTATAGAAGAAAAGGCGATACAATCTGATTCGAATGAGTTTCAACACTTCATTTTGCATAAGCCTTATGGCTTTATGACTCAATTTATTTACAACAATAAAAGGAAGAAAAAGCTCCTGGGAGAATTATACGATTTTCCAGAAGGAACCATGGCAATTGGTCGCCTGGACGAAAAGTCTGAAGGTCTTTTGTTTCTTACCACAAACGGAAAAGTCAGTCAATTGGTTCGTGGCCGTAAGATAGAAAAAGAGTACTACGTACAGGTAGATGGTTTGATCACCCAGGAGGCTATTGACCAAATGAAGCACGGAGTAGAAATTGGTTTTAATCGAGAAAAATATATCACCGCGCCATGTGAAGCCTCCCGAATTGAAGATCCTAATTTCCCAGAACGTAGCCGAAGAGTTCGGGACGATCGACATGGACCAACTTCCTGGGCTTCCATAACCATTCGAGAAGGGAAATACAGACAGGTTCGGAAGATGACGGCTGCGGTTGGATTTCCGACACTTAGACTGGTACGTGTGCGCATCGGGAATACCCGATTAAACGGACTAAAGGCAGGGCAAGCTCAGGAAGTAAGCGCTTTCGACATTTAAACTAGACAACCTACTGATCTCTACATCAGTTACTTACTCAGCTTTTTCATGGCCTTTGTGCAGGCCTTAGCCGTCTTTTTATTGGTGGTCGACTTACCGATAGAGACTAACGCGGCTAGTAAGTCATTATGCCGTTGAGTATCCAGATTTACATAGTTCTTCGTAGCCGTTTTTACCTGTGATTCAAAGTCTTCATTAAATTCATCAATCCCGATTCTATTCCCAGATTCCCAGGCCAATATATTGTAGTTTAACTGTTCCTGAACCGTGTTGTTCTTGTTCATGGCCCAACCAACCGTCAGTTGATAAACACCTGTATCGCCTTGTATTTTGTCTGCAATCTTGGCTAAATAGTTCTTTATGTGCCAGGCGTCTCCTTCAAAATAGTTAAGCACGTTCCTATTTACTAGTAGCAACGTAGTTTTGGCAATGGACTGATCTGACACATAGTTTTCCAGGGTATTAAACCATCGAACATACCACTGCCCTAAACGCTCTGCATTACCTTCGGCAAGAAGCCAACGTTCGATATGAAAATAAAGCATATCTCCCTGTAGCCAGTAGTGGAATGTTTGGCATTGATCCAGCATATGAAGAAAATAGTATTCGGCCTCTTCATAACGACCAAGATCTATTAAACTAAAGTAGACTGGTTCAATGGATTGTTGATATTCCAACACGGCATTGTAGTAATGATTCTCACTGTATTTAGGTACAATTTCCAAAGCGAGTTGGCTGTCAATTAATTCAACCCAGGCGTCATTAATGGTTTTAAGTTCATCGACGGCATTGTAACCGGAATAAAAGCTTCGCATACCAGACAGAGCCCAGCGATAGCGCTGTTCGTCCTGTGTTTTTCGAATTCCAAGCCAGGTCAAATACGACTCCTCTGCTTTTCCCAGGAGACCTGCAGATTCCCACAATCGGCCTGAATTATAATGGGTTACAGCCTCGAGATCTTTGTTCCCAATACCCTTAGAAAGTTCAAACGCCTTACCAATAAATAACCAGGAACTATCCAATTGGTCGTTGGCATAAGACAAGGCTAATTTGTTATACAACTCCACGCGCATCGAATCGGCAGTCATTGCGGAGTCTCCGTCAAGACTGTCAAGCTGCGCGGTGAACTCCCCAATTTCCGCTTTGGTTTCAAATTGATCTGAATCTTGCCCAAAACCAGGCAGATATAGCAGGGTAGAAACCATCAGAAGGGCCATTAGGGGCCGCAGTTTATTTAATATTGAAATTGAATTGATGCGTTTCATTATATGGTCTGAATGCGCAATTAACACTATTTCATGTCATATACACATCTTGCTTTTCCCCAATTTACCTTCCTATCTATAGAAGCGTTAGTACATGCCATCAAACCTGGGTAATAATTGGATCAACAACTCGCTTGGATAAAAACCAGATTGGCTTCTGACTTCGTGTACTTGAAGATTTGGCCTTTATTTTGAATTTCATATACCAATTGGTATATTTGCAGTATGATTCGTTCCTGGAAGACGCGTAGGTTGATTATTGAGCAGACTGCATCCATTTTTAATAAAAAGGGATATGCCGGCACTTCCATCTCCGATTTAACACGAGCCACGGGCCTTACCAAAGGAAGCATATACGGCAATTTTAAAGATAAGAATGAAGTAGCCGTTGAGGCATTTCGCTATAATTTCAAGAAACAAGCCAAATGGTTTTTAGAGCGAATTAATAAAGTTGATCGCTCCTCCGACAAACTCATGGTTTACGTAATTCTTTATCGCAAAGACTATCTGGCTATCTCCAATATGGGCGGTTGCCCGATCCTTAACACAGCCACAGAAGCAGATGACGGTAACACAGACCTGAACACCGAGGTAAATAGAGCGCTGGAAGGTTGGATTCAGCATATCGAACAAATTATAAATGAT
>CAYZWM010000235.1:0-6197 GCA_964482155.1 uncultured Chitinophagaceae bacterium | reverse complement strand
TCTGAATTTCGACATCAAAAGGCAACTTGGTTCAGGGTCAATACCGTGTTATGTCGACGATTTTATGATATATCCGGCAGATGCTGTGATGAGTGCTTATGTATACGACAGGGATAAAAAACGGTTAATGGCTGAAATTGGTCCAAACAATTACGCAAAATTCTATGAATATGATCAGGAGGGAACCATGATCCGCCAAAAGGTAGAGACGGATCGAGGTATTATGACCTTGGGTGAAAACAGACAAAGTTTTAAAGATTAATAACAGTAGGATTATGAAAATAGCTACGATCATATTGAGCATAATGATGCTATCATTAAGTGGATTTGGACAGACTTCTGAACCAAATATGGCTGAAGGTGATGGGTGCAAATTGGAAACATGGGGGGTGTTTACGTATCGAAATTTTACGTTGCTGGATTCTGTGTATTTGCATCAAGGCAGCTGCAATGGCGTTCAATATTACTCCATTGATGGTGCTTACAGCCAATATGTCTGGAAGGACAACTTATTAACCGTCTATAATGAATCCTATGTCGTAACCAAAGTAAAAACACTTCCAAGGCCTGTTCAGACCGATCATGTTAAAATCAAGAAACGAAATATTCTACCAGACTCAATTATGGAGAACCTTGATCTACTCACCAAATCCGATACAATAAATGAGGATAAACTAGATCCAACTGGTACCTACCGAATTGTGCGATATAAAGCAGGTCAACGGGACATAACGGTTAAGATTAATCGCCTAACGGGAAGAATGGAAGAGCTGGTTGAAGTAACCTCTTATAGGTCACCTGGTTCAACAAATGTGACAATTGAGAGAAAGGTAACTCGACTTGTTGATGTAAAAAATGGATTAACAGTTCTATCGATAATGAATCCTTCAAAAGTGATTGATCTCAAATCGGGAAAGCTTTCCGAAAACTTAATTGAGCAGGGCTATAGTTTATTTGAGTTATGAAAAATGTAAGTTACTTAATTTTATTCATTGTACTGGGTAGTATTGGCTCGGTAACTGCTCAAACCACACTAAACGGTGGTGAGGTAACAGGACCATTCACTCAGGCCAAGTCACCATATATTATTATAGGAAATATCGAGGTCTCAGAAAACTCTACGCTTTCTATCGAACCGGGGGTAGAAATGCTATTTTGTGATACCTGCAATTTGAATGTATCAGGTAGTGTTCAGGCGTTGGGAACGAATTCAAAACCCATCAAATTTACCGCCGCAGATACGAAGACAGGATGGAATGGCATTCACGTGTTTAAGAATAAGGAGAACGCGGATAGTAATCTGTTTGAACACTGTGAGTTTTCATATACATATCAAATAACACGGAATTGGAAGGTCGATTTTGGCGCGTTATTGCTGGATACAGTTAGTAATATTCGGTTTTCGGATTGTCAATTTAATAGAAATACTTCCTTTTTCGGAGGAGCTATTAAGGCCATGAACAGTTCCGCGTTAGTAAACAACTGCTCTTTCACATCAAATCTGGCACTAGATACTGGGATTAATGTTCCAGCGGGTTCTTTGGGACCTGAAGGCAGCTGTATTTGGGCTATGAATAGCTCATTTTATATCAGCAATACGACGTTTAGAAATAATAAAAGTCTTGCACCTAATTATCCTATGGAAAATATTCCAGGTGAGGAACGTGCTGGAGAAATGTTGTCCTTTTGGGGTGAAAAAGTGGTAATTACAAATTGTCTTTTTGAAAATAACCACTCCAACTCTGACGGTTTGGTACAATATGCTGGAGGTTATTTTCCAGAACGGAAAAACGATACATGTATTATAGAGAATTCGAGGTTTCTAAATAACACTATTTCCAGTGGATACATTCTTGAACTTGATGGCAGTGAAAAAGGCTATATGCGAGGTTTTGTTCGGAACTGTGAGTTTCGTAACAATCTTAGCCTGAATGAGGGAATGGGGAGCGTAATTTTCTGCTACAATAACAACGGACAGTTAAACAACATAGAGATCGATCGTTGCATTCTTGTAGGTAATGTTATGCGTAATGGATTTTATATGGCTTCTGGTTCACATGTAGTCCTTTCCAACAGTGAAGTTTACGGACAAAAGGGAACAGCAGTAGAAGTGCGTGGCGCATCGACACCTGTCGTCAATTGCATAATAGCCAATAACTGGGGGGGGGTAGAATCAGCATTTAATGGAGAAACACACCTAATAAATACGTTAATTACCTCCAACGGCAGGATAGATACCAGTGCTCCATTTGCAAAAGGAGAATCTTATTATTATTCCTATGGCATTTTGGTGTCCGATCGAGGCAAGGTTAATCTGTACAACAGCTTGGTTTTAGGTAACAAAGGTCACCTTGGACAGATGGCCAATTTGATTGGGAGTAAACGAACCTTTTTCCAGGGAGAGTTGTACAGGTCTATTTTAGAAGGTGGCTTGGACTCTTCATACTTACAAGGTTACGAAGAAAAGTGGGCGCCAGAGGGACAAATGACCTTTGCTAAAGTGGATCAATTGATTAGAGAAGTCCCACAATTTAAAACACCTTCAAACGGTATTGGAGTTAACTATTATTTACCCAAAAACGATTGGCACGTCAACGAAACCTGTGATAGTTCACAAATTTTTAATAAAGGGATAAATTATCGCTATATCTCTGGATTACCTTACTCCATTTGGCCAGCAGGTATTGATTTTGAAGGAAACTATCGAATTCGATGTGCTCAAATGGATATTGGCCCTTATGAACAGAAAGGACCCAAGGGATATACTTTTTTGGATGAACCCTGGGGGGATACAACTTTATGCTCCAATAATCTTGCAGTTTTTGATCCTCAAATTTGTGGACATACCGTAAGCTACCGATGGCAAATGAGTACCAACGGTACAAATTGGACTGAACTGTCAGCATCAGACTTCAACGAAAATCGGTTAATCGACCCAAAGAAAGGTTTTTATCGAGTAATTACAAACCAGAAGGAATGCAGCGTAACGGACACGTTTGGCGTAGCCAATTTGGGTGTCTTATTGGCCCCAGAACCAGATTTGGGGTTTGATAAATCCATGTATTATAAAGATACAATGTGGTTGACGCCTGGGGACTTTCCAACATATACGTGGAATACGCCCGGTGGAGATACATCCCATGTCCGGATTATTGGCGCTCGATATAAACACCTTAACTCGAAAGTATTTTGGTGTGAAGTATCCGCCTCAAATGGATGTACAGCAAGGGATTCCATAAGGGTCACTTTTAAGGAAACCAATAATGGTTTAGAAATCAAACAATTGCCTTTAGGGGCAATTTATCCCAATCCTACTCAATCACTTCTTCATATTAATCTACCATCAACAATAAAAGGACGATATACGGTTTCTGTTTTTGACCTGATGGGTAGACTATGTATCCAACAAACATATACCCAACTGGAAAGATTTCAGACACTTGATATCTCAGAATTGAAAAATGCTGAATACCTCGTTGAAATAAACACAATTGACCAGCACTACTTTACCCGAATACTTAAAACCGATACACCTTAAGAAAAACGAGCTTTATGAAAAGATTTATTCGATCCCTGATAATTGTTTCTTTTTTGTTACTGACCAACAAGGTTTCAGCCAAAGACTATACGTATACGTCGAACGTTCTTACCGTCAATACCACGGGTGACTACGTAAGCATTCAGGATGTACGGTATTCAGATTATGCTTCTGGAACATGGGTGAATGATTTTTATAATCGATCCATTCAAAATAAGATCATTTTGAGCCAGGATCGGAGTAATCTAAATTTCATCCCGCATGCAGTTACACTACGCATCACGGTGAAAATGGAAACTGAGAAACTGGTTGGTACAGTTGTAATACCACAGGCGGTATTTTACAAAACGGTTGATCTCGAATATGATCCAGCCCAAACTGCAATGGAGATAGACCAGGTTGTACTTAGTTACGATGATGTGGTAAAGTCTAAAGCTACCATTACGGCTATACAAATTATTGGTCCCGCCTTATCATATCCCGACATTGATCTACCGGTTATCCTAATTGAAAACCGTATTCATATCAATCGAATTGAGTCCATGGATATGGCGCCTCTAGATCCCAGTACTATGACGATTGTCAAAGATCAACTCAATTCGGTCAATAGACATCAAGAAATCACCATGAATTGGCCAACCAAAACTGGGGCTGAAGCCTACGAAGTGGAATTCACTTTTGTACAGGACCCTCAGGCCAGGGTAGCTTTTCCCGTTTCGTGGGCTTATATGGATGCAAATTTCCGGCATAATGCAACACGAATACGAGTAAATGATGCAAATTCCTTAAGTATTCCTATCGTACTACCTGAAGGCGTTCTGATTTATAGAGTACGAGCATTGGGTGAAAAACTAACACCAGATGTACAACCTATTTCTACTATATGGTCAATCCCTGAAACAGCGAATGTCGATGTGGTTTCCGGTGAGGGAAAAACGTGTCTTCGTGTAGATAATTATGATCTTAATCGAAATTGGATCTTTACGCTAACGTATGCTGAAGAGGCGAAGTACGGAGCTTCACTCACCTGGCATGATGGTTTGTTGCGTGTCCGACAAGGTATGTCACTGGACAAGAGTACTGGGTTGCCAATGGTTGGTTCAAATATATTTGACCATCTCGGGAGAGAAACCCTTCAAGCTATGTCCTCCCCATTCTTCGATGATTTAGGATATGATTTCAGGGATTCCATAAATCGAGATAATTACGGAGGCGAATATGAGTATACGGACTTTGATTTAAACCATACCATCTCAAGCATACAACAAGATGATTTGTTCATTAGCAGTATGGGGCAAGAAGAGCACACAGGAGCGAATTATTATTATTCACCTAACTTTCAGGCGGACCTTCAAATTAGTTCGTATTCGGATGAGATAAAGCGTCGGCATAGCTTTATTGCCAATGCCGAAGGATATGCCTTCAGTCAAACAGAAGTTAGCAATGACCCAGCGGCTAAGATAGAACGCAAAGGTTCTGTTGGAAAAACGCACCAATTAACTGGATACCACAATGGTATTCTAACGAACAAAAGAGAATCCAAAAGTTGGCTCGGGGTTCCATTTCAGGAAGAATTAGACAAACTCTTTGCAACGGAAGCCGGTCTATATACCAACTACAATAAGGTAATGAGTCAGGATGCCAATGGACAGCATACCCTTGCGTATGTTGACATGTTTGGAAGAACAGTGGCAACGGCCCTGGCCGGGGATCCCGCTAATACCCCAAACTTAGATCCGATTGCATCGTCGTCATTTGTAACGGAATATGATATTCTAATTCTAGATTCTTCAATTAATAAACAAGAAAAGAAAATCAATCATTCGTTTTTGGTAACCCAATTGGATACCTGGAGGTTCCGATACGATTTTGACCCTCAAATGATTTCGATTGAATGCGACATGCAGTTCTGTTACGCTTGTTCGTATGACCTAACTTTAAGTTTAAAAGATCAGTGGGGTAAAGAAGTGCTACCAGGTGGCCCGATTACAGCTTTCATTGGCAACATCGAAGATTCATTGAGTTGTGAGCAACTTATGACTTTTACACTACAACCTAACCCCATTGAAGTGTTGCTAAAACCGGGTGAATATACGTTGGTTAAGACACTTAAGTTCAATAACCAGTCTTTGACGGCTAATAGGGAGTGGTATTTGAACCAATCGGGTTGTGTCAAACCTTTTGTCGACTTCTTAACGGATGAATTAAACGCAATGGATATTACTTGTGAAATAACCTGTGAGCAGTGCGATGAAGAATTAGTCATCCTAAACTACAAAAAAGACAGCATTGCTTCTTGGTGTGTTGCCAATAGCGTTGATTCGCTTACTCATACTCCGTTTGTAACGACCAAGCAAGAATTGGAAGAACTTCAGGAGGTCTGTGATCAGATCTGCGAGGAAACTTCTCCCTGCGATTTGCTGTACCGTCAAATGCTCTCGGATGTTTCAATTGGTGGTCAGTATATGAAACATTTTACACTAGACGAATATGGCAACGTCGAACATCGAATAGGAGAGCCTGATTTTGATAATAACGTCAAAAGCATATTTCTAGATGATTGGTGGGATTGTGATCCGGGCGTGGAAGTTCCCCGAAATTGGAGAAGACCCAATCCTTTTGAAGTGGCAGAAGCATTCCGTACGTACAAAGACGAAGA
>CAYZWM010000234.1:0-6247 GCA_964482155.1 uncultured Chitinophagaceae bacterium | reverse complement strand
ATCCATTTATACCCAAATCCTGCAGCTGAATTTTTTACTGTAGAAACCGAGGTGGCTCATTCAACAATGACCATTTTAGATTTAAGTGGACGAGTAATCGTACAAAATGACTTGAACGGAGTTCAGGAACACCAAATACCTGTAACTGGTTTAAAATCAGGCTTGTACATGGTTCGCCTTGAATCGAGTGGCGCTATTCGGGAATCACGTCTGGTTGTTGAGAACTAGAGCTTGATGCGTACAGTTGCCTTCATTCTTTCCTTACTAACCTTTGGATTGGGTTATTCACAGGTGGACACGGTAAACATGTATATCAATACAGGATATACAAAAACCATTGACGGGAAACTGGTGTTTGCCAAGTGTTTTAATCCAACCGACAGTTTCGATTTTGACGCACAGGTTTTTCGTATCAAACCTGGTCTTGTTCATTTGCGAATTCACAATACGGATACCATAACGCACTTCCTGCGAGTTGGAGAAATTGCCAAAACTGAAAAGATAAATCCCAATTCCATCGGAGGGATTACGATGGGAATTTATGAACCGGGTGCTACCTACCTGGCATCATTAGAAAAGGATCAATTATATCTGGGTTTAAATGCCATGTTGGTAGCTGAAGAGTCCAGGGTTGGCCACTTTTTCTGGAATCTTAAGGAATTTCAAACAACGTTTAATTCAGCCATTGAGCAAGGAAACAGTATCGGTTTTGATGATTATAAACCCAATTACTTTCTGATAAATGGCAAGAGTTTTCCAGAATTGGAAAGCGATACACTTGCAAAGATCAGAGGGGCGGTAGGAGATACCCTAACACTTTTTGTTCATAACACGGGAAATTCGGTTCACTCCATTCATTTCCACGGCTATCATTTCAAGATACTTAAATCGAGCAGAACAACCCACGTAGTAGGCTGGGAAAAGGACACGTATCCCATACATAAGGGCGAATTAGTCGTCCTTCAGTTTGTTCCTGATAAACCAGGTGAGTATCCAATTCACGATCATAATTTAGTCGCTATTACGGCGAATAATATCTATCCCAACGGCATGTTTACAACCATGGTGATTACAGAATGAAAATAGTCCTATTCGTTATATTGGTTTTAAACAATTCAGTTCTTTGGGGACAGTCTAAAACGCTTCTTATTGCTCGAAATACCGGTGAAAAAGTACTTGCCGACGGTCGGGTTATTAAAACCATGGGGTATGCGTTACGGTTATCAGAAAACCCAGGTATACCAGGCCCCACGCTTGAATATTTTGAAGGCGATTCGGTTACCATCGATTTATGGAATGTATCTCAGGGTGCCCCTCACACCATTCATTTACACGGTTTGGATGTAGATCAACAGAACGATGGTGTGCCTCATTTGTCGTTTACCGTAGGGCACATGGAACATGGTTACTATCGCTTTAAAGCCCCTCATCCGGGAACATACCTCTATCACTGCCATGTAGTTTCTGCCATTCATGTTCAGGGCGGGATGTACGGCCTTCTGATTATTAAACCCAGGAACGAAGATAATAAAACATGGTCGAACGGTTTTGACTTCGCCAATGATTACAATTTTATTTTTTCTGAGATTGATACGGTTTGGCATCACGATTCGGTCATGGAGCATTCTACAGACCACATGCATGTTAAAATTCCGGATTACAATCCAACCTATTTTTTGAGCAACGGATTATCTGGTCATCAATTAGCTGACCAAACAATCCACCTGCTTAAAGGGGAAGCCACCTATTTACGGTTAGCCAATATCGGCTATTACGACAACAAAATTTCCTGGCCAGATGGTTTGGACGTCACCATAATTGACTCAGACGGACGACCTTTACCAAAACCGTTCAAATCAGATACATTGCACATATATCCTGGCGAGCGGTATGGTGTCCTCATTAAATCGGATGTTTTAATAACAGACTCGTTTAAGGTAGAGTATCAGAATCTCAACACACAAAACACCCATGGTGAGTTGTTTTTAACCTATTCAGTTGTCGACGACCTCGGAATTGAAACGGCAGCAGAGCAGGGATTAAACGTTTATCCGAACCCATTTGATGGTGAGCTCAATATCGATATTTCTGGTGGTGGACAAACTTTAAAGAGTATTCAAATCTATTCAATTGAAGGTCGACTGCTGTTTAAACGTGCTCAAACTGGAACCGTATCTAAAATTGATTTTGCAGTTTCTCCTGGAACATACCTTGTTGAAATATCATTAAACAACGGAGTGACACTTTACAAAAGGGTTCAGAAGAACTAACTTCAACATAAGAGGCTAACTTATGAGTTCGTAATCAAATGTAATTAAGACCACTTTAGATCCTAACCAATCCACAAATCTCCAGATTAAAGTTGAATTTCAGTTGGTTTTGATCAACTCAACGATGGATCGATAAAAAGGATCATCATCAATATCTCTGTTCTGCTACATTTCAGGTGCGGTGTTCGGAATAACATGGAAACAATGCATATTAAAACCGACGTCTATGAAGACGAAAAGGAATAAAGAAATTACCTTTGTCAGCCATGTTGAAGCATCTCTCTCATCCCATATTTGAAATAGTCAGAAAGTCGGCCGAAAAGCTTGACCAAAAGGCTTTTGTAGTAGGAGGATTTGTGCGTGATGCTCTGTTAAACAGGGATTGCAAGGACATTGATTTTGTAACGGTGGGAAGTGGAATTGAACTCGCCAAAGAAGTCGAAAGGAATCTCAAGAACTCTTCGGAGGTTAACTACTTCAAGAACTTTGGAACTGCCCAAATCCGACACGACGGGTGGGATTTTGAGTTTGTTGGAGCCAGAAAGGAATCCTACCAACGCGACAGCCGTAAACCCGTGGTAGAAACGGGCACGTTGCAAGACGATCAAAACCGTCGTGATTTTACGGTCAATGCCATGGCCATTAGTTTAAACGCAGACTCATATGGCGAATTGGTTGATCCATTTAATGGAGTGGAAGACCTGAAGACCAAGGTGTTAAGAACTCCATTGGATCCTGAAATTACCTTTTCTGACGATCCATTGAGAATGATGCGAGCTGTTCGGTTTGCTTCACAATTAAATTTTGTCATCGATGAGAAAACGTACCAGGGAATTGCGAAAACGGCACACCGACTGTCTATAATATCCCAGGAACGGATAATTGACGAGGTCAATAAGATTATTCTTTCCAAAACCCCTTCTATTGGATTTATACTCCTATTTGATACCAAACTGCTTCATGAGTTTTTTCCAGAAATGATTGCACTGCATGGGGTAGATGAACGCAATGGACAGCGACATAAGGATAATTTTTATCATACGTTACAAGTTTTAGACAACGTAGCGATGTACAGCGATGACTTGTGGTTGAGGTGGTCTGCCATCATGCATGATATCGCCAAACCGAATACAAAGGCATTTAACGAAACGGATGGATGGACATTTCATGCCCATGAATTCGTTGGGGCCAAAATGACGAAGCGGGTATTTAGACGTTTAAAACTACCTCTCAATGAAAAAATGAGGTATGTCTCTAAAATGGTGTTGTTGCATTTACGTCCTATTGCATTGACCAAAGAAATTGTGACGGACAGCGCAGTTCGACGACTCATTTTTGACGCCGGAGACGATGTAGATGACCTAATGTTGTTGAGTAAGTGTGATATTACGTCTAAAAATGAACGTAAAGTTGATCGTTTCTTAAAAAACTTACGGCACGTTGAACAAAAAATTAAAGACGTTGAAGAACGGGATCGAGTACGTAATTTTCAGCCGCCAGTCTCTGGTGATGAGATCATTAAGCTGTTCGGCATAAAACCATCGCGAGAGGTCGGAATTATTAAAAATGCCTTAAAAGATGCTGTTTTAGACGGCGACATTAAGAATAATCGGGAAGAGGCTATTAATTTCGTATTAAATAAAGGAAAAGAACTAGGGCTTAACACGCCTTAAACGATTGAGTATATGATTGCATATAGATTTAAGGTAACATTTGAAGAAGTAGACGACGTTGAGCGAATGATTGAGATTCGAGCCAATCAGACGTTTAGAGACTTATATTCTTCCATTGTAGAAAACATAAAGTTTAATCCAACCGTGACGGCTTCATTTTTTATGTCGGGCGATAATTGGAGAAAGGGAAAAGAGATAACCAACAGAGAAACGCAAGGTGCTATTGCCATGTCTGATGCTAAACTCAATTCGTTTGTCAACGATCCTCACCAAAAGATTCTACTGATCACCCACGATGAACTGGAGTGGGTTATGCGGATCCAACTCTTTAAGATTGAAAAAGCCAACGCCGCCTTTGTATATCCAAGATGTGTAAAAACGTTTGGTGAAGCACCCAAACAAACCAAAATCAATATAATTGGAAGCGCCAGTAACGAATTTGAAGAACTGGTGGACGAAATTATTAGCGAATCTGAGGATCCAGATGTAAGCGAGATGGGTATTGACGATGAAATGGACAACTCTACGCCAAGCTCAGATTTACTCGAATAAACGTTGTGAGGGCCCGCAAAACCAATAAGTTGCTTATTGTGGTTGGTGGTCCAACTGCTTCCGGAAAAACATCTTTAGGCATTCAACTTGCCCAACACTTTGGAACCGAAATTATTTCAGCCGATTCAAGACAGTTTTACAACGAATTAAACGTCGGGGTTGCTAAACCAAGCATAGAGGAGCTAAGTCTGGTTAAACACCACTTTATCGGCCATATTTCCATCACTGACTATTTTTCAGCAGGGGAGTTTGAACGGCAAACACTGGCCCTTTTAGACCGTCTATTTAAGACCAACAATGTGGTCGTTATGGTAGGAGGGAGTGGCCTCTTTATCAATGCGGTTTTAAACGGGTTTCATGAGAACATAAAGGATGATGGAACGGTTCGAAAAGAGCTGGAGGCTGGATATGAAACAAAAGGACTAGATTATCTCCGAGATAGACTGAATAAGGTTGACCCTGAGTATGTTAGGAAGATTGATTTAAGTAACCCTCAACGTTTGATACGGGCCATTGAGCAGTCTATTCTTTCAAAAAAGACGTATGCCGAACGAACGGTTTCAGAGCTGGAAAAACGACCTTTTAAATCCATAGAAATTGCCCTTGATCATCCACGTGAAGTCTTGTACGATCGCATCAATACACGGGTAGATGGGATGATGAAAAATGGGCATTTGGAGGAAGTAAAATCTCTTGTTGCACATAAGCATTTAAATGCACTACAAACGGTTGGGTATTCGGAGCTTTTCGCATGCCTGGAAGGAGAGATTACTCTGGAACAGGCTATTGACAAAATCAAACAAAATACACGTCGATATGCCAAACGACAGATTACCTGGTTTAAGAATAAGAGTAATACAACGTGGTTTTCTCCTGGAGACCTAGATCGTGTAATCGATTATGTCACTGATGAGATGAATAAACTGGTTGAATGACTTGGAGACTTATAGATGTTTGGACTTTTAGATGTTTAGATTTTTAGAGATGTGACAAAACAGGATGTTCTACCCGACTGACAACTCAAAACTCAATACTCAAAACTCCCAACTACAAGGGCCTCTGAATGACGAGCTTGGAGAACTAAAAGCTAAGAACTATCAACTAAGAACTATCGACTATTTCCCCCTGTTTGATTAAGTATTGGAAGGAAGTTACTACTTTCGTTATAGACGAAAACCAATTACAACTTAATTAGATTCAATAATCAAACGATCATGAAGTACATCATCTATTTAGCTCTACTTTGTACCGGTTTGTCAAGCTTAGCACAAAATCGTAACGAAAGATACATTGGGTTGATAGAGATGTGTGACATCGACACAAATGGCTTAAAGACCTGTATGGTGGATTCTTCCAACCTGGATGTGGATTGGTTTCACCTGACGCACATTAAGTTTATTGGTGACAGTGTATTTCTAGATCAAAACCCCATAACTATTCATAGAACAACAGGCGATACTATGTATTCCGCTTCAGATGGTGGATTTAATTACTATTATGGTACTTACGAACAGAAAGGTTTACGTTTTGTCCTTCATTGCAAGCAGCTATTTTGTGATTACTGTGCAATCCAGGTTGATTCTAACGGAAAATTGATTCACCGGAACTATATTTTTAAAGGGGAATTTAGTTCTGATTCTACATTAATAATTAAGAATCAAGTGTTTACCAAATCAGATTTGAGCTACAAATTGAGGAGTCAGGGGAATATACCAGATTGGCGTTAAGGACCAGCTAAGAACTACCAACTAG
>CAYZWM010000233.1:0-6295 GCA_964482155.1 uncultured Chitinophagaceae bacterium | reverse complement strand
GTGAAATCGATGAGATGTCTAAAGATCAGAGAGCCTGGTTTGACCAATGGTTAAACTAAACTAGGATTTAATTCCCCTGAAAACTGGATACCGAAGGTGTTCTTTTTCATACCGCTTGCTATTCTTATAAATCCAGTAGAGTTGTCCTTGCGCATTTGCTTCAAAGAGCGGTTCATTTTTCTTTTTTTCTTCAAACCGAAGTCTTAAATCTTCATCCTGTTGGAGCAATTCGGCTGCTTCATCTTCAAAAACGTATGCTGAATACCACTCTTTTTGCTGTAGAATAGCATCGAAGAAATTCCAGTTAAAGTAAGAGTCTGGGCCAGTGGGTTCTAATACTTCTATGAGAAAACGACGTTGCCTATCGTTTAATTCGATGAACCAATCATGTTCGCTAATAGTCACTTTTTTTATAGATGATGTCACTGTTGTATTGTAATGATAGTAGTGCTTTTCATAGGGTTTATTAACCGTAGAATACGTGTCGATATGGTAGACTTCTACATCCATTATCGTGTCCTTGCCATAGGTCTTCAATTCAACCCCATTCGCGCGAAGTCTGCGTTCAACTTCAACAAAACCTCTTTTCAATATGTAATACGAAGGGGCTTCTATTTGATTGGTTGGCTTCATTTTACCATAATACGGTATCTTGGTCGAAAAGGGTTCGTTCCGGTCATAATACAAGCGTTGTTCTCCAGTTACCTCACTGGTTTTGTAGGATGCTTTATATCCATCAAAAATCATTGCTCTAACACCTGCACTATCGATAGTCCAATCCAGCGAAAACTGTGTGGTATTTTTAAACGCATGTCTGGTTTGATCAATCTCAGATCGAACACTGTGTGTTGCTAGCAAGGACACACCGGCCTTAAGGAATTCGAAGGTCGCCTCTACTCTTTTTTTATACGGCTTTAACATGTGTGTTTCGGTGATATAACCTGGTATACCTTTTAGAGCAAGGAAACCCGTTGAGTATCTCGCTTGATCATAAAAAGTTGCGTATCCGTTATCTGGTGGTGTTCCATGCACATTGACATACGGGCACATGTTAAATCCGGCTTTACCGACTTGTTTCGTTAAATATGGAGTCCATTCGGTTCGAAGTTTGTCTGTTATGGTTCCGCCAATTTTATCTTCCTGCGTACACAAATAGGTAATGGTGTATGGGTAATCCGCCCCATTGCTCACGTGTGTTTCGATGTAGAGATCAGGATCAAGTTCATTAATCAGGGTGGCAAATGACAACGCATTTTTTGAATCACACTTGGTAAAATCTCGATTGAGATCCAAATTCTGTGAATTTCCTCTAAAACCGTATTCCTCGGGGCCGTTTTGGTTTGTTCTGCTGAACGAATTTCGATTAAGTGCACCTCCAATATTGTAAAATGGAATGATCACTACGGTTGTATTTCGCAACAATTCCTTCACCTTTGGTTTAGTCATTAATTCATGAGCCAACAACATAGATGCATCAACTCCATCTGGTTCTCCGGGATGTATCGCATTATTAATAAGCAGTACTTGTTTCATGCTGGTTCTGTATGAACCTAAAGGTTTAGGGCGTTCACCATCGATGATAACAAGGTGTAATGGAATTCCTGCATCTGTCATTCCATATCGGCGTAATTGAATCTCTTCATAATAATCGGCCATATCCTCCCAAAACTGAATACCTTCCTGATAGGTGGGTGTCGTATTTTTCGATTCAGAAAGGAGAAATGGAGGAGACGGCGCAGCAACCTTTTCCGTCTTACCACAGGAACACAAGGCCAAAATAAGTCCAAATGCAATCAACGATTTATTCATGGCTCGAAGATAGATCAAACCATCAATCTCCCACCAATTTATACGTTTACCCAATTGGTTAATAGATCTTCAATTTCGGCAATCAATGTTCTCTAAATCAGCTAACAATCAATTCATTACACCTTCCAGTTACACAGTCAATTTTTTATTCTAAAAACTTAAACGACAGGGTTTTCAAGAATCGACCTCCTTAGACCGGTCGATTTTGCGATTAACCAGGGATTTTGTCACCTACATACTCATGTCTTTGCAAATTATGACACGATTTCTTTTAGATTTGTCCAATGATCAAAACAGGACTATCACTACTCATCGGACTGATAATTTCCATGAGTGGTACTCACCAGGCATGGGCCCAAATTAAGGTCGATAAAAGTCACACTTACGATATTTACGGGAACATCCGTTCAAATGGCAATCATATATACACCTACAACCAGGTGAATAAAACGTTTGACAAAAAAGAACTCATTATTTACGACATAACCGGTGAACAATTGAACCGTATTGAACTTCAATCGAGACTTGGTTTTGACTTAATTGAAGGGGTCGCTTCAGGATCTGGCACACTATTCTATTTCAAAATGAAGACGACCATTCTTCTTATAAAGGTTGATCAAAACGGTTCTGAAATTTTGCGCAAGGAATATGATTATGGCAAAATCTCAGATCTAAAAATGTATGCCATTGAGGATGGTTTTTATATAACCGGCCAGGTAAAGGTTAAGAAAGTGGGTACCGGGGTTCGGATAGAACGACTTGACGCAAATTTCAACACCGTTTGGACGTATGACAACATTCCCGAAAAGGGCAAACATTTCCATCGTCTAACAGCTATTGATGATAACGGCACTATAGGTTTTGTATATCAGTTGGGCAACAGCAAGAAATATAAATTAGTTCTGGTTGATGCCACAGGAGTGGCCCTGGCAGACGTACAAATCAATTCCAGCGACCTGTCGGATTTCGAGCCATACCGAACTCAGTTCTTAGCTTCACGAGAACTGATTCTAATATCTGATGCAGGAGCAACCAACAATACGGTTTTTATGAAAATGCCTACGGCTGTTTCGGTAAAACGGTTCTCATCCATAACCGGTGTAGAAGTTTCTTCCCAAACGCTAAAATTTGATGATGTTCAAAACGACATTGGAGATAAGCGTGAAGACGGTACGCCTGTATACACAGAATCCCCAGCTTTACGCGTAGTTGACATCCACCAAGTTAATGGTAAAAACCAGCTTATTTGTGAAAGTTATTTAATGAGAGAGAGGAAAGAGTCGGTACGAGCGACTTCCTCATCCACGACAGCAACAATTATATCGTATAAACAGATTACAATGATGGACTTGTACATACTTGATGTTGCCAACATCAATGGAGGACTAAACCGTATTTGGAAACCCAAGCGAACTATAGAAATGGACGGGCAGTCGTTTACCACAGCGGTCAGATATTGTAATAAAATGGAGAACAATCATTTGTTCAGTTACCAGTTTATTCAGGGTAACCAAATTATTGTTCGTGGGTTTAGTCAGAACTATGAATACTTCAATGCCATTCCGCTCGATGCGAAACACGATGGAATATTGACCAGAACATATTGGGGTGATCCAATTAGTGGCAAACGGGTCGCATCAAACTTTACGCAGACGTTTAAGACCAGTTCGGTTGGGAACAAACCCAACATTAATAGAAACGGTTTACTTCAACTTGACAATGGATTTATGATCTACCATTACGACGGTATTACTAACCTACTTGAATTCAGCTTTACATCGAAATAGAAACTATGAAAAATCTAATATTATCATTCGTTATTTTGACTGCTTCGCTAAATTCAGTTGGTCAGGAAATCAATGAACTTCACTATTTAAACGCCAATCAAATAAACGGCATTTACCAACTGGGAAGCGAGGCGGCCGTGTTGTCGATGAGCGAATACCGATCCATAGATAAACAAGACGTTTACCAACTCACTTACCTAAGCAACCACATGGCTACTCTGGAAATTAATATCCCTGAAAACAGCCAGTTAGTTGATGTTGAATCTAATCCTGAGTTTTCTGTTTTGATTTTCCAAACCAGAAATCGTGAGCAAATTGTTTTGGTCTATATTTCTCAAGATCAAACCATATCCTATAACACGTATTCTGGAGAAGCGGATTACCGTTCAGGAGGCATTGAAAAAACGGCGTTAAATTCTATCGGAAACCTTGTTGTGGTAAGACATTATTCGGAGATGGGTATTGACGCTAAGGGCAAGACAATAGTGCTGGAATATGGTAAAGAGATATTAAACTTCGATAACACCGGCAACCTGAAAGGGCGTCGATTGGAAAAGAGGGAGGGAACTGTTTGGAGTTCGATCATTGGCATTACTCCTATACCAGAAGGCTCTGTTTTCATGTATGAGTTGAACGATTATAAAAACAAAGAGTATCATCTGGAAGTTCGAATTTGTGACAATATCGGAAACATTATTGGCAGTCATATATTGACAGAAAATGGTGGATATTTCCCTTCAGATATCATTTCCGATAACGGAAAAATCATACTGTCCGGCTATTACGTAAAAGGTTCTGTTTTCGCCGCGCGCAAAACGGAAGGTTTATTCATTACGATGCTAAACATGGATGGTTCTCTCCAAACCATGTCTACTTTTGGATGGGATAACCTTAAGAGCAAACTGAAGGATGCGAAACGGAGCGATTTCATATTTACTGGAAAAATGAAGGTAATGGTAGAGAAGATAGAAGCCACTAATTCTGGCTATAAGATTCTTTGTGAAAGTTATTCGAGTGGCGGAGGAACCACGACTGCCGAATTTTTATTGGGTGGAAACAGCACGGCAAACCAACACGTCATTACCGTTTATGATTTCGTTGTTTTTGAAACCGACAAGTCTGGTGAATTAACGTCTGTGAACATATTGCCTAAAGAAGAGTCAAACATTGATATGGGCGGTGTCAGCAAAAAAACGGGAAGCATGGAAGTTTCCAACCTGATTAAAAAGTATGATGTGTTCCCTTTCAAGAGTTATCGAGATGGTAAAATCATCTTTGTACGTTACAAGAATAAGGTACCTTTTTATGCAGAAATGGATGTACGTACCGGAGCGATTACCGAAGGGGGGAAAATAACATTCGAACCGGTTATTGAAGAGAAAGTAGATAAAGACTGGGAGGCTGCCAAGTCAAACAGTGGGATGCTTAATAGGCTTGACAAACTCTCCGCCAAAACCGAAAAATTTGAAAAGAACGTTGAAAAAGTTGGCAACAAATTGGAGTACGGACTTGAAAAAATTGACCGAAAATTTAGCCCTTATGGCAAATCAAACGCAGGCTATTATATGTTGAGCAACAAGGTCGTTTCGTACCTAATTAATCCGGACACGTATAGTGTTTTCTACCAATATATCAATTAAACATTAGCTCCAGTTATTCATGAGATTTGAAGGAAATTTACGGAAGATGGCAACGCATTTAGGTGACGTTGTTGAATATGGTATGCGACTTTACGATGTACTGGAACGGAAAGATCCTGTACCGATGAATGATGTTGTAGGTAAAGACATTCGAATCGAATTCCAGCATGAGATTCATTGTGTCGTTAGTGGAAAAAAGATCAAAAAAGCATTCGGCGAGGGCATGAGCTACGATGCCTTTATGAGCTCACCCATGGCCTCACCAAGCATCATTCGACCTGAATTAAGCCGAATACATGAAGGAATAGCCATACGGGATTTTGAATGGGAAATGAAAAACCACATGACTCCCCATACCGTTTATTTGGCTCAAACAGCTGGGGTAAAAGTTGGCGTAACGCGCAATACGCAAATTCCCACGAGATGGATGGATCAAGGCGCCGTTAAGGCTATCCGATTAGCAGAAACGCCTTATCGGCAGGCTGCTGGCTTAATAGAAGTCGCTTTAAAAGACTTTATATCTGACAAAACCAGTTGGCAAAAGATGCTAAAAGGCGAATTGGAAGAGCGCGACATGCACGAATTGAAAGAAGAAATGAAGCTTCTCGTTCCAGACAGCTTCCAACATTATATTTCGACCAACGACGAAGTGGTTGAAATCAAATACCCCGTTATCGCTCATCCGCCTAAGGTGAAGAGTCTAAAGCTAGACAAGGTGCCGGTTATTGAAAAGAAGCTCATGGGTATAAAGGGACAATACCTGTTGTTTGATGATGGAACTGTTATGAATATAAGGAGCCACAGCGGGTATCGGGTGGCGATAGAGTTTTAGATTTTTAGATGTCTAGATTTTAGATGTTTAGACTAATAGACTTGAGACTTTTAGACATACTAATCTTATAAATCGGTAACGACTGCGTGACTACACTCCCCCTTCCCCCTTCAATCATTATATCCTTCAACCTCCCCCCTTCAACCTTCAATCATTATATCCTTCAACACTCACACTCATTATATCCTTCAACACTCACACTCACAAACTCAACCTTCAACCCTTCA
>CAYZWM010000232.1:0-6297 GCA_964482155.1 uncultured Chitinophagaceae bacterium | reverse complement strand
TACTTTCGTAGAAATGCCGCCAATTTTGGCGGCATTTTTCATTTAAAAACTTCACAACTCTTTGATTACTTGATTTTTACGTGCATCCGTTTAGCGATAGAAATGTTCGACTTGGGGTATTTTCGGGACTTAACCCTTAGGCGGGTTTATTACAGATATTTCGTAATTTTGGACACTGAATTTCTTCGCAAATAGCTCAATAACAAAGAGTTGTAATCACAATCTTTAAAAATAAGAATGTTCGACTTGGGTTATTGACCTATCAACATTAGTAGCTAATAATCCTTACCCCCCTGAACATATTCGAAATTGAAACAGACATCAACCCAGATTTACGCCTTTGATTAAAAGAGCTATTCATACTAAACCACCGCAAACCATCGAAGGGAATCGGACATATAATCATGTAATTCCTATCTTGGACATCACATCTTCGTAAAGTATATTAATCGACTTGCTCGTAAATGGATATCTTTTCTCTTCTCCAATGTCTTCGAAGTCTAAAGATTTAGCCTTTTCTAAATATTGCTTATATGCATCTTTTTGGACATATTGATACTTATCTAGATGTTCAACTATCCTGAACAACACTTTTAACATTGCCTGATACCCAACATTGGTTTGGAGTATATTGGTAATATTGTTTATGTCGCTTAACAACCAATATGGGTTACCGTCTGAATCAACAAATGTCTCTCTAATTGCACTAAAATAGGCGTACATAATCCTTACTATCTCCTTGTCATTGTTGTTAACATAGTATTTTCGAAATAGTAAGTTTTTTGTATTGCTTTTGAGGTCTGTTCTCTTCTTAAACCGGTCTATCTCAGATTCCCTTGCATTATTACTAATATTAAATAAAATTGACTTGACCATAGTGGCTTGTGACAGTGGTACCTTCATGCCCCTTTTGTAATTCCCTCCGACCAACTTGACTCTGTTAAAAAATGGTGATTCTCCAATTCCGTTTAAAGCTAGGACGACCTCCAATGAGGTTTTCTGAGGCGAATCATTTTTTGTCAAACCGAATAAACTATATACCAAGTTTTCAGGAACCTTTGTTTGGGTCTTATTTATTGTAGCAAATATCATTGCCTGATATTCAAGGGTGGGATCAATAAAAAAAGTTACAATCAATTCGAAATTTAATAAATTGTCAAGTAGCGTCTGCTTCGAAATTCTTTTCTCCTCTAGCTTTTTCGAATCTCTTGACAAGATAATCACCTTGGACAAATCACTTATATCCTTTTTTAAAACCTCAATAGCCCTTTCTATACCTTTAATTCTATGTTGACCATCGATAATAGTCAATAAGACATCTCCGTTTTCCTTTTCAAGTTCTCTCTTGACTATTGGATTCAGTGTAATTAAAATTTCATTATCTCCAAGTTCTTCAAAGTCATCTATAACTCCTGAAGGTATTGATATCACTATGTTCGTTGGAAACATTGCCATATCAGAGTTCAACAAAAAATCCACGATTCCTTGAACCTTTGCTTTGCTAGTTTTTCTTTGAATTTGTTCGTTATACCTAGGTTTTATTTGTCTTTGTTCAGAATAAATTCTGTCGTCAGACCCAACTTCTTCGTAGTCCACAATTATGTGTTTGGTGTACTTAGTGAAGTCACTAACTTGTCTCATCTTAAAGGTGCCTAATAGGAACTCCTGACCATTTTGTACAACCCTTTTAGCTGCAATTTTATTTGATGTCATTTACAGAAGCCTTTAAGTCATCTACTTTATTGCCAATATAGTCGTTAATCGCTGTGCCCACCAATTCATCTTTAACCGCATAAATTCTCTTACCTATTCCATAAGACAGGTAAAGAATCACAACCAGTGCGATAGACACAGACCAATGGCGATACATAGTGTTAATATTAAAAGCTATTTGTGCGACATAAAAAATAGACCCCAGGATAAGCAAAATGCATAAATAGAGTATTAATCTAGTCTTTAACTGCCTGATTTGTTCCTCCATTTTTTGGTCCCTATTTTTAAGAAAAGTCACAAGGTGATTTGACATGCTAAAAAGAACATTTATGCCAAGCAATGAGAAGGATCCATTTAATATTAGATTTTCAACGGACACCTTATCTTCAGGTAGGAACGCAAAAAGTAATGAAGGAATCATAATAATGACAAAAGGCATTATTGTATTGAGAATTCTCCAAACGCTAATATCTTCTTTATTCAACTCAAACTGCTTAGTAAAGAGTTCATTTTGACTTTTAGAAAAAATCAGTTTTATCATAGTTTTATTTTTTTTATCAAAAATTCCAGCCCCGAAAAACCATTTAACTTGCCATATTCTAGAAGTTACTGGTTTCAATATATGCTGGGAATTGCTTGTATGTATTAAAGAAGTTCTTTCTATGTTCTTTAGGAATAAAATCAATTAGGGCATTGGACATAAAATCCGACTCCTGAGCTGGTAACAGTTGATTCATTTCCAAAAACTCTTTTGTCGTAATTATTGGAAAACTAATATTAACAGGGGTTTCCCCATCTGTAACAAAAGCATGTGAATTAAACTTATAGTTATCAAAAACCGTTTCCTCATTTTTCTTTATAAACATGCCTCCCAACGTATACATAGGTGCGTCATCTCTATAGGAGAAATTGAATATTTGTTTAAACACCAATCTATCTTCTGGAGGTTTTGTAGAATAAGCACTCAATAACGTGTCCTTTATTTTATTTAAAAACATATCTCTTATTGTTCCATTGCAATTAACAGGCTCTATACCCTCTTTGGTCAGAGTGCTTGGAACTTTTTCATCGAATTCCTCTGTGAAACTTCTAAGATTCTTTTGGTCGAATTCTCTTCTTAATGACAATACCAAAAATCCACCAGATTGTGCCATTTGACAACATGTTTCAATGTCTTCGAACATGTAGTTTTGCAGACGTTTATCATAGTCCAACCAGACAATTGACTTTTTTGTCCAACTAAGCTTTGGTAATACCTGATACGACCATCCAGGTATGATAACAATACAGTTAAATGGTTTATTGAAATTACATCTTTTAATATTTGATTGTGACGAATTACCTTCGATACTGACCAATTTTGTAACGCCCAGCTCTCTATGAACCATCTTAAAATCTGCAAAAAACGAAGCTCCAAAACCGATGTATTGATAATCATCCGCATTTGAAGGAGTGCATACTTCTTTAAAGACTTCCATCATCATTCTCCTTTCAATGGTTTTTGAAGGTCTTAAGTTATAATTGACTCTTCTATCACTACTCATGGTTCAGGTTTTTCATTTTGACGTAATACTCAAATGTTTTTTCACCTGCATCCCCTGCTGTGTTTACATTTAGGTGTTTTTTAACCTTTCCCAGCATCTCTGTTTCGACTCTATACTGAACTTTGGTCTTATCATCATTAAAGTTCACTTTTTTAACCTCTGGAAACAAAAACTCTTGTGTTAAGGACCCTTCTTTATTTTGGTAGGCCACGACATCAACTAATTTAGAGTTATGAACAATACTGTTTCGTTGTTCTGCATTATCTAATCTGTTCAAATCCCCTAAAACAGCTTTCATTGCAAAAATCATCTTCCCCCTTGTTTCCTTATATATAGTGGAGTTAACGTCTATACCCCATTTTGAAGTTGTCATTGGCAATTTGGAAGATTGCTTAGAAGAGAAAAAAACTAACCCCCTAAACATTGCAACTTTGTTATGGTACTTCTGGACACCAGAATCGTCATAAAATTTCTTTCCGCCCTCCCAACCAGTAAGGTTAGTTGTATCTTTATCAACCATAAGTCTATCATTACAGTATATGTACCAACCTGCAAGATTCGGGTTCGGTTCACCAACTCCTGCAAAAATTTGAACCTCAACGTCATCAATAATTTCGCTAAGAAAATATGGGCTTAAGTCTTCAGCAACCAATAATTTAATTGGAGCAGACACCAACTTTTTCGAGTTTACTTCTAAAGAAAAACCCCTCTCCAAGCCATAGTTAAAGGTCTTTTCAAATTCTTTAACAAGCTTGGTCATAAAAATCGAAGTGTTAAATTCTTGGCGAACTCCTTCTTTAAGGTTTGTAACCTTAATGTAGACACCATCCAACTCTAATACTGGTTGGTGCTTATTATTATTTTGCTCTTCACCTCTATCAGCAACATCGTAATAATCGAATTGCCATGTTCCTCCTTCTCCTTGCCATTCATTAACGTCTTCCTGTACAATGAAATGGTCATCGCCGCATCTTGATTCTACAACAATTGAAGCCCCAATTTTAAATAGGGCTCGCTTCATACCAACTCCAAATCTACCGACTGTGCCACTTGATTCCTCCTCAATATCTGAAGGTCTTCCGAATTTAAAAACATAGTTCTCTGCAGCCTCTTTGCTGAAACCACCACAATTATCCTTAATCACGAATTCATCATTGTTGAAAAAAATTTCAGCCCGGTAATCTTTGTAACTGGTATTCCGAAAACTTTGATTAGCTCTATACAAGGCTGTTTTAGCTCCGTCAATTGAATTATCAACCAAATCCATTATTGCTCGATCTAAAGGAATATCACGAGTTAACATGTTTATAAAGAATCCCTTTGTAGGGTCCGCGTTAAACTTACTTTGAGTCATAATTGTTCATATCTACTTTCTGGATTACAAACTCCAATCCTGAAATATTATTCAACTCACCATATTCCTCATCAATCAATTGCAAACCATGATCAAGATGCAACTTTAAATATTTTGGCAAATCTTTATCAGTTTTATACAAGTCATAATGGGTGCAAATCATCGCCCAGTAGATCTCTTCATAATCACCAAATAGCACTTTCCTACTGTATTCCTTACCCTGTGAATCTTGAATATCGTTTATATCCAATTTCCCTTCCTTTGAAAGAGAATAACCTAATGCCAACCTGGCCACAATGTTTTCTGGTCCAAGACCTAACTTGTAGGTTAGGTTTGTGACTACTTCACGATTCCTTTTTGATGTTTTGATGCTATTAAACATGAGTTGATTTCATTAGGTTCTGGGTAAATGCATTCTTTAACTCGACAGATTCAAAGAATGAACCCTTGTTTTCGATGTTTCTGATTAAGAACATATTACTTACCCTAGGTTTGAGACTATTGTATTCCTCTTCTGCAAGTTCCTTTTCTAACAATGGCAATAAGATAACCTGCTCTGAAACCGTTGGATAGAAATCCTTAATAACATTTCTTGCATGAATTTTATCCAGTTTCTGCAAAGGACTGTCAATAAATACAGGAAATTTGATGCTCGATTCATCGACTAGTGATTTTAACAACGCGGTTGCGAAAAGTTGCTGTTCACCTTTCGACAAGCTTTCCAATTTGATTAATTCACCATGCTCATCGACCAATTCAAAGTCAATTAAGTCCCCTTCAATTAAGACATTTACCCCATGTACAAAGTTGGACTTATGCATAATTTTATTCAATTCCCTTTTTAACCGCATCTCTAAGGTACTTTTCTTTTGAATCTTCAGATTTATAATAAAATCATTCAATTGGTCAACCAACCTTGATGCAACATCATTCTTGTGCTTGACCTGATCCTCTACCCTTAACTGCTTTTTATGTTCCGACAGCTGTTTAAGAACCACATTAAGTTCGTTGTTAAGAGATATTTCATTGGCTTTTAACTCGATTAATTCACTTTCCTTCTCTGAAATTAGCATATCAACTTCTGTTTTATCCAATCTTATTTCTTTTACAACATTGTCATTTTCTTTAGACTCTGCTTTTCTCAGTTTCTGTGCAACACGATTTAACTCATTATTATTGAACTTAAACTCCTTAGATATTCTCTCTAGAATACCTTTAAAGTTCCCTTTTAAATTCGAGTCAACGGCATCAAACTGATTTTCCTGCGCTTGCGAGTAATCAAGAATCACCTTGATATCCTTAGGGGTTTCAGGTTCAAGATTTGATGCTACAATCTCTTTAAGCTGTTTGATTATGGACTTGTTGATCCCGTTTTTTGAACCTAATAAATTAATTGAATTAAATATTGATTTCCTTTTTCCCTCCAGGAACTCAGCCGATATCGTAGAATTTTTCTGTCCCCTCTCACTTTTTAATTGAGCTCTGGTTTTCGCAATCAGTTTGTGAGCTAGAGCAAAAGGCGCTAAGTCAACCAATTCATTAACTCGACTTTTTAATTCCTCATTGGTTGTTGTTAACTCTACCTTGGTCCGTTTCAACCTCTTTAATTCTTCCAGGGTCATGGACGACCCTTCTCTAATTAACTTCTCTTGCAACCTATCAGACTTGGCCTTCATGAGGCTAAGA
>CAYZWM010000231.1:0-6333 GCA_964482155.1 uncultured Chitinophagaceae bacterium | reverse complement strand
GGAAGCCACACCCCTACATGAAGATTTGACACCGATTGATTCATTTATGGTCAATAAGGTGACCGAAGAGCAAATCCATTGCTATTATTACGATACAACCAAAGCAATGCGAGGGACTTATGGGAATATCGGCATGTATGTTCACGAATCTGTGGTTACCAAGGTCTTAGACCGTTATAAAACGAAATGGAAGAATTGTATGGTGGTTACCGATGTTACAGGAAGCATGTACCCGTATTTAGGCCAATTTTTGGAAAAATCATGATTTTGTGTTCTTTAATGATGGAGATAACATGCGCGACGACCTTAAACGCACCGGAAAAGTGGGTGGGACGTACTATGTAAAAACAGATGATATTGCTGTGTTGAACAAAAAATTGAAGAAGGCTCAACAAAGAGGTGGTGGGGGAGATGGACCTGAAAACAATGTCGAAGCCGTATTATACGGGTTGAGTAAAAACCCAGCGATAACGGAAGTAATTATGATTGCGGATAATTGGGCAACTCCACGCGATTTGGAATTGTTAAGACGGGTTCGAAAGCCGATCCATGTTATTGTTTGTGGATCATCGATCCGTGTCAATCCAGAATACCTGAACTTAGCCCGATCCACAGGAGGAAGTGTCCATACGATGGAAGAAGACTTAACTAATCTAGCCAGACTGCATGAAGGGCAATCGATTACCATCAGTGGCGTGAAGTACAAAATTAAATCAGGTAAATTCGTAGCAAGTGGTTTGTATTAACAGATTACGGTCTCTTCACTTAATCGGTAGATGGTTGATCATCTTCCCTTATTTGGAATTTATAACCCGTACCATGAATGTTGCGAATCGTAATCGATTCATCGTCCTTAAAGTGTTTTCGTAATTTAGACACAAACACATCCAAACTCCGACCCACAAAATAATTGTCATCCTTCCAAATGGTGTCTAAAATAAATTCCCTTCGTAACAATACATTGGGGTTGGAGATAAACAGGGCTAACACATCGGCTTCACGTTGGGTCAATTGAATTTCTTTGTCGCCGACTTTAAGAATTAGATTGTTCAGCTCCAAAACATACTTCGAAAACGAAAGGAGCTTTTTTATGGGTTGTGTTGATTTGCCCCTTTTTAAGATGGCCTTAATTCTGAGAACAACTTCCTCAATACTAAACGGTTTGGTAACGTAGTCATCCGCGCCCAACTTAAACCCTTTTATTCGGTCTTCTTTCATGGATTTGGCGGTCAGGAAAAAGATCGGAATATCCAAGTCGTACGTTCTGATTTTTGACGCGAGGCTATATCCGTCCATATTGGGCATCATTACATCCAATAAACACAGGTCATAGGTATTGGTGTGAAACTCCGCTAAGGCCAATTGACCATCATCGCAATGGGTGACCACAAAACCGTAGTTTTCTAAATTGTCTTTCAACAAAAAGCCCATGCTTTTATCGTCCTCAACAAGCAATATTCGGTTTCTATTCTCCATAGTCTATAAGGGGAAAAACAGGTTAAACGTACTACCAACATTCACCTTACTGGTAAAGGTAACGGAGCCACCGTGAGCGGCCATAATACTCTTTACGTAACTTAGGCCAAGACCATGGCCTTTGGTATTATGTATGTTGCCTGATTGGGCTCGGAAAAACTTTTCGAAAATTCGACTTTGGTTTTCACTGCTCATGCCTATGCCGTGGTCGCGAATTGAAATCGTAACTCCTTCTTTGTTATTTGAGGTCTCTATGGTTACATCCGGTTGGTTTTGGGAGTATTTAATGGCATTTTCAATGACGTTGTTTACTGCATTAGACAAATGCATCGAATCCCCCTGTACCGTAAAATTTGTTGCATTCAGTTTGGATTGAAGCCGCCCTTTGCGTTCGTGAATCAACGGCTCGAAACTCAACGCGACATCGCTTATCAATTGGTGTAAATCGATGGGCTTCATGTCAAGTGACTGCTCCTTTTTCTCAATCGAGGAAATTTGCAAAATACGGTCCACCAGATTGTGCAGGCGCACATTTTCATCGTATATAATGTTGGCGTACTTTTTTAATTTGGTATCGTCCATTTGAACATTTCGAATAGCGTCAGAAGCGACTGATATATTGGCTATCGGCGTTTTAAATTCATGGGTCATGTTGTTGACAAAGTCTTTTTTTAACAGCGATAGTTTCTTCCCTTTAAGAATGGAAACGATAATGAACGTAAAAACAGCGAGGATGAGGAGTAGACTGAACGAAGAAAACACCCAGATACCCATCGAACTCATTAAATGAGCTGTTTTATCATTAAGCCGAATTTTGAAATCACGATTTTCCCGATCATCTTTCCTTAATTTACAAGCAACCTCACTTGTGTCCGATAAGTCGATCACGGTATTGCCGAGGGCAACATCCAGGGTCTCCGCTTTTAAAATGACGTAGTCAAAATCGATATTGATATTTCTAGATTTAAATTCACTTCGAATAATACCGTCTAAGGTTGCCAAACTAAAATAGCAATTGGTATTGACATAAAATTCGTTTGACGATAGTTGGGTTATAGGCGGAATTCGAGTGGTCACATCCTCATCCAAAATCAACAGTTTATCTGCAACATCACGAAGGGCTATGTTTAATTTTTCATCAAATTGTCTTTCCTGTAAAATGAATGCTTTTTTAAACCAATACCCCTGGGTACCAAACAAGGCGGCTACCGTTAGCAACATCAAGGTTAATATAAAACGTATCGTTTTCGAAGACATAAGATCGAAGTTAAGCCGATTAAAGTAACGATTCAGTGGATTTACATTTCATTAACAATTTTTAACATTTCATTTTCAATAGTTGGCTAGTCTGGGTCTAGTTTTGTTCGTATAAATAGTTCGAATATGAAAAGAAAGATCACCTACATCAGCATCATTTTAGTTTCCATAGGGTTTGCGGCCTATGGTTTTATGGATAGAGCACCCGAACCGAAACAATCGGCTTCATGCTGTGTCAACTACGCGGATATCGCATTATTCAATCCCAATTTTTTGGATGACGACACGGTTGAGGTAAATCGGCCATCGTATTACAGCGTTCAGAGTAGATACATGAACCAGGTTACTCAAACAGCACTAAGGGGGGCAAATTGGATTGATGATTTAATTCCCGACTATCCATCCAATTGGATAACCCATTACATTTCAGTCAACATTTCTAGCGTTCGAAATGGCGAGGAGATCATTGCAATGAGTACAAGTAATGAGTTGAGCAAGGAACAAAAGGACTTGATTAATTCGCTCAACCCAAATGCCGATATAGCCGTTCAGATCAGGTACAAAGCAATTAATGCAGCAACGGGTCACATCGAACCTCTTGAAATGAATGTATGGATGACATTGGTGCCTGAAAAACAAGCAGAATTTGTTGGGGGATATGACGCCTTGCTTTCCTATTTGGAGAATAAGGGGATGGCTTTGATAGGTAAGGACGTCCTTAACCGATTGAGACCTTCGTCTGTGATTTTTGTCATCAATGAGGCCGGGAAAGTTGAGGAAGCCACCATGTCGACCACTACAGGTAGTGCGTTAATCGATAAAACATTGATTGGTTTGGTAAATAACATGCCAAAATGGAAACCTGCAGAAGATGTAAACGGTAAAACCGTTAGCCAAGAATTCCAATTGGCTGTGGGTATGCCGGGGTGTTAAGGTGCAGCCAATTCACCTTCTCGCTAACCAGCTTAGTTTATATCACATCGATGTACGAAACGATATCAATAATAGATGTATTTAACGGATTCACGACTTCAGTGAGTACGTAGTTTTTCTTAAGGGCAAAACAAGAATTAATTACAGATGTACTCACTCGGGAAGTGATTTTGGAGATGTCAAGATGTGAGAGGAATTGCACCCCTGACATGATCTGTCATTACCTCCTTTTATATTTGCACCTTAATTATATATAAAAAGTTAAGAATGGAAATATTTAATATCGTAACCCTTTCAATTTCAGGTCTTTTGCTGTTTGTCGTAGGCACAATGAGAATACTCAACCCTATTAAAACGTATTTAAAAAATTCTGGAATTACCCTTGCCAGCGATGTCAATTTGTTAAACGAAATGAGGGGCGTTAGTTCGGTGATGTTATTTGGGGGATTACTCATAATAATGGGAATATTTATCCCTACGATGACCACTATGTCATTTGTGGTAGCCATCTTGATTCTTCTTGGATTCGCCATAGGGAGAGTAGTCAGTTTACGATTGGATGGAAAACCGAATAAGATGATCATTCAGGGATTAATTTCGGAACTCGTGCTTGGGGCAGCCAATATTATCGGTTTGGTTTATGCGTTATAGATCTGCGATAGATCTTTAGAGGGGGCAAAGTAGTACCATTTCAACTTTATGTACACGTTATGTGAGTTTATTGGTTTACAGAGGGCAGGTCTTGTTTAAATATTATTGTATAATCGTTTTAGAATTCTGGCACCCTATTAAAGGCGCTCTGAAAAATTTATGAATTAACAAATATGCCAAGCTTTGTACCACGGAATGAACCAACTCATAAAAAGGAACAGCTGTTGAATTGTTCTGAGAATCTGAGATTGGCCATTTATCATAACAAACCAGTAGATTCGATAAAGAAGCTAGCCGACAGATATAGAAATGCGAATTTATCATTGATAAAGGCTAAACTGCATCATAGTAAACAACTTCAATATCAAGACATAAAAAGTCAATTAAATATTAAATCCTTGTTCAAGGAGAGGTCTGTTTGGGAACAAATAACCCTGGAAGAAGTCATTGAAGATTTTAAAAAGTACCAAAAACGGGGATTAGGGTAATGTTGGTCTATCAGTCGGCTATCACGACGTCCTAGTTGCTGCAATAACTGACCTCAAGAGACGGAGCATTCAAATACATTTGCATTATACAACTTCTAAAATGAAACAATTATTCCTTCTTTAGAACACTACCAGCCTATTCCTCACTTTCAAACACGTTTATTGTATAATAATTTTCTTGATTTGGATTGGACCATAGTCTCCCATGATTTGCAATAAGTATACACCTGGTATGAATTGTGATACGTCCATAGTAAGGATCGTCGTCTGATCTTTTACCTCTTTGTGATATAAGCTTACCCCTTTAAGGTCTGACAACTGTATGTACTGTACACCATTACCTCGCTCCATATTTATATATAAGTTACCCGCAGTCGGATTAGGATGTATTATGATCTCTAAACTTTCTTCTAAACTCACTAAGCGTACTACCGAATAAGTGTATTCGCCATTAAAATCAACCTGCCTTAAACGATAATGAATCTGTTTTCCGCTATTGTTAGGAATCTGATTATCCAAATAGGAATAGTTCAACAGACTATTTGAATTTCCATGATCTGAAATAGAGGGTATTGTTTTTATAAACTCAAAGGGTTGTCCATCTATACTTCGTTCCATCTCAAAATGACTATTGTTAAGTTCTATAGTCGTAGCCCAATGGAGAATAACTGTAGTGTTATTCTCTAACTTGGCCGTAAAGGCTAGTAGCTCTACAGGAAGAGGAGTACTCCCTGCTCCTACGCCTCCACCACCCCCTGAGAAGGACGAAACTAGAAACTCGGCACTGTGGTCACTTCCTTTTGCAGCATACTTCCATATGGTGGTACTAGGTGTAGCTCCATTCATTATTACCATGCCACTACTATGGGTGTGAGGATAGCCAAATGCACTGCCTCCTATTCCTTTAAAAAACTGAACATTAGTAACAGCAGACATACTTGTAGCTGCTGAATTACCAAGACTATTGATGTGACTCGAAGCTTTACTTACCAAGCTATCATATTCCTCATTGCTAAAATAAGTTATAACTCCTACATTTCCTGTGCTTGGTTGGGTCGTCGGATTTACATTCCACATACGTTCCATAAAAAGATACCCATCGGTATTAGAGATCATACCTCCAGAAGTATCGAAGCTATAGGTTTTGTCATACCCTAATTTAATTTGCACCTCGTTGTCGTTTACCACAACCCCCGTTGCAACAGTATCAAGTGACAAAAGTAGTTCCCCACCTTGACTACAGTAGTGGGTCCATCCATTAACATCCGTATTTGAGTAATAAGAGGTGTAGGTAGAGTCAGGTACGGTGGGTAATGGTCTAGTACCATCACATACCATCGTATCTTCAAAGAAACAGACAGCCCCCGCATTAGATAAGTAATTGCCTCCTGAGGCATCTACATCGCTCCAAGGAGCCGGCACAATGGCATTGTCTCCATCTATAGCCACTGACACGGCAAACAGATCATTTTTGGCTCTATCAGAGTTAACTATTTTTTGTACCTGGCTCCAAGTACCGCTTGTATTT
>CAYZWM010000230.1:4221-6405 GCA_964482155.1 uncultured Chitinophagaceae bacterium | reverse complement strand
TTTATGGTGACTCCCATTTAAATCAGATCAGTTTGTTTCTAAAATATTTCTCTGCATAATCTGCTATAATGATTTTCTTGGTATCATCATAGGGAAACTTTATCATAAATTCACTTTCAAATTCCATAATGAATTCTACCATATCCAGAGAATTACTCCTAAATCATCCGTAAATTTTGCTTCCGAATTTATGTCCGTGTGACCGACACCAAATTTGTCAATCAGGCGTTTGTTAAATCTTTCTATGATTAATGTTCATGCTCTGTCTCCCCTTTACCCATTTCAGCTAACAAATAATAAGCTCCATAACCAACTATTTCCGTGTTTCTTGGTAGTGTATATAGCAATTTAACTTCAATATATCCACTATTAGAAAACCCTGCAATTACTTCAACCATTTTAAAAGTCCACTTCTCTTCTTCATTGTCAGCATGACTCTCGTGGTCGTGTTCTTCATTTTCAGTTTCTTCTTTTTCATGGCCATGATCATGCGCATTACCTTCTGTTTTAATAAAAATATAAGTTTTTTCTTCTTCGGTAACTATTGAATGTTCGGGAAGCACTGTAGTCAAGAAGTTTTCAGTAATAATTCGACCTTGAATATACATGCCAGGAATCAAATCTCTTTTGTTATTAGAAATATCTGCATGAACGTGTAATGCTTTCGGGTTCTGCTCAAAAACAGGACTAATGGCATGAATTTCTCCTTCAAATTCTTTTCCTGAAAGGCTTGTTGTGGTGAAGTAAATTTTTTGACCTACTTTAATTTTATTAATGTCTTTCTCATATACCCTAAAGTCGGCATGTAATTCTTCATTATTTACCACTTCAAATAACTTTGTAAGTGGTTCAACGTAAGCCCCAATGTTAGTTTCCACTAGGCTAATAATTCCGTTCATTGGGGAAACAATACTAACTGTTGAATAAATAGTACCACTGGCGATCTCAGAAGTATTGAGGCCTAACATATTGAGCTTAATTTTCAAACTTTTAACAACTGATTTTTTATTTTTGTACTCGGCACGGATCTTTTGAAATTCTTTACCTGATCCTACTTTTTCCTCATATAATTTCTTTTGTCGTTGGTAATCTTTTTCAAGATACTCAAGCGTATTTACGTTATTGATATAATCTTGCTGTAACTGAATAAAGTTAGGGTGTTCCAAAGTTGCTAAAACTTGTCCTTTTCGCACAACATCTCCTTCAATGACTCTAATTTCTTCAACAATTCCACCAAGAATTGGGCTAATATCAGCTTTGTCTTGAGGAGCCAATTCTAACTGTCCCGTAACTTGCACACCAATATTCATGTTACGTTTTTCAATTTGAACCATTTTTAATCCAATAGCATCCATTTGCTGTTCGGTTAAAGAGACCGTTCCTTCTTCTTCATGTTCTCCGTGTTCATCATGTTCTTGTCCTTTATCAGACGATGAATTACATGCGGACATTAATACTCCAACTAACAGTATTTCGATTACAAATTTTATATTATAAATTTTCATTATTTATATCTTTATGTGTCTTTTAAAAAAATTATTTCTTCCCTGCTAAATGTTCTATTGCAATTATTGATTGATTGTACTGCATCAACAGCGTTAAATAATTGCTTTTTATTTCGATACCATTATTTAAACTTTGAATATATTCTACATAATCAATCGCACCATTTTCAAAACTCTTTTTGGAATTTGATAAAATCAATTCCGCTTGTGGTAACGCGTTATTTTCGTAGTATTCGATGGCTGCCTTATATTTAAAATAATCTTGAACAACACGTTCATACGCTCCCAACAAAACAGATCGAAAATATAATGCGTCTGTTTCAACTTTTTGTTGATTAAGCTTTGCAGCTTTTATTCGGGCCAAATCGGGTTTTGCCCAAATAGGGATAGAAATAATGGCTTGAACTCCTGTGAACCGTTGACTACTTCCAAAGAATTGATCTAAACTGTTAACATTATAATTCCCTATTAATGATTGATTAAAATAACCTATTGAAAATTCAGGCAATATTTTAGATCTCTCTAATAAATGCTCTTTATCCCGAATTGTAATCATGTTTATCAACAAACTCAAATTTGGATTCGTGGCAACCAAATTGGTATCCAAATTTATCTTTAGCTCTTTCTTCGCTGTGACATCATCAGGTAAATCAATTGGGTCAGGACTATTTAAAAGAAT
>CAYZWM010000230.1:0-4211 GCA_964482155.1 uncultured Chitinophagaceae bacterium | reverse complement strand
AGTTTCTTTTTATAGATTTTAATGTTCGCATCATTTTGAGCCGCTCTAACTTTTACTGCAGTTACTTTCGATTCAGCAGTTACTTTTTCCAGTAACGTTCCAGCTTCTGTTTCATACCTCAGTTTGGCAGCTTTTGAAAACTGAATATAAACCTCATTTTGATATACAAGAAGTTTACTAAGCTCTTTTAGATTAGCCAATTGATACCAAGTACGTTTTATCTCTGCTACTAAATCATTTTCCGTTTGCTTTTTTTGAAGTTCCCCATTTTTAATGTTTGCTTTAGCCAAGGCACTTCGATTGAAATAAACAGTAGGGAATTGAAATTTTTGATTAATCGAAAAAGCGAAATCCGTTTCAAAGCTATTGTACTGACCATATTGCATTCCAAAATCTGTTTTTCCTATGTCAAAGGATGTTTTTTTCAATGCCATTAATCGTTCCACTTCAAACTTGGCAGATTCAATACTCCCGTTATTGGCTAATCCAAAAGAAATTGCCTTATCTAATGAATAGTAACTCGTGCTGTCTTGTGCTTGCGCCGATTGTCCGAACAACAACAAAGAACCAAAAAGAGGTAAGATTAACAGGGGTGCAATATTTATACCTCTCGTATTTAGATTCTTATTCACTTTTTTAGCTAGTCTTTTTTCAGCTCTGGATTCTACAACGCTATATAAAATCGGAATAACAATTAATGTTAACAATGAAGCAGTTAACATCCCTCCAATAACAACAGTTGCTAATGGTCTTTGTACTTCTGCCCCAGCAGATGATGAAATAGCCATCGGCAGAAAACCAAGTATATCGGTGGATGCTGTGAGGAATATAGGACGAATACGCTCTTTTGTTCCTTTAATGATTCGCTTTTTCAAACTGAGACCTTCTTCCTTTAAATCATTCATACTTGTTATAAGCACCAACCCATTAAGTACTGCCACCCCAAATAATACTATAAACCCGACACCTGCTGAAATACTAAACGGCATATCTCTCAGCCAAAGAGAAAAGATTCCACCTATTGCAGAAAGCGGAATGGCCATATAAATCATAATGGTTTGGCTAAAAGATTTTAAAGCAAAGAAGAGCAAGACAAAAATTAGTATTAAAGCAATAGGAACGACCATGGTTAATCTTGCTTTTGCTCTTTGTAAGTTTTCAAACGAACCTCCATATTTCAAATAATAACCTGGAGGTAATTCTAATTGAGCATCTAACTTCTCCTGAATTTCATTTACAACGGATTCTATATCTCTGCCTCGAACATTAATCCCAACATAAGTCCTTCTGTTCGTCCCTTCTCTTGATATTTGCATGGGACCGGTCTGATAACTCACCTTTGCTACTTCCTTGATTGGAAGCTGGTCACCATTAGGCAAGGAAACATAAATATTTTTTAAGTCTTCTATGCTCTTTTTGTCCTCCTCCTTTAATCGAACCACCAAATCAAACCGTTTCTCACCTTCAAAGATCACTCCGGCGGTTTCACCACTAAAAGCGGTTCTTACAATGGTATTTAGTTCCTGAACATTTAAACCATATTGAGCCAGTTTATCTCTTTCATATTGAACAGTCATTTGAGGTAATCCCTTCGTTGCTTCAACTTTTATATCTGCAACGCCCTCAACTGTGCCTATTATTACAGCCATTTTTTGTGCGTAATTTGCCAATTGATCTAGATCATCACCAAACAATTTAATTGCAACATCTTGGCGAACTCCTGTCATCAATTCATTAAACCGAAGTTCTAAGGGCTGCGAGAATTCATAATTAACGCCAGGGATAAAAGCCAATTTGTCTTTTATTTTGTCAATCAATTCTTCTTTTGAACTTGCAGAAACCCATTCATCTTGTGGTTTTAGTATCAAAAACATATCAGCAATATCCATGGGCATTGGGTCGGTTGGTAATTCAGCTACACCGATTCTCGAAACCATTTCAGTTACTTCCGGAAAATTATCTAAAATTGTTTTCTCAATTAACGAAGATACTTTCTCCGTTTCTTCCAATGAACTACCTGGCTTTAATAGGGCTTGCATAGCTATGTCTCCTTCATCTAATTTTGGTATAAATTCACCCCCCATATTTGAGAAAGTGAATATCGCCAAACCCAAAAACACAACTGAAGTTGAAAGTATAATCGTCTTCCTTTTTAATGCTTTATCTAAAAGAGGTTCATATTTCCTACTTAACCAATTGATAAACTTATCACCCCACATCTCTTTTTGAGAAGGCGTTTTACTCATAAATAACGCTGAAACCATCGGAACATAGGTTAAACATAAAACCATCGCTCCAATTACTGCAAAACTAAATGTCATTGCCATTGGAGTAAACATTTTACCTTCTACACCTTGTAGGGTTAATATTGGAATGAACACAATAAGAATAATAAGTTGCCCGAAGAACGCTGCATTCATCATTTTACTAGATGAACTATTCGATATTTCATCTAAATGCTTTTGAGACAATTTGCCACTCGAAATTTTCCGCACACTTTGTATGGTATAGAAAACAACACTCTCGACAATTATAACGGCTCCATCAACTATAATCCCAAAATCAATAGCTCCTAAACTCATTAAGTTAGACCAAACACCAAAAAGATTCATCAAGATATAGGCAAAAAGTAGAGAAAGTGGGATAGTTGAAGCTACAATTAGTCCACCTCTAAAATTCCCTAAAAACAACACCAGCACAAATATTACAATCAATCCACCCTCCAGAAGATTAGAAGTAACCGTACTTGTCGTTCTTTCTATTAGTTTAGCACGATCAATAAATGGTTTAAGAGTTATGCCTTCGGGTAAAGATTTTTCGATTTCTGCAACACGTTCTTTAACTCTTTCTATAACTTCATTAGAATTCCCTCCCTTTAGCATTAAAATCATGCCTCCAACAGCATCACCTTTTCCATTTTTAGTAAAAGAACCAAAACGAACCGCATGGCCAAAACGAACAGTAGCTACATCTTTAATAAGAATGGGAACACCATTTTCAGTTTTTACGACAATTTTACTGAGGTCATCGAATGATCTTGCAAGCCCTTCTCCGCGAATAAAGTTGGCTTTATGATTTTTTACGATATAAGCCCCTCCTGTATTTTCGTTATTAACTTCAAGGGCTTTGAAAATTTCGGATATAGTAATCCCCATACTTTTTAGCCTATTTGGGTCAATAGCTATTTCATACTGTTTAACTCTGCCACCAAAACTATTTACTTCAACTACTCCTTGAAGCATCGCCATTTGTCGTTTTACAATCCAATCTTGATATGTTCTTAAATCAGTATCGGTGTATTTGTCCGCAAACTCAGGTGAAACTTCTAAGGTGTATTGGAAAATTTCGCCCAATCCTGTTGTAATTGGCCCCATAAATGGTTCTCCAAATTTTTGTGGAATTTGACCCTGGACGTCTCCTAGCTTTTCAGAAACTAATTGTCTTGGCAAGTATGTCCCCATTTTATCTTCAAACACAATGGTCACAACTGATAATCCAAAACGAGATATAGAACGAATCTCTATTACCCCAGGAAGGTTGGCCATTGCCAATTCTACAGGATAAGTTACAAACTGTTCAATGTCTTCTGTTCCTAAATTGGGCGAAGTAGTAATTATTTGAACCTGATTATTAGTGATGTCAGGTACGGCATCTATTGGCACTTTTAACATAGAGTATATGCCAACTCCAATCCAAGCAACCATCATAATCCCTATAATGAGCTTGTTTTTTATTGAAAACGATATTATTTTATCAATCATAAATTTTACTTGAGAAAATGAACACAATAAGACTCTGTCGGAAAATCCGTTGTGATACAGATTAATCGAAAAGCAATTAATTCAGATTACTGTTCCATGAATTATCAGGAACTAATCTATTTTAACAAGTAAATAATGGTGGCCCTCTATGGGGGGAGTGTTCTAAAGGTGGGGGAGAAAAAATGGCATTAACATTTGTGCCATAATTGGTAGTAATTTTATTTTGACCTAAGTCCAGAAGCAGAGCAAACAAGACAACTATTACCTTTGACTTCGCTAATTTTTTTAGTGAGGAGTCACTTGTGTTTAGAGGGTAACCATGCTCAACACCACAATGCTCTATTTCACTTAAAAAACACTCTAACAAATCATAAACTCCCTCATCGTAATGTCCTTGATGCCAAATATGCTCATGGTCTGAACTTATCACCTCATCAAGAGAATGTTGAA
>CAYZWM010000229.1:0-6420 GCA_964482155.1 uncultured Chitinophagaceae bacterium | reverse complement strand
GGGCAAGTGCAATGAATTGGGTGCCCAGGTCTTAATCTCCGAGAATCTAATGGGCATAGCTCAGGACTACGGAAATTACGAGTTTGAGGATATTGGTCGTGTCGATTTAAAAGGAAAAATCAAAAGTGTTCATCTTTTTAAAGTAGTTGAGGGTGAATAAGTTAATACTCATAATAATCTGTTTATTAGGCGTGTTTTCGGGATGTATTAAGCACACAACGCCCTACGATTTTGACTTCCCGAATGAAGTCATTCGTTTACCCAATTCATTAAACGAAATTTCGGGTCTGGATATGATTAACGACACCACCATAGCGTGTATTCAGGACGAAAAAGGCATCATCTTTATGCTCAATCCAGTCACCCAAAAAGTGCGTTCGAAACTAAAATTTGACCGCAGTGCCGATTATGAGGGAGTTGCTGTGTACAAGCAAAATTTCTATGTGTTACAAAGCAATGGCGATATCCTAATCGTAAATGAAGATGGTATTGACCAAAAAGTGAAATTTGATGGGTGTAAAACCTCTGATTTTGAAGGATTGTGTGTTGACGAAATAAACAATAGGCTGCTTGTGGCTTGCAAACACTCATGCAAAAAGAAAGACCACAACGACATTCTTATTTATGCCGTTTCCCTCAAGAAAAAGAAGTATGCTAAAAAAGAAGTTTTTCGATTGAAGAAAAAGGACATTCATAAAAACTTCAAATCCTCTGGCATTGCCATCCACCCCAATGGAAACATTTATGTGCTTAGTTCTTTTTCAAAAACCGTCCTTGTTCTATCGCCAAAAGGCAATCGGATCGAACAGTTTCAGCTAAACAGTTATATCTTCCATCAACCTGAAGGAATTACGTTCTCCCCTCAAGGTGATTTGTACATATCAAACGAAAAAAATAAAACCGGTGCCACCTTAATGAAATTGAATAATTGACATGAAATCACTGCTTATTGTTCTGGCTTTTTCTTTTGTGCTTTTGTCCTGCAGTACGTCTCGGGTTTATTACAACAAAGAGCAAAAAAACTGGACCGAGTCTACCATTGACGAAGAAAACAAATTGATCTATCGCTTGTACCTGCTTGGCGATGTTGGCGACGATACCACTCTTTCGGCACCCGTATTAGGTAGTTTAAAGTCAAAACTTGACTCTGCGAATAAAGATGAAGCCGGCGTTGTTTTTCTTGGCGATAACCTCTACCCCGTTGGCCTGCACAAAAAAAACAGTAAGTGGCGTGAACAAGATGAATTGAGACTTAATGTTCAGCTAGATGCCGTCAAAGACTTTGATGGTGAAATTATTTTTGTCCCGGGTAATCATGACTGGCAATCGGCAGGAGTTAAAGGAAATGAATACGTTCAACGACAAGAAAAATACATTCAAAAATACCTGGACAAAGGCAATGTCTTTCGCCCAAGTCACGGTTGTCCTGGTCCGGAAGTAGTGGAATTGGCTCCAGGACTGATATTGATCATTATTGACACCCAATGGTGGCTTCATAATCATGAACGATCAAGCGGAGAAAAAGATGGATGTGAGGTACGAAACACGGAGGAACTGATGTTTCAGTTTAACCACCTTCTAAAAAAGTATAGAGATCAAAATGTGATTGTAACAGGTCATCATCCACTATATAGCAACGGAGAACACGGAGGTCATTTTAAACCTAAGGATCATTTATTTCCAATAACGTCTAAAAAGAAGAAAACCTATATCCCCCTGCCGGGTGTAGGCAGTATTTACCCATACTACCGAAAGTATATTGGTCTGAGACAAGACATCACGCACCCAGTCTACCGGGATATGAAAAGGCAGTTGACCAAAGCCATGAATGAGTTTGATAATGTTGTTTATGCCGCTGGCCATGAACACAATCTGCAATACACACGCCAAGATGCCATTCATCATATCATAAGCGGAAGTGGTAGTAAGGTGACGAATATGAAGTACGACCGAAACATCCATTTTGGAGCTAAAAAGCGCGGTTATTCAAACGTGTCGTTTTATGAAAATGGTGAAGTCTGGTTGGAGTTTTATGTGTTTGACGACGAAACCGGTATAGAAAGTCTTGGGTACAGAACCCATTTGTTCACTAAGAAACCAACGACTTCAGAAAATACGGTTGCGTATGAAAAGCGGTCGTATGCCGGTCTGTTCGCTACGGTCATTCCCGACTCCATTAAACATGCTGGAGCGATGAAACAGGTGGTCTTTGGCAGTTTAAATCGTGATCTCTGGACAACACCAATAACAGTGCCTTATCTCGACATCCATTACGTAAAGGGGGGGCTAACACCCATCAAAAAAGGCGGTGGTAAACAAACCTTGTCTTTGCGTATGAAAGGCGGAGATGGAAAACAATACACGCTTCGAGGAATAAAGAAAAGCCCCACATACTTTGTCGAAAAACAGTTGCGTGGAACCATTTCTCAAGACATCGCATACGATGGAATTGCGGCGTCTCACCCGTATGCTTCTGTGGTCATACCTACTTTGTCTCAAGCAGCGGGAGTCTATTATTCGATTCCAACCCTGGTTTATTTACCGAAAGACTCGAGTTTAGGTGATTATTTAGAAGAATTTGGAGGCATGTTCTGCCTTTTTGAAGAACGACCTAACGGCAATGTTAAGCACGACGATAATTTTGGAAACTCCAAGGCTGTCATGGGTTATCCGGAAGCGATTGAAAACATCCACAGCAAATACGACCACGTCGTAGACAAAGATTACAGTGTTCGTGCTCGACTATTTGATATGTTAATTGGCGATTTTGATCGTCATGATGATCAATGGCGATGGGCTCGATTTAAGGACGGTAAAAAGCATGTGTATCGCCCGATTCCTCGTGATAGGGATCAGGCATTTTTTAAGTCAAACGGCCTGGTGATGAACATGGCCAAATGGCGTTGGCTGTTGTGGTACGTTCAACCCTTTGAAGAGGAAATAAAGGACATAGAAGGCGCAAACCGTCAGGGTCGGCACTTTGACCGATCCTTTTTAAACGAAGCTTCCTTAAAAGATTGGCAGAAACAGGCCAGATACATTCAAACCCACGTAACCGATGAAGTCATTGAAGCCGCGATTCACTCCTTTCCACAAGAAGCCTACGACATAAATGGAGAAGAGATTATTGCTAAACTAAAAGCGCGTCGTGATAAGTTGGTAGAAACGGCCGAACGGTATTACGAAGTTTTATCCAGGGCGGTTGACGTGGTGGGCACGTTTGACAACGATTATTTTGAAATAGACCGACTGGAAGACGGTGCAGTCGAAGTTAGTATATATCCGAGAAAGAAGGGAAAACGAGACAAAAAGAAACGATACTACCATCGTGTATTTTATGCCGAAAACACCAAAGAAATTGTACTCTATGGCTTAGAAGGAAATGACGAATACCGTCTAAAAGGTGAGGTCAATAAGAGCATTTTGGTACGCATCGTAGCGGGGTCTGACAAGGACGAAATTACGGACGACTCTAAGGTGCGAGGCATGAAAAAAATGACCCGCATTTATGAAACAGAAGGGCGGAATAACATTAAACTAGGTACCGAAGCCAAGATCAATATTAAAAAGGTTGAGAATGCGTATGATTATGATCGAAAGCAATTCGAATACGATATATTAACTCCAGGTTTATCGATGGGGTCCAATGCCAATGATGGCTTTTTTATTGGTCCTGCATTCTCTTATAAAAAAAATGGGTTCAAAAAGGAGCCTTACAGTCAGTTTCATAAAATAACCACCAACTACGGGTTTAAATCTGAAGGATATAATGTGCTTTACTTGTTTGACTATACCGATGTTTTGGGTTCCTGGAATTTTGCGGGAAAAGTAGTCGCAAACACACCATTGGTTTATCAATATTTCGGAAAAAACAACACAGAGTCCATGGCTACAGGAGACGTCATTCGAATGAATAATTATTCGTTTAGCCCCGGACTTCGGCTACACTCAAAAAGTCTTGCTCAGCAGTTTGACATCGCCCTAAAAATTCAACACGTAAACTTTGATTCCACATCAAGTGAGTTCATTTCCCCATCAGAAACCCGATCGCAGGAGTTTATGGGTGCTTCTGTGCAATACAAATTGGTGGATACGGATAATAAACTCAGTCCGCATCATGGAATTCAGATTATGGGCGGGGCGTATTGGGAACGAAGTATAAACACCGGTCAGGTAAACTATCTTCGACTAAAAACAGAACTGAGGCTTTATTTCCCCATTGCTTTTATTCCTAAACAAACCACCATTGCCTTTCGATCAGGCTTTGTAGCAAACCTGGGTGATTATACGTTTTATCAAGCCAACTTCCTCAACGGATTTGAGAACTTTAGAGGTGTTCCGCGCAATCGCTTTTCGGGTCGATCTATCCATTACAATAACATTGATCTTCGAATGAGCCTGTTTAAAGTGCCCAATAAAATAATTCCCTTCGATATTGGATTATTGGCCCATTTTGATGCATCAAACTCCATTCAAGGCCAGGACACCGATTATTGGTATACGTCGTATGGTGGAGGTGGATTTATTAAGATACTGGACTTTATGATGCTCGTTGGCACCTATTCGGTTTCAGATCGCGATGAAGTATTCACCTTAGGAACCCGATTTTTGTTCTGATTGAAGTCAAAAGAACACCTTCCTGTTGAGATTATGTTTCATACTGTCTGCGACTTTATAGAACATAATGCTGTACTTTCGATTGATGGAGCTGCTTTGCAATAACCCGTCCCCATACTACGTTAAGGCTGTAAAAACATGAAAAAGACCATCTACTGTACCGTATTATTTGTTTTCTCCATTTTACAGTATGATGTGTCATTTGGTCAATCTGAGCAAAGTCTGATTAGCAAAGCCGATTCCTTTTCAAATCAACACGACTTGAATGGTGTGATAGCTGTTTATACCCAATTGATTGAACAATTTGGGGAAAAGGAGGATTATTTAAGAAGCCGTGGACTTGCATACCTTCGGCAAGAAAAATGGAGCAGAGGTGCCTTGGATTATTCGAAGGCTATTAAACTCAATCCCAATTGCGTTAACTGTTACATCAACATGGCGTATATCGCCCAAAACCTTCAGTTACCCGAGATATTTAAGACCCATATTGACCGGGCCATTTCGCTGGACGACAAAAATATGCGGGCGTACGATTTAAGAGCCGAGAACTACATGAACTCGGGTTGGTATTACAAAGCGGTTGAAGACTATTCCAAGGTCATCCAACTGGACCCAAACAACCCAAGGATTTACATCATGAGATGCATGTGTTATACCAGTTTATATGAACTCGAAAATGCACTGTTGGACGTGAATAAAGCCATCGAATTAAAACCCGATGTAGAGTATGCGTATTACCTCCGATCAAAGATTTACATCCAACAAGAACATTATGAAAAGTCGATTACCGATCTTAATCGGTGCATTAAGCAAAACCAACTGATGCCTGAATACCTGTCATATCGAGGGTATGCGTATCATATGCTTGGTGAATTGGAGAAGTCATTAGATGACATGAATTCGGTTATTGCGTTAGAACACACGTCATCCAGTTATTATTTGAATCGGTCTAACTTATATGCGGACATGCTTAGGTTCGAGGAATCCTGTCTAGATAAAAAAACGGCTCTCCATTTGGTGCCGGTTCATCAATTGGAGGTTAGAAACTTGCTCGCCACCGAAATTGCCAATCAATGTGACCCAACAAAACGTACTTACTTCTACAATAAAATAAACTATGCCCTTAATAATCAACGATATGTAGAGGCTGAAGAACTAATTAATTTGGTCTCGAAAAAATACAAACGCAGTCCAATAGTTTTTGAATACAGAGGAAAGCTGCACATTATGAAAGGGGAGTACAAACGTGCTTTGCAGTCGTATAAACTAGCACTTAAGCACAAAGAAAATTTAGTGGATGAAAAAGCTATGATTGCCCTGGCTCCTTCTACTTTTTCTGAATACTCCGCTTTGTTTGAGGCTACCATTCGCGAGTCAATGTCTTTTGCCTGCATCAATCTTTCCCAATTTCAAGTCGCGATTGATCATTTAGACAGCGCTATAAATGTACTAACTCAAGTACTACACACCACCGATATAAATAACATCACATCGCAGGCATACTGTAAAAAAGCAGTGGCTCTTATTGCACTTAAAAAGGTTGACGAAGCTAAAGAGAGCTTAAAATTAGGAAGTGCCGTTAATACGCAAAACCCCCAATGCTATGTTGAATTGGCCAACATTTTAATATTAGAAGCGTCCCATGTGTTTGAACATATAAAAGCCAATCAGATAACCACAAATAAACAACTCCCCAATGTATATTCGATCACTGAAGTTGATCCGACCACGGTAAATACCGATCTTCTTTTGGACGCTATAGTTGAATGTAATAAAGCTTTGGAAATAAACCCCAGTTTGGGA
>CAYZWM010000228.1:0-6480 GCA_964482155.1 uncultured Chitinophagaceae bacterium | reverse complement strand
ATCCGTTTTGATGTTAAATGCACCCATACTGGTTTTCATTTTCTCCCTGATTATTCTGAAAGACCGCATTCGACTTTGGCAAGCCGTGGGTATGGCCCTGGCGGCTATAGGTGCCCTGTTTCTGATTGGGGGAACTACGTTTGAATTTAACAGTGATCATGCTCAGGGAGACTTTATGGTTTTACTTAACGCCACAAGTTTTGCGTTGTACCTGGTTTATGTCAAACGGCTGCTTAAGAAGTATTCGGCCTTATTTGTCATCAAACACATGTTTATTTTTGGTGTGTTCTTAACCTTCCCTTTCGCGCTACAAGACCTACAAGTAGCTGATTTCCAAAGTTTTAAACCTGAAACTTGGAAAGCAATTGCCTTTGTGGCAATCGGCACAACGTTTATTGCGTACTTGTTGAATGCGTGGGCGGTTCAAAAGGCATCGCCAAACCTGGTAGCTTCTTACATTTATCTTCAACCTGTCATTGCAACTTTTATAGCAATAAAGGCTGGAAATCAACCACTTTCATGGGAAAAAGTTATTTTTGCCCTTGTGATTTTTGTTGGTGTATATATGGTTAATTCAAACAGAAGAAAGGCATGATTAGATCGATGACGGGCTATGGAAGTGCCGAAAAATTAACCGGGAAATATCACATTAAAATTGAGGTTAAATCCCTCAATGGCAAGTTTTTAGAACTAAACCTTCGCTGCCCCAAGCTCCTTGGTGAAAAAGAACCTCTTTTACGTAAATACTTAACCAAAAAACTTATACGTGGTTCTGTACTCTGCATTCTCACCATTGATCGAGTTGACAATGTTGGAGAAGGTATTCAAATTAATACGCCTCTAGCCAAACATTATTTTAACCAGATTAAAGCATTGGCGGATGAACTGGGAACACACGATAAAGATATACTTCGTACGATAATGACCATGCCGGATGTGATGAAATCTGAGGACGGAAGTTTGGACGATTCGGATTGGAAAGATGTGTTGTCTGTGGTGGATGAGGCCTTTGCTAAGTTTGATGAATTTCGAAAATCTGAAGGTTCTGAGCTTGGTAAATTGCTTGGCGGACATAATGAGATCATCATTTCGCAAATACCGCTCATTGAAGCACTGGAAGATACTCGACGAACTTTGGTAAAGGAGAAACTACTTTCTGGTTTGCAGGAGTTTCTAAAGGATAATAATGCCGATGCAAACCGTTTTGAACAAGAGGTGATTTTCTATTTGGAGAAATTGGATATTGCCGAGGAAAAAAATCGGTTAAAAGCGCATTGTCAGATGTTCGCCAAGGAAATTGGGAAGGAAGCAAACGGCAAAAAACTTGGTTTTATTAGTCAGGAGATGGGACGTGAAATCAACACCTTAGGCTCCAAAGCAGGTTATGCCCCTATCCAGGAATTGGTTATTGTGATGAAGGAGGAATTGGAAAAGATTAAAGAACAAGCCTTGAACGTTTTATAATGAATAAGCTCGTTATTTTTTCTGCGCCTTCAGGTACTGGCAAAACCACCGTGGTGAAACATTTGCTTAACACCAACCCGAATCTGGCGTTTTCAATTTCGGCTACAACGCGTAAAAAAAGACCTGGAGAAGTAGACGGCCAGGACTACTATTTCCTTACCACCAGTGAATTTGAGGACAAATTAGCACGTGATGAGTTTCTTGAACACGAAGAGGTTTATCCGGGCTTATACTACGGCACTTTAAAGTCTGAAGTTGAGCGAATATGGTCTAATGGGAAGGCCGTTATTATCGATGTTGACGTTGTTGGGGGACTAAATATTAAGAAATTCTACGGCAAACAAGCACTAGCCGTCTTTCTTCGACCGCCAAGTATTGAGGAGCTTATGAAGCGACTAAAAAATCGGGAAACTGAAGTTGAACATGAGTTGAAACAGCGAATAGGCAAGGCCAACGAAGAATTAAAATACGAGAAACAATTTGATATTGTATTGATTAATAATATCTTAGCACATACACTTAAAGAAACGGAGAGCATTGTCAATTACTTTTTGACATTTTAAAACTATGAGAGTAGGACTATTTTTTGGATCATTTAACCCCATTCACCAGGGGCATTTAATTTTGAGTCAATTCATTCTTGACCAAATTAAATTGGATGAGATTTGGTTTGTGGTATCTCCACAAAACCCGTTAAAATCACCGGTTGATTTATATGACGAAAGAGATCGACTGGAAATGGTGAAGATGGCTATTGAGGACCAGCCAAGGTTCAAAGCGAGCGATGTTGAATTTGACATGCCGAGGCCATCTTACACGTACGACACACTGATTTCTTTAGGCAAAAAGCACCCAAAACATGAGTTCTCATTAATTCTTGGTTCTGACAATTTGCAGCATTTTGATAAATGGAAAGAACACGAACAAATCCTTTTGGAATACGACCTTATTGTTTACAATAGAGAGAACAGCCCAGGTGGAGATTTCGCTAAAAACCAAAAAGTAAGATTGCTGAAAGGACCTATGCTTAACATTTCTTCTACGCAAATAAGAAGTTATATGCGTTTAGGTCGGGGAATCACATTTATGGTACCCAGAGACGTGGAAGCGTATCTCGAGAAAATCAAGAAGTAGGCAAAAGCCTACAACCCTTTTCCCCCTTCAATAAACCTGCGACGACGTACATAACACGTCCTGTTTTGGTGGTTAGTCATAACCGTCCTTAGAAATTAATGCCTGGATCAAAAACGCCTCTTGTCTTTGCGCTTCCAACATCACAAGCGTTTTACATTCAGTCTTAAACCTATTTTTAACCCCATGATGCTTTGATTTTCATTTTTTTATACGAAGTCGTAGGGGTAAACTTCGATTAACCTGTCTTAAGGCAAATAACATATCAAAATGAAAACTAAAAACATTTCGAAAATTGCCATCCTAGCATCTTGCTTATTTCTATTTTCATGCGGCACGGAATCCATTTGTACCAAAGGTCAGGGCACGATCGAAACCCGGACGTTATCTCTGTCTGATTTTAGCGGAGTTGACCTCTCAGAATCTGGTAGTGTTACCATTTCTCAAGGGTCTACGCAAGAAGTTAAGGTTACCGGTCACCCCAATATATTAGACCGATTAGAGACTGACGTATCGAACGGAGTTTGGGACATAAACCTAAAACGAGGTTGTTATCGATCGTATTCCCTATCTGTTGAAATTACCGTACCCAATCTCGACATGGTTGCGGTCCGTGGTTCAGGCGATATTAAGGTGAATGATTTTTCTAATCAACACGATCTGGATTTGAACATTTCAGGTTCTGGCTCTATTGAGTTGAACACATTTGACGGCCTCCAAAATTTGGACGTACGAGTTAGTGGAAGTGGAGACATTTCTGGCTTAGAGACTATCAATTCAGTACAGCGGTTAGACATGAAATTTAGCGGATCTGGCAACTACAATGGTTACCCCATTGCTTCTGACGATTGTGAGATAAAAATATCGGGTTCAGCAGACTGTTTTGTCACCGTACACAACACGTTAAATGTTAACATAAGTGGGTCTGGTAATGTGTTTTACAAAGGCAGTCCCAGCGTGAATCAACACATCAGTGGATCTGGGAAAGTTAGGAAAACAAACTAACTGTTTTCACCCCCCTAATGAGATGTAGATACAGTGCGGTATGATGTTTATCATACCGTCCTCTGATGGTAACCAGTTGGATAAAACCTAGTAAATATATGCATGAATCTGGTTTGGTCTTTTGGTCCTAAATGGGTCAGGACTTGATATTCCAAATAGCCTTGATAATCTCGAAGTACATCCCGCCGAGATGAATAGGTGTTATACGAAGTAGTCGGATTAATTTAACTGAGGATCAATAGGGGAATTGGCTAGGCCAGAATATTTTCCTCCCAAATTTTTCATCGCCTTTTTCCAAAGTTGTTGTGCATCAATTTTCGTATTAAAAATAGTCGCGCTTCCAATTTCTGAAACCACCCAGGCTTCTTCCGACAATTCGTCTTCCAACTGGCTTACCCCCCATCCTGAGTAACCAATAAAGAATATAAAACTGGTTACCATTTCCGGGCTTTTGCGAAGCAAGTCAAGCGCTTTGTCAAAATCTCCTCCCCACCATACCCCAGACATTACCTCTTTCGAATTTGGTATGACTCCGCCAAGTGAATGTAGAAAATGTAAGGTGTTGAGTTCGACTGGACCACCTTGAAAAATGGACGTATTGGGCAAGCTCTCGTCTTCAAAGACCTCCTTGAGACTGATATCTACAGCATTGTTCAATACAAAACCAAAGGTACCACGGTCGTTATGCTCTGTTAAAAACACCAATGTTCTTGCAAAATTGGGGTCTTGCAAAAATGGATCTGAGATCAAAATTTTACCAGCTGTAGGTTTCAATATCCTTTGATTTTTAGTATGATGTAAAAAACGCCAAGTATTATTAAAAATAAAACACCTAAAAACGCAATTCCGTATTTCCATCTAGGCCAAAAACCCTCTGGAAGCTGTTTTTTGACAATTAGAATACCTAAAATGGCCAAAACAGGTGCCGTTAGGAACGAAAAGCTGGTTGCTAAGTTAACCATCTGTTTCATGTCTTTAATAAAGAACTGCAACAAAATGACTGCTCCAACCCCAATAACGATCATCCAGTAGATCCGAGCACGTACCGGTTTTTTTGAAACGACTTCTACTTTCTTATCCAATTGACGATCTGGTTGGTCCCACATCAATTCGCCAATTTTAGTCAACACTCTGGGCATAGCATCCAAACAGGTGAGGGTGGTACTAAACATGGTTGTAAACGCAGCAATAGCAATAATGTAATAGGCCCAACTTCCAATACTCGATTCATACATATCGATCAGCTGGCCTGCATAAACAACCCCACTGGAGGACAATTCCACCCCAGTTTTAAAGATAATGTTCGCACCCAGAACCAAAAAAGCCACACCCAACAACCCCGTACCCCAGAACCCTACTTTGAAGTCGAACATACCCGTTGACGTATTGGATTTTGGTTTTTGTTTCTGTTGTTCCTCACTCCAAATGGAATGCCATATGGATATGTCTAGCGGCGCCGGCATCCACCCTAAAAAAGCGATTAAAAACATGAGGTCTATCGGCAAAAACAGATCGAATTCATTGTAGCTGGTATTGGGTAGTATCTCTGGATGGGCAAAAAAGGAGGATACCAATGCAATTACCGTTGTAATAGAAAGGGTAATCATGATGACCTTCATGAGCTTGTCCAACACGTTAAACCGTCCAATGGCGCTTATTGCGAAGCAGATTCCTAAAAGGATCGCACTCATTGCCACCGGAGTAATTAGGTGTTCAAGGCCAGCTATTTTCAAGGCTAAACCGGCAGTAACAATGGTTACCGCAGCTTGAATTGTAAACATAGTGCCTACGGTTAGAATAGCAACAATGACCAACGCCCATTTACTTATTTTGGCATAGCCGTGTAATAAATTTTGTTTGGTGTGTTGGGTGTATTTCGGTCCCAATTCAAAAAACGGGTATTTGAAAATATGGGCCAGAACGATGCCGATTATTAGTATATATCCATACTCCGCACCGGCACGAGTGCTTTGCACAATGTGCGACACACCAACTGCCGCACCGGCATAGAGTAAACCAGGCCCCAATGCCTTCAATTTTGATCCCATGCGGCTAATATAGTTTTATAGATGGTTAGATTTTTAGATGGTTGGATTTTTAGATGTGTGGATCCTTAAACGGGGAATTAATGAAGCACCTAAATTTTGTGCATCAACATACCATTTTAGGTCCGAATATGTATAACATATAACCCGTTTGACACCGATGATACATCAATAGACGTTGACACTCACTACGTCTAAAGCACCCTTTGCAATTTTGGGCCATGGTATGTACAACACAGAATAAGCAAGAGAATGGTTTTTTTCACGACGTCCAAGTTAAACCAGTTACTGAGTTTTTCGCTCCTTATTATGTCAAAGACTATTTTACACAAAAAAAAGGGCTGCAAAATTGCAGCCCTTAAAGAATATTTTATTGGATTATTATCCTATTTTGGTAATCAAGTCTGCTACCCGGTTACTGTATCCAGCTTCGTTGTCGTACCAACCTAGTATTTTGACTGTATTTCCATGAACCATGGTCGTTAATGCATCTAAAATACACGAGTGTGGATTTCCTACGATGTCGATCGACACGATAGGGTCTTCTGTGTACTCCAAAATACCTTTCAATTCGTTTTCTGATGCTTTTTTGAATGCAGCATTCACCTCTTCAACGGTTGCTTCTTTCTTCAAGGTCACCACTAAATCAGTTGCACTACCCGTAGGAATTGGAACACGAAGTGAGTTTCCATTCAATTTTCCTTGTAGGTGTGGCAGAACCAGACCTACTGCTTTTGCTGCTCCTGTACTTGTTGGAATGATCGATACAGATGCTGCTCGTGCTCTTCTCAAATCTGAGTGAGGTGCGTCTTGCAATCGTTGGTCAGAAGTATAG
>CAYZWM010000227.1:234-6555 GCA_964482155.1 uncultured Chitinophagaceae bacterium | reverse complement strand
TCGGCAATGTCCTTTAAGATCATTGGGCGAAGTTGGATTTTATCTCCTGATAAAAAATAGTCCTTTTGCAATTCCACAATAGCTTGCATTGTAATCAACAACGTATTCTGTCTTTGCTTTACAGAATCAACAAACCACTTGGCACTGTCTAACTTTTGTTTAATAAACTGTACTGCGTCTTTGACACTTTTTTCTGGCTTTTTGGCTTGTTCGTAGCCTTTTAAGGTCTCCAAATAATTGGGAGATACTTTAAGAACCGGTGTATTCCGATTATTAAGCTCCACAACCAGCTCACCATATGATTCCTTGACAATAAAATCGGGAATTATATAGTCTGTTTGTTTTCCTCCAGCAGAGCTCCCTGCGGGTTTTGGGTTTAACTTAGATATGTAGGTAACCGATTCTTTTAAAAACTCTTCAGTCACATCCAACTTTTTCAATAACTGAGCATAGTGTTTTTTGGAAAAATCCTCCATGTGATGCTCAATGATATCAGCGGCCAGTTTATTGATTGCCGTATTTTTGGTTCGTGCTTTGTGCCGAATTTGAAGAAGCAAACATTCTTGTAACGTTCGTGCACCGATTCCTGGAGGTTCCAACGCTTGAATTTTGATCAATATTCTCTCCAGGTCATCTTCAGACGTTCTGACATTTGCCGAAAACAACAAATCGTTTACGATGCTTCTCAACGGTCTTCTCAGATAGCCGTCGTCTTCGATAGTACCAATTAGCTGATCTGCCAATACATATTCGTGAGGTTCGGTCAACCCTTGTTTTACACTTTCCAACAATCGATCCCGGAAGGAAATGGCCGCATTAATGGGAATGAACTCTTTCTCTTCCTCTGCTCCACCGTATTGATCATTAAGTCGTATGCCACCATCATCATCACTCAGGTAATCAGAAACATCAAGACTATCATCCTTTGATGGCTCAAAGTTCTCCGTTTCATCATAGTCAGAACCAAAATCCACCTCATCACTTTCCGATTGTGTAACCTCAGCCTCATCTTTTCCACTTTCCAGCGCAGGATTTTCTATAAGCTCCTCATCAACTTTTTGCTCAAAATTGAGCGTATTAAGCTCCAAAAGCTTAATAAACTGTATCTGTTGAGGAGACAGTTTCTGTAGAAGTTTCTGACTTAACGATTGCTTGAGCATATTTTACCTCGGTTTCAGGTCAAGTCAATCAGACTTTACCCTTATTTTTGCCCAAAATTAGAGAATTGAAACGACTTCAATGAAAACAAACATCAAAGATTTATCTACACATCAAGATTCGATCGTAACTTTAAACGGTTGGGTTCAAAATAAGCGTGAAAGTAAAGGCCTTATTTTTATGAATTTACGAGATGGTTCTGGGTTCTGTCAATGCATCATTGACGTTCGTAATTTGGGTGAAGATAATTTTGATCAAATTTCTGCACTCGGATTGGAAAGCAGCCTTTCGTTAACCGGTAAGGTAGTGGCCGATCCTAGACAAATTGGTGGATATGAAATTCATGTTCAGTCGCTGGATATTATTCAAAACTGTACAGACTACCCCATTGCTAACAAAGAACACGGAATCGAATTTTTAGCCGATCAGCGACATCTTTGGTTAAGAAGCAAACGTCAATGGGCGATTATGAAGGTTAGAAATCAGGTTATCTTTTCTATCCATACCTTTTTTCAAAAAGAGGGCTTTGTACAAATGGATGCACCCATTTTTACAGGAAATGCGTGTGAAGGAACAACGGATTTATTTGAAACCGACTTTTACGGAGAACCTGCTTACCTATCGCAATCTGGACAGTTATATGGAGAATCTATGGCAATGGCCATGGGGAAAATATATACGTTTGGGCCAACGTTTCGATCCGAAAAATCAAAAACCCGAAGACACCTCTCCGAGTTTTGGATGATTGAACCTGAGATGGCGTTCTACGACATTTTTGACAACATGAACTGCATCGAAGATTTCGTCCGATTTGTTGTTAAAGAAGTCCTTGAAAAGTGTAAATCAGAATTAGAGTTGTTGGAAAGAGACACAACAATCCTGGAGAAGACAGCAGAGAAGTTTGTAAGATTAACCTACGACGATGCCGTGGCCATAATTAAAGGTGACCAGGAAGTTGAAGGTAAAAACACCATTTCTGTTTTAGAAAACGACCTGGAGCTCACTAAAAATAATATAGCCGAATTGAAGGAGGATATTGCCAGTAGAGAAGCCAGTATAGCTGCCGGTGGTATGAAAAAAGGCAAGGTCAACTTCAACCTAAGCACGATTGATAAAAACAAAAGCACAATCAAACAACTCGAAGAAAACGAACGAAACATTCCTCAATGGATTGAATCTGCCAAGAAATTTGAGTACGGTACCGATTTCGGTGGGTCAGACGAAACCGTTTTAACACGGATGTTTGACGTTCCTGTAATGGTATACGACTGGCCACATGAGATTAAGGCTTTCTATCTCAAGCGGAACCCCGATAACCCAAAATTTGCCCGTGGAGTTGACATGTTGGCACCAGAGGGATATGGAGAAGTTGTAGGCGGCGGAGAACGAGAAACCAATGAGGAATTGCTTATAGAAAAGATTAAGGAGCACAAGCTTCCTATGGAAGAATTTGAGTGGTACCTAGATCTTAGACGTTATGGATCTGTGCCTCATGCTGGTTTTGGTTTAGGTCTGGAACGATTAATCGCTTGGATATGTAAACTGCCACACGTACGGGAATCCATACCTTTCCCGAGAATGTACGGTAGACTGAACCCTTAAAACGGTCACTTTCTTTGTTTTAACGAGTTTTCTCTATTTTCGAAGACACCAATATTTAAAACATGATCATATATATATTACTTGCCGTTTTAGCCGTATTGCTCACCATTATTGCCTTTAGTTTTATGGTATACGGCGGCCTAAAAAAGCGAAAGAAGTTATTCATTATATCCTTGGGTTCATTTGTTGTACTCTCCTTGTTAAGTGTGTTTGCAATTTACACGTATGGCAAAGAACAGATAGCCTATATGGCCTCAGACGAATTTGGAGAGGAAGCGCGAAAAGTTGCTGAAAACTATGGGAAAAATCTGGGGAATACAGTAACTGGAACTATGAAAGGTCTGGAATCAACTCTTGATGAAGAGGTCATTGCAAAACTGGCGGAAAAAGGATCTAGAATTATCGGCCTTGGGGTGGAGGCTTCCGCAAAAGGCTTTGATGAGACCATTGGTAAAACAACCGTTTACCTTGATGAAACGGCCCACAAAGCCGGCATCCAAATTGGCCGAGCCGAACGACTACATGACTCAATTAAAGCGAGTTATGGCTTATATCTAGAGTTTAAAGACAGTTTCGAATCAACGCTTAAACTAATTGCTTATGACAGTGAAGGTAAAAAGCAAGACAACTGTTTACTGAAAATCAGTGCAGATGCGAATAGCGAGAGAATCTATGTATTCACGTTCCAGTATCTCAACCCCGGCTTGAGCGGTCATTGCGTTCTAACCGCCGTTCAATAATTCAGTAAATTACTGTTTGCTCAAACCCAAATTGCTTCTTTTCTTTGCTTCATGTCAAAGGTTGAGGTAAATCCGATATCAATTCATCAAAAAATGGTCGGCGATGCAGTCCGAATTGGGGCCACCATGCCGTTTATTCACGCATTGACTGAATTCGACATCACTCAAGCCCGAGTGCATTTAAGGGCTCATAGAAGGTCGACGGGAGAACATATTTCGCTGTCAGCATATATTTTATTGGCTTGTGCCAAAGCGGTGGAAAAGGATACAAGCATGCAGTCTATGAAGCTTCTAGGAAATAAAACGGCCACTTTTCGTGAGGTAGACTTTTTTGTCCCAATGGAGAGTCTACATAATTCAAAACCCGTTCTGACCAACCGAATTATTCGCAATGCCCCACAAAAGAGCCTCATCGAGTTAACCGCCGTTTTAAAACAAGCCGTTCAAAGTCCGCCCACTCTTCCCAGTACAATGCAGCGGGTCTTTTTATCTATACCCTGGTTCCTTCGGAGTTTAATTTATCGTGTATGGATGTCATCGCCTCAAACACGCAAAAAGTACTTTGGGACGGTATACTTTTCATCCATACTAAATTACTCGATGGATCGCAGAACATGGGGAATTCCAATACCCATGCATTCACTTGGTTTGTTTATTGGCATGATTAGCAAAAAGCTAGTAAAACAGAACGACCAAATCGAAAGTCGAGACATGGTTCAGGTCACCTTAAATGTCGACCATCGTGTAAACAATGGTGGAGACATGGGTCGGTTCCTCCATCGCCTAAAGTATATTCTTGAAAACCAGAATCTTCTCCTCAGTGACAAATCAGAATAAGCATAAAACTCCACCGAAAGTAAGTGGCTTAAACCTATTTCGGTACGCCATTCCTTTACTTAGGAATCCCTTACCCACCCTTCAGGGTTTGGTAAAAAAATATGGCAATCGAATTGAGTTTAATGGTGGGCAATACCAGCAGCTTTACTTTATAAGTGATGCTGAAACCGTTAAACATATCCTCAAAACAAATAAGGACAACTTTAAACGTTCGCCAGTCATTAAAGCGCTAAAACCGCTACTGGGTAATGGCATCTTTATTTCGGAAGGTCAACATTGGAAAAACCAACACAAGGAACTGAGACCTGCATTTCACGAGGCTCAAATAAAACAATATGAAGACGTTGTAGTGGAAGAGCTCAACACACTTATTGACTTATGGAAAGGGAAATCCAGTTCATTTCGAGTTGAATCAGACATCGAATTAATGATGTTGAGGATTTTAGTCCGAACTCAATTCTCGGAGAATATATCGTTGGACTATGTTCAAATACTTAAGAACCAGGCCCTGGCATTAGATGAAACGAGTATTAAAACCCAAAAGCTTGATTTCTTCAAAAACAAAATGAGGAAACGATTAGGGTTAAAGAAAAAGGACGTTGTCGTTTCCTCCCCAGTAGAATATTTAAAAGAAGTGGCCAATCACGTGATAGCATTTTCCAAAGAAAACCCAGATTCCTGTGGGTATATTTTAGGGGAAATGATCAAATCTGATGCGCCACATTCTTCCATGCAAGACTTGATTCTCAATCTCCTATTTGCGGGTTACGACACCACAGCTTCCGCATTGTCCTGGACCTTGTTAGCGCTGGCACAAAACCCAAATGAACAGGAGAAAATACGCGCTGAAATAGAAGATGAAGAGATTCGATTTTCGACCATATCCAGGTTTGCATACAGCAAAATGGTCATTCAGGAATCTATGCGCTTGTACCCACCGGTATGGTCTATTCACCGACAATCTACCGATGCTGAAGACATCAATGGAATGGTCTTTCCTCCCAATTCGTATTTCATGATGTGTGTATATACCATGCATCGGGATCCCAAACATTGGGAAAAACCGAATGAGTTTTATCCAAACCATTTTTTAGCTGATAATTTCAGGGGAAAAGCGTTTCAATACATTCCCTTTGGCCAGGGAGAACGTGTCTGTATCGGAAAACCATTAGCCATGACGGAACTTCAGTTTATTGTGCCTTACTTAGTTCAACACTTTCAATTCTACTCTACCGAAAGCAAAGAGCCTCGCATTAGACCAGGTATCATAATAAAAGCCAAAAACGGGATAACACTTCGCGTTGAAAAAAGGGACTAAGAGGGCTGTTTTCGATTATACACCTTATAGATAAACGGAAAATCATTCCTTTCATCCTTCTCATACTTTTCTTCATCAGTCATTTCCCAATCTTCCCAATTTACCTCCGGAAAATACGTGTCTGCATCCTCCACACGTGTTTCGACATGAGAAATATGAAGAATATGAGCCGTCTCTAAGGTCTGTCGGTAAATCTCCCCTCCGCCAATGACGAAGATTTCTTTTTCTGTTTTCGAGAAATGTTCAAACACACTCTTTAAAGACGAAAACACCTCGACCCCATCAGGTCTGTAATGCTCATTTCTAGTTACTACGACATTGGTTCTACCTGGTAATGGTCGGCCTATAGACTCATAGCTCTTTCGCCCCATCACAATGACATGTCCGAGAGTGGTTCGCTTAAACAGTTTAAGATCGTCTCGAATATGCCAGAGAAGTTTGTTGTCTTTTCCGATGGCATTGTTTTCAGCTATGGCAACTATGATTGATATTTTCATCTAGTGAAGGAGATAATTATTGAAGGGTGAAGGATTGAAGGTTGAAGGATTGAAGGTTGAAGGTTGAAGGTATGAATGAATTAAGGAATGAAGTTTTTAAGGATTTATGGATTTAATTTTTAATTATTTATGTTTTTATGTAAGAAAATATAAATGTAGAGAGATTGAT
>CAYZWM010000227.1:0-224 GCA_964482155.1 uncultured Chitinophagaceae bacterium | reverse complement strand
GTTTTTTTCTCTGTTATTTTTTTATGGTTTATGTTTTATGTTTTGATGGTTGAAGGGTTTAAGGTTGAAGGTTGATGGGTTGAAGGTTGATGGGTTGACATTTTGAAGGATTGAATACGATAATGAAATGACGTTTTATCTAGATTTACTGTTCTTTCTTGCTGTTGCTACAATTTTCATAATTTCTTGGGCTTCTTTTAGCAGTAAGACAAATATAAGGGAAC
>CAYZWM010000226.1:0-6655 GCA_964482155.1 uncultured Chitinophagaceae bacterium | reverse complement strand
CTCCGTTAAATGAAGCAACGTACCACCTATTAAAAGTTTATCTGAAAATTTGTAGTCCAGCCGGGTTCCAACCAATGTTTTCTGTTGTAGGTTGAACAACGAGTTGCTTTCGCATGTGGCCTTAATCACGGCACCCGAACCCAATATACCTTCATTGATAATGGAAACCATACCAATGGTGTAATCAACGATGTAGTCAGTACCTTCATTTAGAAGTGATCCATTGGCCGTAACTTTTACCGATCCTTTCGGAACGTTAAAACATTGAAGCCTAATTTGGTTACTCGAAGTACCCTTATAACTTCCTCTTAAGAAGAACTTATCGTGCGATACGTCTTGTTGTGCATCCCATTTTGTAGAGTCATAAAGTGCGTCAAAAGCATAATAATCTGATGTTTTTCCTGACGGATCGTTAAACTGGGCACGGGTAAAGTCTCCAAAAGGTTCACGCATTGGAAATATGATTCTACCTTGTCCAGTTTGAATAGTTACTCCTTCAATTAAATCAAAAATACCATCTGGTTTTGCTTCAAACTGGCGATTCATTTTATCCAGTTTGTAAACGGCATTTAATTGACGTCGATACCAGTTATTCTCATTTTGCTCAACTGGAAGATAGCCCAGGTCACCACCACCTTTATCGTCTGCATAAATTACATTGAAAGCAAACTCGTCCGTTTGCATATTGTATGCACCAAGGGAATAGATGTTTTTCATCATCAGATTCCAGGTAGGGAGATTTGTTTTTATAAGCGTCGACTTGATCAATTTGACCGCTAACGTTGGAGGGCTTTGATTATTTGGTGGACGATCTCTGGCAAATTCACCTACTTTATATATTCGCCCATTGAATGAGTATTCATAGGCAACTGCTAAGACTTCGTCTGTGTTAAGTGCTTGATTAAGTGACACATAGCCTAGTTGGGCGTTTAACGAATATTCTTGCGAGTTTAACTGACGCGCGTTGCTCAGATCAACATATTCAAGCCCTACTTTAAGACTATTTTTTGTGGCATCCGGGTTTTGCGTAATGGCATTAAAAAGGCCGTTTACCTCGTTTGAAGGATATGGCTCTGTGGGCGGGAACTGGTAAGCAGGGTTATAGGGTTCGGCCTCACCAAGATCCATTAAGGCAACCAGATTACCTGTATTGCTGTAATTGGATGCCCGGTTCGTCACCCAAACCTCAATGTAGTTGATGATTACGTTACTTTGAATAACAGGTAATCGCGATAACGCATTGTCATATTCGTTTGCAAAATATTGCGATAGAAAGAAGTGACGGTTTACATCATAATCACTGGCTTGTACATTAAATTTGGTCACTTGTGCACCACCATTTACCTCAGTTTCCCGAGTTTCACCCTTTTGCTGAGTGGCGATGGTAGTCATGGTCAATCGGCCAAACTGCAGTTTAGTCTTAATACCAAAAAGGCTTTGACCACCTTGGATTAGACTTCCATTTAGGGGTAAACTCACGTTGCCTAACTCGATAGATTGTAATATGTCACCTTCTTTTCCCTGCCAATTTAAACCCGTCTGATTTTCAAATTCAAACGTGGCCTCGGTATCGTAATTGGTATTAATTTTTACCCGATCTCCAATTTGTCCAGTCACGTTAACCTGCATCTTCATTTTGAAATCGAAGTTGCCGTTCTTTTGTTGTCTAGCCGTAAAACTAGGGTTTTCAACCCGGTTGTAATTTCCACCGAAAATAAGTTCCGCTGAGCCACTTGGGCGAATGTCAATTAGACCGCTACCAAAAAGATCTTCAGTAAGCTTTGGGTCTATAAACAGATCAGGTAAAATACCACTACTTCTTACAAAATTAGTGGCCTGTGATTTTTGTCTAAAATAATCCGCCTGACTTTCCTTGTCTTGATACTCCAGATAGTCACTAAACGACTTTGATTCAGGACTGCCAATTGGCCGATCACCGACCTTACGTTGAAAACTGTATGTGCCGTCTATTGGATTATACTTAATTTCCGTTCGAACGTTATCTGGGTCTTTAAAATCAAATTGTTTGATTTTGCCAAATTCTCTCGCTTTTCGATCCCGAATGGGATACTTTAAACTGTCTTTTTCATTGGAGTCTGGGCCTTCAACTAAGAAGGTTTGGTCATCGGCCGAAAGGCCTTTTGCCCCTGACGAAAACGTCAGATACAACAATGAAGAAACAATCAACAATACCTTTATACTGCTTCTCAAAATCTCTCTTTTTTGTTTACCAAATAAAGTCTGAATATTACATTCAGACTACGTTTAAAGTAGTTGTTTTCTATAAGCTTGTGTATTGTTGTGTTAGCGGACAAAATTATAATAATTTCAGTGAATGTTTAATCAGACTTTCAGTTGTTGCAGACTGACCTAATTCTTTACTGGTTCTAATAAGTGCTTTTTCTGCAGAATTTCTAGCAAATCCAAGTGCCTGGAGTGCTTCGAGAGCTTCATTAATCTGAGAGGTTTCAGCGGTGGCCATAGTGCCAATTCCACTTCCGATCTTCCCCATCTTATCCTTAAGTTCTAAAATCATGCGTTGAGCTGCTTTTGGGCCTATTCCTTTTATCGACTTTAACAACGGAACATTTCCGTTTAATATTGCCCCAATGATCTCATTATGATTCAAAGAAGATAAAATCATTCGGGCCGTACTTGGACCAATACCACTAACGCTGATTAAGTGCTTAAAAATGGTTCGTTCAGTTGCATCATAAAAACCGTATAGTGTTTGGCTATCTTCCTTGATAGAAAGATACGTAAGTAAGCGCAGTTGTTTTTTGCCTACAAGGTGTTCGTAAGCATTGAGTGAAATGTGGGCGAAATACCCGATGCCATTTACGTTAATAATGGCATGTGTTGGTGATATTTCTTCAACACTTCCTTCTAAAAATTCGATCATGTTGTGCAATGATAAACTAAATAAATATAGAACAATTTATTACCCAAAAAAAAGCCCCTACAAGAGGGGCTTCTGCGTTGCCCTAACTAGACACTACAGCCTGCTAGAATTTTCGAAAAGGGTGAAAAACAGTCCTTACATTGTTTTACAATCCATGGGATGCCATTTGCAGCATCCAGCACTTTTTAATATGCATTTAGCACAACCCAAAGCCTTTACGATGCGTTAGTGCATTAAAGTTCTTTTTGGTCGTCTATTGTGAACCAAACTGACGAATAGGTAATGGCAAAAAAGTAAAATTGGGCGTCTGCCGTTGGAAATCAGTGCCTTATTTTTGCGATGGTGTCTGATTTGAATTCAGATAAGTCGGTAGGAACATGTTCATTTAATCGCGATTTTATGACGATTTCGATTTGTTCAGTTTGTTTTTCAAATGTCTTGCAGACGGCACACATGTTGGTATGAATACGGAGTTTAATTTTCTCCGTACGAGTCAGGCCCTCATTGTGCCGTTTATGCACCAACTCTGCCGCTTTCTGGCACGATAACATGATTTTCTTTAACAGCTTCACTACCGTTTATTTATCTGAATTAAACCAATTTGATTCTAAGCATTGTCTTAATTGTGTTCGCGCTCTTTCAAGCATTTTCCAATAGTTCGATTTGCTTATTCCAAGGTCTTCGATAGCCACATCCGATTCGAGGTATTTAATACGCACGGATGAAGCCCATTTTTCAGGAAGACTTTCAATGCATTGATCAAAGACCAAAACAAAATCGGGATTGTCCAAAACATGTTCGGTACTCCAGGGAGTTGGCATCTGTTCTTTTTTCCAATTGCCGTCCTGGGTGAATATGCTGTCGTCTCCCTCAATAAAAGTCTCATTTCGCCTATAAACCTGACGGAAATGATCCATTATTTTGTTCTTTAATATAGATGTAAGCCAGGTTTTGGGTTTACTTTTATGTTGAAAATTGGAGTAAGATTGAAAGGCTGCCAGAAAGGCATTTTGCACCAAATCTTTCGCGAGATTACTATCCGAAACTCTTTTTACTGCATAGGCATACAAGTCATCCGAATACGCATTAACCCATTCGGAAACGACTGTTTTGGCTTCTGTTTTAGCTACTTCATCCTGACCCATTGGCATCAAAATTATGTTATTGTTAAGGAACAATAGAGTTTGATTTTGGTTTTTAACATGGGAAACAAACAATATTTCTGCAACGGTAAGGTTAAGTGGTTAAAACCGGATTGGTCTTGTATAAATGAACCCAAATATTGACATAAATGGGAGTTTTGCCCAATCATTTTATCGTTGATGGTTGCCCCCACATAAGTTACATTTGTTTTAATTATGAAACAATTTGCCCAGTTAATTCTCATTGCAGCTTTCAGTATTTTGGTTGCATGTAACAGTTCTGTCAGTTCTGTTGATACAAAAAAATCAGATGTTGGTTTTCAGAATAGAGTCGATTCCTTTTTGACCGCGTACAACACAAGGTATCAGGAGTTAATGATTCCATCGTCAGAGGCGCAGTGGAAACTAAATACACACATAGTAAAAGGTGATACAGTTACAAAGCAGGTTGCACAAGAAGCAGCCGAAGCCAGGGTAGCGTATACAGGTAGCAAGGAGAACATAGAAATGGCGCAATTCTGTTTAAAAAGAAAGTCAGAATTAACCGACGTTGAAATTCGACAATTGAACGCCATATTATATGCTGCTGGAAATAGCCCCGAAATTGTTTCTGACCTGGTTAAGGAAAAGATTAAAGCACAAAATACCCAAACCACCAATCTGTTTGGGTTTGATTTTAAAATTGATGGAGAATCTGTTACAACGAATCGGATTGACGAAATTTTGGAAAAAAGTGATGATTTGACAGAGCGCCTTAAAGCATGGGAGGCGAGTAAATTGGTCGGCAGAGAGTTGAAACCAGGGTTGACCAATCTTCAGAAATTGAGAAACCAAACAGTGCAAGCACTAAATTATACCGATTATTTCCAGTATCAGGTCTCGGATTATGGCATGACGAGCGATGAAATGATTCAGACGTGCCGTGGTATAATCAAGGATATTTGGCCATTGTATAGAGAATTACATACCTGGACAAGGTATGAATTGGCAAAACGATATGACAAAGAGGTGCCTGAAATGCTTCCTGCACACTGGTTGCCTAACCGATGGGGACAAGAGTGGAGTAGTTTGGTGACCAATGACGGAGTAAATTTGGATGAAGCACTCTCTCAAAAATCGGCTGAATGGATTATGACTCAGGGAGAAGATTTCTATGTGAGTCTTGGGTACTCCAAATTGCCGCAAAGCTTTTATGAGAAATCAAGTTTATATCCGTTACCAGAAGGGGCTAATTATAAAAAGAACAATCATGCCTCGGCTTGGCACATGGACAACGATCAAGATGTCCGAAGCTTAATGAGTATTGAACCCAATACCCGATGGTGGGGGACGACTCTTCATGAGTTAGGCCATATATATTACTACATTACATACACCAACGATAGTGTTCCTGTCATTTTAAGAGGTGGAGCGAATCGTGCCTACCATGAAGCCATGGGTACCTTAATAGGCCTTGCAAGTATGCAGCCTTTGTTTCTAAAACAATTTGGACTGGTGCCTGAGAATGCAGAGGTTGATGAGATTCAACAAATGTTGAAAGAGGCGCTTGACTACGTCGTTTTATTACCTTGGGGAGCAGGAGTGATGACAGAATTTGAACATGACTTATATGCCAATGAACTTTCAGATACACTGTACAATAAACGCTGGTGGGAGTTAAAGAAACAATTTCAGGGAATTGTTCCCCCTACAGAACGGGGAGAAGATTACTGTGACGCCGCAAGCAAAACACATATCAATAACGATGCCGCACAATACTATGATTATGCATTGAGTAATGTATTGCTGTTTCAGTTCCATGATCACATTGCTACCAAAATCTTAAAACAAGATCCTCATAACACTAATTATTATGGGAGTAAGGAAACAGGAGCGTTTCTAAAAGCATTGATGAAAGATGGTTCAAACTGTGATTGGCGCGAACATTTAAACAAACATCTGGGTGAAGAAATGAGCGCTCAAGCCATGGTGAATTACTTTGCTCCATTAATGGACTGGTTGAAGCAAGAAAATGATGGCCGCGAACACACGTTGCCTTTGAGTTTCGACAGGTAAAATAACTAAATGAGGGTGTTTTAGGGTCATTTTAATGTATTCTGATTGTCAAATACTGACTTTTGCTAAAAGATGACAATTGCTAGATACACGGCCAGTAATTCAGTGAATTCCCCTATTTCATAAGGGTTCGGCAGGGTTTTTCAATGCCTCATTGGTGTACATCAATGACTAGTCAATTGGTGGGGCTAGTGAAAACTTCTTTTCTTTCACTCAATATTCTATATTTGAAGTCTTGGGTTTGGATCATCCAGGCCCGTAGTAGGTATTTATTATTTATAATTTTAACAAGTAAAAATGGAAAAACATTACAAGACAAAATGGCTTTCGACCCTTTATCGGGGATTGATGTTGTCAGTCGGTTTACTGCTTGCTGGCAGTGTAGCGATGGCTGGACAACCGCTTAATGGTACGTACACCATTAACTCGGCCACCTCAACTGGTGGTACAAACTTCAAAACGTTTAATGACTTAGAAGATTCATTATCCGCAAATGGAGTTTCTGGTGCGGTAACTGTAAACGTTGTTGCAAGTTCAGGTCCTTACGCCGAACGAG
>CAYZWM010000225.1:0-6660 GCA_964482155.1 uncultured Chitinophagaceae bacterium | reverse complement strand
TTCATAGTTATGGTGTATACCAGCCTGTTTGTGAAGCGTTTTTGTCAATTGTATTTTCGTCGTCTGTAGGATCCTTGTATAAGTCACTCGCAAACCATGTGGGGTACACAATGGCCGTGGCATTTTCGTTGAGGTAGCAGATCATGTCATTCATGACCTGGTCTGCATCCATTTTCATGTTCGTTTTAAGAGAAAGAACGGCCTGAGCCTCGGCTTTTGCTCGCTGAGTGTTTGACTCATATGATGCAATAAACTCACTGGTTACAATACCATCATGAGCCACCTGAAGGGGTACGGTAGAACAGGCCCTTTCTATAGTCCGATAGGCCAGCAGCCTATATATATAGTCGTCCAGGAGAGTCTGATTTTCTGCCGAGACAGTGTCGATCAACCACTCTGTGTAGATCTCATTGTAAAAAGCAGCGGAAAGCACTTTCTTTAAATGCATGTCGTGTATGTGTCCCATCACTGGCCACAAACTCATAAAGGTGATAAAACTTCCTCCCAGACTATACTTTTCCTCAAAATCTGGTAGAGACGCCAAGAAGAATTTTCTGTTGACAGTATTCACAGAAGCGTCAGCATTCCAATAAGGAAAGGCTAAGCGGTTTGTGTCCAAAAATCGCAGCAAGATATCCAGCTGCTTACATGCGCTATCCAATAACTGGCGTTGCAATTTGTCCAACATCCATTCACGTGCAGGTACAGCGGTTTGACTCTTGGGACTTGTTATTCCAGATTTACCGAAATTGACATTAACCTTGGCAATACCATCAGACAATGCCCTGGGAGAAATATAACGACGTGTATGGAACAACAGCTGCTCTTCAATACTGTCCGGAACAATAGCATCAGTTTCAAATAAGATCTCTAGAGCCTCAAACTGAACTGTACCCAAATATTTAAGTTTGACCTCTTGCTCAAAAGCCAGAAGATCTTCTTTTATCATAGCCAATCCCGCCGTGTTGTTCGATATCGCTATAAAGCCGGCACTGCTCTTAACATCGTCTAGTGTTTTGTATAACATATCAATTCACTGTTTCATTTTTGCTTTGACCAGGTGTTCGTTCCGAAGGTGTTACCTGATTCATGGTTTGGCTATTGTCTACATCCAAATAACCCCAATGAATACGGCCTTTGCCATCATTCAAATGTTCTTTGTAGATCTGATTCCATCCGTTTATTCGAGTAATTATTCTAGGGATTTCGAGTGTCACATATCTATTCGAACCCATTCCGGCCTGAAGGTTGGCCAGGGTTTCTCTTTTATCACTTCCGGATCCAGAACTACCACGTTTATCCGTAAACGTACTACCCAGTCCAGTAGGGTCGTAACCCATAGCAAAACAGATAGCCGTAGTCGCTGCGTTGGCATCTGGCAAGTAATCATCAGATTTCAATTTGTTGTCAAGGGCGGTGATCTTAAATCCAGGTATAGCTTTCCCCTGAGCATCGATGGCAAACATGCTGATAAAAGACTTGCCACTGTTCTCTGTTCCAGACAAAAACTTATCCATATTGACCATTTCCTTTTCAATAAGTTTCTCCTTTTCTGGAACGTCTAGTTTCGCCCAGGTCGCCTTACCATACTTAATTTCCCAATAGGTATAAGGGATCTCAACATGGTATTTCAAAATAGCCTGGTTAGAAAAAATGTGTTTCTTCAGCTTGGGCACCATTGCTTCAATTTCCATCCAACCATTGGTCCGGACTGAATCCCATATGGCGAGTTCGTAATACAAACACTCATCCGAGGTATTGTATCGAAGAGGCACTGCGCTAATATCCTTGAGTCCATCGATGGGGTTGTATATCGGATACTTTCTAAAATTAATTTTGTCCTTAGAATTGCGTGGATTAGGCCAATTGTGGCTCCATACAATGTTCTTTACCTTTCCGCTAGTTTCCGATGGTTTTCCCATACGAGAAGCAAACATCTTCTTAAAACCATAACCACCTACCTTCCCATCATTCTTATTCGTGGGATATAACATTGGCATACCATTGAAAAAGGTTTCCAGATCGGTTGCATATTGCTTCTGGACAGTAAGCGCATTACTGGCCTCCATGAAGTCTTCAATTTCAGGGATGTATAAAGGACGTTTGACGCGTTTACCCCCTTCAATATCAATGGTGTAATAAATCAAGCCGGCACCAACATGAACCGAGGCTCTGTGGTCAATAATTCGTTTGGCAACTGTACTACCCGAAAGCGCTCGCATTACATGTTCCGGAAAGTTGTTGTCGTTGCCCCATTTCACCCAATCACCGTTCAAGGTGTACTTTCTCTTTTCGCTTGGTGCAACTCCTTTGTCCTGGGCGTAACCAGAGGAAAACGAAAACATGGCCGCCCCTCCAGGCATAATCCGTGTGGTTACCCCTGCCTTGGTTAATTCAATTACATCTGAAGTGGGTTGGGTCATGATACAATGTGGCCGTTAATTTCTCGAACTAAAATCAAGTGAACTGTGGTTATTCTTCCACCTCCAAGGGGTTGAATGTTGAAGGCTCCATTCATAAATAGATTAGGGTTGGTTTTGTGGCCCTTTGACTTCGGCCAAACAAAAATCATATCATCCCATTCCAGGATGTCACCACCTCGTTTAGTCTTTTTTTGCGCTGTGCAAAATTTTAACTTAAATGGAATTTGCCCTGACTTATCCTTACTCTTTAGGATCTTAAACATCTGTTGAAAGGTTATCACAAATCAAAGGTGATACCTGGCTAAAACTCAGAAAAGGACAAGCCCGCCCGTAAGGGCCGTTTGGTATTTTCTAACCCAATAATTATGGCCTTTTTGTTCTCTAAGTACTTGTTTTACAGTGCGTTATGTTGTATCTTAGATGTATAATAAAAATACCACAAGTGAAAACAACAAACAAAGGCAAAGGCGCTCCAGGAGCGAATACGCCTAAAAATGAGGAATCGGTTGAAATCAAAAAAGTTCAAGGTTTCGACTTCGAACACCTTACTGGCCTCATTCAATCTAGGAACATTTTGAAAAAGCACCTAGACGAATTGAACACCCAAAGCCAAGACCCCGATTTTTTAGAAGAACTAAAAGCCGGTGAAGCAGCCGAGGAAAAAGGACAATCTTCTATTAAGTTGATCTTCTCGTCAAACTACAATGACCACTACGAAATTAAAAACGCAATGTTGTTGAGTAAGTTGAAAACTTTCCTTGCAGAAACGTTAACCGAACGACTCAAGGAAGTGGAGGAAGAAATTGAACTAATGACCAAATAATTATTTTGAGGGAGTGGAAACACTCCCTTTTAATTATGTCAATTTATTCAGAAGTAAAACAGCTTAAAGGAAAAAGAGAGAAACGAATTTTTTTATCAGGACTATCACAAGAAGTAAAGCCAGAAGTAGAAAACGGCGATTTTGAGACCGTTAACGAGGCTATAATAGACCGTTACAAAGATGGAAACGACGAAATGAGTTTCAACACCTTTAAGGGATGGAAGGAAGCAGACCGCCAAGTATCCAAAGGATCAAAATCCTATCCGATCTGGGGGAAGCCCAGGAACATATCTAATTTAACAGCTGCACAAAAAGCAGAACTCACCAAGGCAGAAATTGAAAAGAGCGAACGCGAAAAGACATTTTTTCCAGTGGCTAACCTGTTCAGCAGTTACCAACTAAATAAACAGCTAGAACCAGCTTAATAAACTCAACGGGGGCTTACAGTCTCCGTTTTTTTATGGTATCTCCTAAGATAAAGGTAGGAGGCACGGTATATGCACGTATACTTCTCTCCATGTCTGATTTTATAGCTAGAACTAAATCTAAACCATTACAAAACTTAATCAAATGCTTTTCACTAGCTGCAGCTTCTTCTGCCAATAGTGCAATTGGCATGTCATTGCAAGAACTCATGTATCAAACTTACAAAAACGTATCGAGATAGATCGTTTTTTAGCATTCTTTCTTTAAAATCGTGTCGCAGTGTTTTTCATAAAAAACTTAAAATCAAAAAGTTACAACCTCAAAGGCCATTTTCTGGCCTTTGAGTCTGTCTGAAGACTCCCCGCGACGCACTAACCCAGTTAGGCACGTGCCACCATAAAAACGGCGGATATGTGATCGGGCGCGCATGGGGGGCACCTGAAGCCATTGGAACAGAGCCGCGATAACATTTAATCAATAAAAGAATGGAGGGAGTAACGCTAGGCTTAACGTATGCTATTCGGTATATAATCAACCTTTACGGAGTAAACGTCACTATACTTGGCAAATAGCAGATAATCCATAGCATCAGACAAATGTGGCTGTCGTTCCTCTGTCTCGAGGTGCTGACCTTCTTTAGATTTGTCTTTCTTAATCATGTCATTTACCTCTTTTACTTTCGTGCCTTCGATAGAGGTAATAAGGGAGTCACACCGAATTGAATTAATCAAAATCAACGTTTCAAGGTCCCCGCCCCACGCTTGTTGGTAAAACAAGTGTTTGCGGTGGTGGTACGGGTTGTTTCCCGTAGTCATCGAGACAACAGTCCAACCCGCATCCCTTAGATGCGTACACAACTCCTCGATGTATGTCAGCTTACTGTTTGCTACACTGTTATTCCCAGAAGCATCACAATAAACATACACTAACTTCTCTTTGTGAAACCTGTAATAGTTGATAAACTTAGAGGCAACGTCTTTGATTGTTCCTGGTGTCTTAACGTAGAAGTCATTGATCAGGTTGAATCGGTTCAGGTTCTCCAATTCTTGCCCAACCACAATGCAATTAATGTTACCTCCAAAGTCTGACCCAATACAAAGGGGAAGGTTATCGATACAGTCCCGATCAGCCATCGACCCTAGCCTTGCGGTTTGATCCAAATCAAACTCATCACCGACAGCCTCGAGAAGAACTTCAGCGTCAGTAACTCCCAAGGATAGATCACCCCAGTATCGCTTATAGGTGTCGCGTTCCCTGTTGAACGTCTTGTAGAAGCCGCCCTCTACCGACATGTGGCGCTTATTCATAAACTCAGTCATGAACTTAACTATACCGGTTTTAGAGTAGGCTCTATGGATGTAATTGTACCCCATGGCCTCGATGTTGTCGAAGGTGTTACTTTCCATATAGAAAGATTGGATACGGTCTACCCGTTTGGAGTACCATTGTATGGCCTTGCGAACACTTAAGCACTCATTCCACAACTCAGCTTTCTTCTGCATGTTGTTCTCCTTCAGGAAGTCGAGTTGAATCTCAATGAGTATATCCATCAATTTCAAATTCGGGCTCCCGTCTCGTAGGTAGTAATCCCCTAAGTCTGTGAACCACTTACTTGACTTACCATATGGCATCGATCCAAAAAAGAACTCCCCCAGGTGGAAGGGCACGTTCTTGAATTCATCCTGGTTAGCACGAATGGTTGGCAGAATCTCTTCATCGTAATGATCTTTATCCAGGTGTGCAGATTCATCACCAATAAAACCATCTGTGTTTAAGCCCCTTGCGCTTGTTGCACCACTATCTTGACTAACGAGTTGAAACATGGTTCCGTTTATCCAGGACATCACATTCTTAAAACCATGTGTAGGCGGCTCATAAGCCATTGGCCAGGCCTTTGGAGGCTTTATACCAATCACATAATGAACGTCTCGATAATACCCAAAACTCTCCAGTCCTCGAATGGTACTAGGTAGGGTAACGTCTAGCATAGTCTTGAAGCTTTCTGCTCCAATAATGGGTTTACTTCGAGGGCAAAAGTGAACGAAATTGCGGATGACGGCACCTACACCTCTGGAACTTTTTCCTGTCCCCCTGGAGGCCACCCAATGAGCCAGTTTCACATGATAACAGTTGTCATGAAAAACACGTTGCGAGGGATTAAGACTCAGTGCTATCGTCTCCATTGATTTGTTTTTGGATGGTCTCCCAGGTTGCGTAATCGTCGGTAACAGAACCCTCCAAGGCTTCACGCTCAGAGTTCTTGAGTTTGTAAAAAAGAGGCAAAGGCACTACTGCCGACTCCCCATTAAGGTTTATGGTAAGGTTATACTGGTGTAATCCTGCTGCGGTGGCTTCTAGGCCTTTCTCATCATAAGGATTCATCCACAACCGCAACTCCTTGTAAAGAGATGGCAAAACTTTGAACTGTTTGGCTTCTCGAGCAAGCTTGATATCCATAATTAAACCCTCGATGTGAACGTTAGCCAGGTAGTCTTTGTCCGGACGATTAGAAACACCGCAAAAGGCCTGTGTTTCCTTGATTAACCGATGTGCCCAAGAACGTGATATATCGTATTTAGCCATGACGGGGGCAACGGCATTTCGTGGACTCATGGCACGAAGTTTATCCTCGATCCATATATACCTGTCCCACAGATCTTCCATATCTGGATCAACCTTGTCGGTCTTCAGGTAGGCAATCAACCGCGTCTTGTTGGTTTCCTTTCGCTGTTCGACGGTGTGCTTATCCCCAGGCATTTTTGATGTTATTGAGTTGAATGTTAAGGAGCATGTCGTCAACCATCTTTTGAGCAGGGTGACTTCCTTGGTTGGCCAGGGTTACGATTTTCTTTGTGTGTGCGGTCTTTGCGGTTTGCAATCCCTCCAGATAAGCTTTTTCGTATTGGAGATCTGAATTGAATAATTCGAAATCAAACTCGAGGTTTAATGCTATTTCTTCCCTGGAGAGAAGCATTTCACCAAATGCTT
>CAYZWM010000224.1:5718-6702 GCA_964482155.1 uncultured Chitinophagaceae bacterium | reverse complement strand
TATTGCGTATATTTCTACCGCAAATCCAAGTAACACAACAATCGGAGCAATAGTAACCTTTACCGTCGTACTAAAACTCTTCTGTCCCGTCTCAAATACTTCGGCACTGGTAAAAATATCGTCCGTTTTCCCGACCATCAAAATGAAGCCGAGTATAATAATTCCAAGCCCGATGAGCATCCATTTGTAGTTTTCCTTGCCAAATGTCATTTGAAAACTGTGTTTCGTATTCTCAGAATCTCCTGCTATTTTCTTACTCTTCGTTGCCATAGTTATGTCTTAATATAAATCGTCAATTCTCAGTCTCAAGTACTTTTTGGTTGCAAAATATGTACTGGGCAACACGATACAAACGCCGAGAATCATAATCGTTGCAAATAAAATAGAATATATTGTAATATCCGATTTAAAAATACGCTCTACCTGGAAAAAATTACCTTCAATCCACGCTGTAAGACCTTTATCACTCAAATAGATAAATACAAAAGCAATTACTCCAGATAAAGCAGTCAATACCAAAGACTTTAATATAAATGGTTTAATAATAAACCACTCCGACGCACCAACCAATTGCATGCTTTTGACAATAAACCTCTTTGAATAGACATCCAGTCGTATTGCATTGTTAATGAGAATTAAGGATATGGCCAGGAGCAACATGGCCAAGGCCATGAGCATGGTACCTACAACATGTTTATTGCTCTCAATCTGAACCACCAGATCCTCTTGAAAATCCAAACTGCCCACTCCTTCTATCGATTCCAGTTCTTTCATTGCCTCGGACACATTTCCTTGAAGTGATGAAGCGCTCAATGTTACCTCGATAGATGCAGGTAAAGGATTATTTCCTAAAACCTCAACAAAGTCTTTACCTAATACCTCTTTATAGTCAAATGCGGCTTCTTGCCCAGTAATGTATTTGGCTGATTTCACATAGTCGTATGCACGTATTCCATCGGTTTTATCCGACAAATCCGCTTCCGA
>CAYZWM010000224.1:0-5702 GCA_964482155.1 uncultured Chitinophagaceae bacterium | reverse complement strand
ATCGAAGTACAAAATGGCCAAAACGTTCTCTTGCAGATGCTCGGTTAACTTCTGACTATTGATTATAAGCATACCAAACAAGCCGAGTACAAACTGCACCATGCAGACGCTTACTATTACTGACCATCCGGAAAACCGCTTTTTCGTTCGCATTCGAGCAAAATTAGTCATATACATTGGCTTGGGGGGTTAAAACTTATCCGCCAAAGCCTCTATTTAGAACTGTTCTAAGATTAAGAAGTCTCTGCCCGTAAAAAACGAAGAGTTTACCTTTGCACACTTATTTCAGAATTACATAAATACATATGTCGATGGCTAAAGGAATGACTTCGGATACCAGCAAAGTCTTGATGGCTTTATCCCGTTTTTTCCTGTTGGTGTTTTTACTCCAACACGGTGCGATTAACCTTCTTTCCGTACTCTCACCTGAGATGTTTAATACGGTATCCCACTTTATGGGAACAAACCCTATAATACAATACGGTCTTCAGCCTGTATTGGCATTTGGCATTGTGTTTCACATTGCCATGGGCATTATTCTTGAATTACAAAATTCGAAAGCGCGCCCAATTAAGTATGTCGTAAATAAGCCAGGCGAAAGTGCCAATTGGATGTCGAGAAATATGATAATAACTGGAATCACTGTATTGCTGTTTATGGGACTTCACTTTTACGACTTTTGGTTTCCAGAATTAAAAACGAAGTTTATTGATGGAGACTTGAGTGGACTTGGCGAAAACGGGCTTCCGCGATACTACGAAGAACTCAAGCACAAATTTCACGACTCCATTCGAGTTGCGATCTATGTTGTATCGTTTGTATTTTTAAGCCTACACTTATTGCATGGCTTCCAATCTGCTTTTCAGTCCGTTGGGTTCAGGCACAACAAATACACGCCTATGATAAAAATCTTAGGCAACGTATACGCAGTATTGATTCCACTTACCTTTATTTTTATTGCGCTATTTCACTTCATTAACGCATAGTCATAAAAATTATAGTTTATGAGCAAGTTAGATTCAAAAACCCCGGGAGGTCCACTAAAAGATAAGTGGACTACGTATAAAGACAAAATCAATTTGGTTAATCCGGCCAATAAGCGGTCTATTGACGTGATTGTAGTTGGGACTGGCCTTGCAGGTGGTTCTGCAGCGGCGACATTGTCTGAACTGGGTTACAACGTAAAAGCATTTTGTTATCAGGATTCACCAAGAAGAGCTCATAGTATTGCAGCTCAGGGTGGAATCAATGCAGCCAAAAATTACCAGGGTGATGGTGACTCGTCCTACCGTTTGTTCTACGATACGGTTAAAGGTGGTGATTACCGGTCAAGAGAAGCCAATGTGCACCGTTTAGCGGAAGTTTCAGGCAACATCATTGACCAATGTGTAGCTCAGGGCGTTCCATTTGCGAGAGAATATGGTGGGCTTTTAGACAACCGGTCGTTTGGTGGTGTTTTGGTCTCACGGACATTTTACGCCAAGGGTCAAACAGGCCAACAACTTCTGTTAGGGGCTTATTCGGCGATGAACCGACAAATTGCGAGAGGTAAAATAGAAATGTACAACCGGCATGAGATGTTAGACGTTGTGATTGTTGATGGTAAAGCCAGGGGAATAATTGCTCGAAACCTAGTAACAGGTGAAATTGAACGACATTCGGCCCATGCCGTTGTGATTGGGTCTGGAGGCTATGGAAATGTCTATTTCTTGTCTACCAACGCGATGGGTTCGAACGCAACCGCAGCATGGAAAATACACAAAAAGGGAGCATACTTTGCCAACCCGTGTTATACCCAAATTCACCCAACCTGTATTCCACGTTCAGGAGATTACCAATCCAAACTTACGTTGATGTCCGAGTCGTTGCGAAATGACGGTCGAATCTGGGTTCCTAAGAATATGGATGACGTGATGGCGATACGAGAGCGTAAAATCAAACCTACTCAGATTGCCGAAGAAGATAGAGACTACTATTTAGAGAGACGATATCCTGCCTTCGGAAACTTAGTTCCTCGTGATGTGGCGTCGAGAGCGGCAAAAGAACGTTGCGATGCGGGGTATGGCGTAAATGCCACTGGAGAAGCGGTATACCTGGATTTTAAATCTGCCATAGAACGGTATGGAGTCGAACAAGCTAAAATCCACGGTGTTGTAAACCCATCTAAAGACAAAATTATTGAATTAGGCGAGGGAATGGTTAAAGCCAAGTATGGTAACCTTTTCCAGATGTACGAAAAAATCGTAGACGAGGATCCGTATAAAACGCCTATGATGATCTACCCGGCAACTCATTACACTATGGGAGGTATTTGGGTGGATTATAATCTAATGACCACTATTCCGGGTTGCTATGCTATTGGGGAAGCAAATTTCTCTGATCATGGGGCAAATCGCCTTGGTGCTTCTGCATTGATGCAAGGCCTGGCTGATGGATACTTTGTACTTCCGTATACTATTGGCCACTATCTCTCAGACGACATTCGAACAGGACCTATATCTACGGACACTCCTGAGTTTGAAGAAGCGGAAAAAGAGGTTACAGATCGAATCAATTTCTTCATTAACAATAAAGGCACTCGATCCGTTGACTATTTCCATAAACGATTGGGTAAGGTAATGTGGAACAAGGTGGGCATGGCTAGAAACGAGAAAGGACTGAATGAAGCAATGGATGAAATCAAAGCTATTCGAGAAGAATTCTGGAAAGAAGTACGTGTTCCTGGTTCTGGCAATGGAATGAACACGGAACTTGAAAAGGCGGGCCGTGTAGCTGATTTCCTCGAATTAGGTGAGTTATTTGCCAAAGATGCACTTGACAGAAATGAGTCTTGTGGAGGCCATTTTAGAGAAGAATCGGTTGAGCTAGACGGAGAGCAAAAAGGGGAGGCCAAACGAGATGATGAAAATTATGCATACGTGGCAGCCTGGGAATACAAAGGCGATCCAAGAGATGCAGAACTTCATAAGGAACAATTGGAGTTTAACGATATTGAATTGAAACAAAGATCTTATAAGTAGGCGGGGTTAATTTTACAAGAATGAATTTAACGTTAAAGATTTGGCGTCAGAAAGACGCGCAGGATAAAGGAAAAATGGTTACGTATAAGGTAACCGAGATTTCTGACCATATGTCTTTCCTTGAAATGTTAGATGTGTTAAACGAGCAGCTCATTAATTCTGGCGATGAGCCGGTTGCATTTGACCACGACTGTCGCGAAGGTATATGCGGAATGTGCTCACTCCATATCAACGGTGAAGCTCATGGTCCGGATCGAGCGGTAACAACTTGCCAACTGCATATGCGTATGTTTAAGGACGGAGATACCATAACCATTGAACCGTTTCGTGCGAAGGCATTTCCAGTGGTCAAAGATTTGGTCATTGATCGTTCGTCATTTGAACGCATCCAACAAGCCGGTGGTTATATTTCGGTAAACACCTCTGGTAATACGCAAGACGCCAACTCAATTCCGATTCCAAAGGCAGACGCAGACCTATCAATGGATGCGGCAGCCTGTATTGGATGTGGAGCCTGTGTTGCCAGTTGCAAAAATGCATCTGCCATGCTTTTTGTAAGTGCCAAGGTCTCTCAATATGCTTTATTACCGCAGGGTCGAGTGGAAGCACAAGACCGGGTGTTAAACATGGTTAACCAAATGGACAAAGAAGGCTTTGGAAACTGCACCAATACCGGTGCGTGTGAAGTCGAATGCCCAAAAGGAATTTCGATCAGCAACATTGCCCGAATGAACCGTGAATATCTTTCTGCATCTTTGAAGAAAGATTAGAACATGTTTACTGGAATTATTGAAGTCCTTGGAACAGTTGAAACCATTCAACCAGAAGGCACCAATATTCATTTTACTATCTCTTCTGCTATATCTGGAGAACTTAAGATAGACCAAAGTGTATCCCATAATGGAGTATGTTTAACCGTAGTCTCTTGTGATGCAAACTCTCATACCGTTACAGCCATCGATGAAACACTTCAAAAAACCAATCTAAGTGATTGGAAAACTGGCAGTCCAATCAACCTTGAACGATGTGTTCGCGTCAGCGACCGTCTTGATGGACATGTGGTACAGGGCCATGTCGATACGACAGCAAACTGTATAACAAAAACGGATCAAAACGGCAGTTGGCTATTTACGTTTCAGCATGCTATTGGCTCTGACTTTTTAACGGTTGAAAAGGGATCGATAACCATAAATGGAACAAGTTTAACGGTCATTGACTCGACCGATTCGACGTTTACCGTCGCGATAATTCCCTATACCTACGAGAACACAAATTTTCACACCATCGAGGTAGGCACCCTGGTCAATCTAGAATTCGATATTTTCGGAAAATATGTTGCCAAGCTGATGAAACAGAGAGGATATAATCAGATTTGAATGCCTAGTCGTCTCTGCTCTTAACGATCAGAATTATCCCACCGATAATCACCACAACGACTAACAACCCTAAAAATACAACGATCATGCTCATATTACTATTCACCAATAGTGGCAATTACTTTCAATTCAATTCCTATGGGAGTAGGCAGGCAGTTAATCTCTAACGTAGTCCTGCAGGGTTGATTGTCCTTAAAATACTCAGCATATAATCGATTATAGGTCTTAAAATCATCTTTCATATTGGTCAAAAACACGGTCACATCTACGATGTTATCCCAACTGCTTCCAGCATCATCTAAAATGTATTTTATGTTCCTAAAAACGGAGTGGCATTGCTTTTCAATATCGTAGCTGACAATATTTCCTGCGTCATCTAACTCAACACCAGGAATAACCTTAGTTCCTCTTTCTCTTGGCCCAACACCGCTTAGAAACAACAAATTCCCAACACGTCTCGCATGTGGATAGGAACCAACTGGCTCGGGTGCTTTTCCTGAATCAAATTTCTGGCTACTCATCTTCTATCGTTATTTGTAATTCTTCGGTTTCTGAAATAATTTCACGATTGACCTCTTCATCTGGTTTCGTATAGGTTGTCTGGTTCGTTCTGTTACGCGTACTCCGACGAACATTCGTTGCTCCACCAGAAACACTTCTGTTTCCATTCCTTCTAGCATTAAGCATTCGCTCTGCAAGTTCTGGAGAAATCCCAGGCATAATTCCAGGGTCATACTCCAATCCAGACTTCCATATTGACGCACCGTAATATTCGTATTTAACAGTAGAATCGAGGTGCATAGCCGTAAAGACATATCTCATGTTTCGACTCATCGCCACCTGTCTGACAATTCCGTTCACTTCCTTAAAACTGCGAACCTCTTCGCCCGTAATTATATCCCAGATTTTGGTTGTCCCATCAATACTACCTGTAATCACAAATTTCCCGTCAGAACTTATAGCAACCGACGTGACCTTCCACTTATGCCCATCCAAAACCAATTTCTTTTTACCCCGAACAACGTCCCAAACTATAGCGGTTTGATCACTGCTACCGGTTACAATATACTGGGTGTTGCAGGCTACGGCATTCACTACATCTGTGTGGCCTTTAAGTTCTCTAATTTTATTCCCAACACCGTCGTACATCTTCACAATCGGTGATTCATCTGCGCAATAAATGAATTGACGTGTACTACTTAAAGCTATGCCATTGACAGGGATCTTATTGTCAATGATTCTTTTACTGTCTTTCCGCATGTTATAGACAACAATTTTGCCGTCATAACCAGCCGAATAAATCATG
>CAYZWM010000223.1:0-6714 GCA_964482155.1 uncultured Chitinophagaceae bacterium | reverse complement strand
ATGATTCAGTTTCTTCTCTTGTTCAAGTGAACGTGCAAGTTTTTCCTGTAATTCAGATAATTGCGTAATGTCGATAAACACTGTAATGTATTTCTCTAACTCCCCATCAACATTGTGAAATGGCACCACAGTTGCTTGAACTACAATATGGTCTTCGGCTAATCCTTTCTTTTTTAGCTTTACTTCTCCAAACCACATTTCACCATCAATAACCACGTTGTACGCCTCCAAAAAATCACTGTCTTCAGTATTCGGAATCATCATGGTAAAGTCTTGTCCAATCAATTCCTGTTCTTTGAATCCTGTAGTGAGACAAAATAGATCATTCACATATTTAACGGTTCCATCAATGTTTAGAATCGAAACCAATGCGGCTTGATTCAAGGTATCTACCTGGTATTGCAATTCTAACTGAGTCTTTTTCAACTCATTGGTACGCTCTAAAACATTCAATTCCAATTCTTGCGTAAAAACCTCTTTTAACCTGGCAGATTCTATTCGTTGCGTTACATCGGTATTCGTTCCAATGACTCGTATGGCCTCCCCTTTCTCATTTAAATGAAGATGCCCTAATACGTGAACGTATTTCGTCGTTCCAGACTTGGTCAATATTTTAAACTCAAAATCAAAATCATCTGTCCCTGCTATAATGGCGGCATACTTCTCCATCACATCGTCTTTGGAATCGGGATGAAGGCTATCTATCCATTCACTTACATCTCCAGTAAAATCTTTAGGATCAACTTCAAATATTTCAAACTGACCTTCGTCCCAAACCAATTCGTTATTAGTCAGATCAAGATCAAAGATTCCAAGTCTACCGGCTCGTAATGCGAGCTTCAATCTCTCTTCACCTTTTCGTAGAAGAAGGTCAGTCTCCTTGATTTGAGACATATCCTGAACCAATGACCAAATGTAATTAACACCCTGTGAGTCCTCAATAATTCGCCCATTAAGTAATACAGGATAGCGATGTCCGTCTTTATGAATGTATTCTTTTTCGTAAGGCCCGTACTTACCCGTATTTTCTAACGATTTTAGCTGATCTTGCTCTTCCTGTTCATACTCCTTTGGTGTAAGGTCCCAATAAGACAAGGCATTTAACTCTTTCTTGGTATAACCGGTAAATCGTTCAAACTCATTATTAATATCGATAAAACTCCCATCCATATCATTCCGGGCAATTCCGACTGGTGCCATTTCAAAGAACGAGTTTAGTTTACGTTCGTTTAATCGAAGTTGTTCATAGGCCATTTTTTCTCCTGTAATGTCCACATTTACTCCAATCATGCGTTCCACGCTACCATGTTTATCTTTAACAATACTGCCTATGGCGTGGATGTGTTTGAATTTCCCTGAATCAAGCACAATTCGAAACTGCATATCGTAGTCAGCTTGGCCTTCCATGGCCAATTCAACTGCTTTCTCAATCCGTTCTTTATCGTCTGGATGCAACGTTCTTGTCCAGGCGTCATATGCCTTATCGAAGTTGGAAGGATCCATTTCATAAAGCTTGAACATGGACCGATCCCAAATCAACTCATTCTCTTTTACCTTCCAATCCCACACCCCTATATTCCCAGCCCGTGTTGCCAGTGCCAACCGCTCTTCGTTAATTTGAATTTCCTTTTCAACCTGTTTTCGGTGTCGAAGATCAACAATCGTAAATGCGGTAAGAAGATCATCAGATGACATGATACTAGAAAAACCGATTTCAACCGGAATAGAAACGCCCTCACGGGTAACTGCCTTGGTTTCAACTCGATACCCCTTAGATTCATCTTCAAACAACTCCTTGGGGTTAAACGGACTATTCCCAATTTCCGTTTGAATTATGGTCTTTATGGATTGATTTAAGACCTCACTGGACTCATAACCCAATAAATGTTCAAATTGCTCATTGACCTGTTCAATAATAAAATCGTTGCTCGTAACAACCACCGGATACGGTGCAAACTTTAATAAATTCTGAAACCTGTTTTTACTCAGCATCAGATCTTCATTCAACCGTTTACGCTCTGTAACGTTTACTATAAACCCGTTGATATAGGTCTCCTTACCTGAAGCATCTGGAGCAATCTGACCTCGCTCATCTACCCAAATTTCACTGCCATTTTTATGGATTATCCGGTATTCCATTTCAAAGAAGCTCTTGTCAACACCGGCTTTCCTATAAACTTCTCGTACCCGTTCGCGGTCATCATCATGAATCAGATCACTATATCGAATACGGTCAGAGCCAATGAACCGAGAGCGTGGATAACCGGTCAGCACTTCAATATATTGATTTAAATGTGTGACATCTCTGGTTTCATCTAATTTCACCTGATAAATAATCAAGGGCACTGAGTCAATTAGACTAAATGGGTAATCTTGCGTCACTTCACTTGCTGCACCTTTTAATTTCGCATTCTCCTTTTCCAGAGCCTCAATGCGTTTCAAAAGATCTTCCCTACCCTTCTGTAATTCTCCCATCGAACTTCGATTTCCCATTATTTGTGCATGTTACTAGCGATTTTTCTTCATTTCTTTGATCTTTTCAAACCGCCTCTCGAAACTACGAGATCAGAAGACAATCACCAAGATTCTAAGCACCTCGTGTATAAAAAGAGATAAGAAAAATAGACAAAATAATTTTATACGTGTTTATCTAACCTCGACAACCAATAATTGAACTATGAAAAATTCGATGAGAACCGGATTGAATACCCTATTCCTTACTGCTTAAACCTCCAACCTTTGTCCGCTTTCTGGATAACGGGTTTAATGGGGTCTGTGGCTTGAGACAGGATTCCCTTGCGAAATTTATCCATCGGAAAGGCTGGACCAGGATCTACATGACGACCCGGTGAAATCTCTTCATGCCCCAAAATGTGTTTAATAGAATATTTTTTAATCAGTAACCTGCATATGATTTCACAGGTGGTTATCTGAACCTCCGAATACTTGTGCCAATAGCTGAAATGATTTTGGCTTGGATATCGCTCACAGACAACTTTGTTGGCCGTATATACCCCACCAAACCACGAATGGTAATAATCATCCACCTTTTCTAATACACCCGCATTGTCTAATTCTATGCCAATGCTGAACTTATCATAATCAGTTCTTCCATTGTATTCGCTTTGGCCCGTGTGCCACGCTTGCACATTGAACGGTACAATACTGTAAACGCTGCCATTCCGTCCAATGACCAAATGTACTGAAACGGATGATGCTTCGCTTCCCAAATAACACGCAGACGCTTTGGCGTTCTCCCGTCCCGTATTGTGAATTATGATGGTATCAGGGAGTTTTTTACGAAATTTCTCCTTGTTTTTTGCACTAATAAATTCGTTAGAAACCCCGTATCCTGAAAGCCAATCGTCAACTATTTCTAAATTACTTACCATGACGGTATTCGTATTTTATCTTGAATAGTAAAGATCGGCGTTCCCGAATCCTTAAAAATCACTAAACCTAGTGATTTTTTATTGGACACTTTTTTTGAAATTTAACACTCTAATTTTACATACTGACCCTAAATTGTCCTAGATCATCTGGGTCGACCTGGCTATTTCCAAACGAATTTCTAATATCAGAGATCTTGGGAAAAGACGGTGACGTAATCCCTTCAATGTCAACAATATCAGCATAAGTTGCTATGGATTCTTGACTTGGATTCCGCCTTATCGTCAATGCTGTATTCCGTGCCATTCTCTCCACCAGAACTTCCTGTATATATTCAACAATAACGGTGTCTGTAATGGTTTCGTAGACGCCCACCTCGCGATCCACATATTCAATTGTTGAGACATTGTCGTTCTTCGCATAAAAATACGTCAATACCATAAAGGCCAAGGCCACCAGACTCATTTGAACGGCTGGCACTTGAATTCTGATCAACGACTCGATCCAGGCTACTGTCCATTGGGTCTTTTCAGCGTTTACTCTTTTAAGTCTACTAAGGGAGGCAACATCAGGAGTTAAGTAGGCCTCTTCTTCCTGAAAAACCTTTGCACTCTCCAACAAGACCCCTCGTCTATTTCTATATGCCTCTTCCGTCACTGCGGCCAAGACCATTTCCCTATCCACAGCACTGAGATCGTCATAATCTGTGGACTCGATAAGCATCTGTATTTTGAAGTTTAAGTCATTCATAATATCATGTATTTATGGGATTAAAAACAGCTAGCCGATTAGCCAAAATTTTAGTGGAATGGAAGATTCGTGATTTTACAGTTCCTTCTGGACAGTCCATCACCTGACCAATTTCTTTAACCGACAATTTCTCCTGAAAACGAAGGACAAATGTGCAGCGATGTTCATAGCTCAAATTCTGTAACTCTTTTTTTAACGCACGTCCAAAATGAGCATGATCCAGTTTGTCCATCACTGAACGATAATCGTACTCAATCTCCTCACTTTGTTCATCAATATCAAGCAAGGGTTTATGTCGATACTCTTTTCTACAGGCATTAGCGGCTACAGTAAATATCCAGGCCTTAAAGTTCCGTGAAGCATCAAACTGATTCGGTTTCTCCACCAACTTTTCAAACAAATCGTGCAATAAGTCCTGTGCAAGAGGTTCATTGTTCCCCAATAATCGGTACATCAAATGGAGAAGGCGTTTACTATATCTCCTGTAAATCTCAGTAAACGCACTGGTCGAACCGTTTTGAAAACGCTCCATTAACACCTCATCACTTAGATTTTTCCTTCCGTTAAACAAGTCAGATCTTACTTTACGATCATGATCACTCTAAAACCAACCTCAGGGCTTGCTAATACATTCATTTCACGGCTTTTTATTTTTGCCTTTTCGGGTGATGTATTCCAGCTGCCACCTTTCACCACTCCAGAGGTACTAACCATTTCAGAGACATTTCCACTCATATTATACAGTCCGTATGCGTTCGGGAAGTACGATTTAGTACCCACCAAAAAATAAGCCCCATCAGAATCGCTTAAATTAACGGATTCACAATTGGTTGAATCCATATCCTTTTCTACGGAAGTACCTGTTTTTATATTGGCTAGGTAACACCCACGTGAATTTCTCATATAAGGCCCTCCCCAAGGATAAATAAAGTCTATTTTTCCTCCCTGAGCCAGGTATTCCCATTCTCTTTCGGTTGGCAATCTAAAAACTACATTCTTTAGTTTCTTTTTCTTATGATCCATTCCATTGTAAACGGTTGTGAGCCATGAACAGTATAACTTGGCTGCGTCGTGCGTAATATTTACAATGGGGAAATCCGAATCGTCTGGAAAACCATAGGGAAATAACTCCTCATCTGTCAAATCCTTTTTGTCTACAGGTAAATATGCTCTCCAGTTAACTTCGTTTGACCTGGCGATATCCAATTCGTCAAACCGCTTTTGTTTTAACAAGTCGGTCAGAAAAAGTTCATACATTTCATTCGTCACTTCGGTTTGACCTGCATATAACGTGTCACTTATTTTAATCATTCCTTTTTCAAGGACACGAGGATCTTCTACCACCTTTGAAATGGTTCTTGTTGTACGTTTATGGAGCACTTCGGCTACCTTGTCCTCTAAATTATTTTTCTTGGCGATTCGGTTTACAAGCAACTCAATCTCATCAACTTTATCATCTTCACTTTCTTGATAATGGTTATAAAGCGTAAGAAGTGAAATAAGATAATTGGCGTTCATCTGATCAACTACACCCTGGCTTAAATCATTGTAACACTCCAATTTCAAGTAATCCGTCATGTACTTTTTTTCATAGTTCTTTTTAGTGACGGCTATGTTGTCGAATTTTTGATCACTCCATTTAAAGGCCATTCCAACGTTGAAAACCTCGTCTTTAAAAGACTCATAAATAGAGGGTTGTGCTGATATTGAGAAGTAAAGGGGCCGGGTAGAATGCATTTTTATATGATTCATCAGTGCGTTTTGATACCGATTCCAATTCGGATAATCGTTAAAACCCTTTTCCATTAAAGGTATGCCAAGTTCTCTAAAATAGATGTTGCGGTATGATTCTATCGACAAGAGGCTGTTGTTCAAAACCGCCACATCGCTTCGAATCCCCCTGGCATATTGCAACACTAAAGCCGGATACGTATCATTGTCGCCCGACGTAATAAGAATGGCATCTTGCTCCGTACTCACCAGCATATTGTAATTCCAGGCAAAAAGTCCGGGCGAAATGTCATTCGACGCATACCATTTCTTTGATACCTCAACTAACTTCTGCTTATCTCGCTTTAACTCATAGTACGTCAACAATTCATCCAGCAACTCCACACGATTCGGGCCCAATTTCTGTGCCTTTTTTAGATGGTCAACATGTTTATTTCCTGCTCCACCATTCCAATACGTAATGTAATGATATTCGAAAGTGTTGGGTATCGCCTTTTCTAAAGATTCTACAATCTTGTTTAAATCACTCTGGTTTACACCCTTTCCTATTAATTTTAACATACGTTTAGCCGTGTAATAATTTAGCCATGCATCTGCATCTGACGTATGCGTTTGTAAATATTTATTCCAAAGGACGGACTGGTTTTCATACCATTCTGCGCTTCTCTTTTGTTTTATTATGGAATAGACCTTTTCGCGATTTCCCGAGTTCGATATACCCTGAATGGACGGGAACAGAAATAATAAAAGTATTAGACATTTAAGCTTCATTTCGATGTATTTAATAAGTAGTATCCCAAAAGAACCAAAACGTTCAAATCAACAATAAAATTTATGTATATC
>CAYZWM010000222.1:1749-6737 GCA_964482155.1 uncultured Chitinophagaceae bacterium | reverse complement strand
ACCATTCACTACATGACTGTTGGTGAATGCAAAACCATCTGAAGAAAACACAAAGCCTGAACCAGAGCCAATTTGTTGTTGTTTGCCTTTGATTGTCTTTAATAAGTCAATGTTGACGACCGAGTCTTTTATTTTATTGACCGCCTTAATTACTATTTTTGAGTATTCGTCCACAGAGAACAGACCATCAAATTGCTATCCAGTTTTAAAATTCAGCCAAATCCAGGTTGTTTAATGACACTTTGACATTTTTTAGGATTGTGACAACGCCTTATTGGAAAACGGTTTAATAGCAACCAGTGCCTTATGAATATTTCTTAACTCGAATCTGATTCATAGTTTGGTCAGGGAAAGGAGGCATCCAATCCTATGCTGGGTTATTTGAATCAGTGTGTGTGTTATAATGGCTTTAAGTGAATCTACGTTAATATGCGGCTCTCAAGACTTTCTTTCCTATAATTTATATTATGTTAACTAACACCTTTCAAAAGGTAGCCATAACATTTTCACATCATGGCTATCTTTTATTCACCGAAGCTCCTTAGAGCGTAGGTGAACTATTTCTTCCCATCTTCGCTGAAGCTACGGTCCATGCTCGAGGCTTCGGTACACAATTTACCCCTGCGCTGAGACTTCGATGCAGTAACTATGACCCGCTTAACTCCTTGATTAACGCCTTCATTTTCTTGTAAGGCTCAGCATACGACGTATCGTTTGCTTGAAGTCGTCCGTATAGTTTCTTTAAGTTCTTCGCCAAATCTAATTTCTGATCGTCTGGATAATCGCCTACATCCATGGCTTCGCTAAATTGTATAGCCGCCTTTGCATATAATGCGTCTATTTCCTCTTCCATCACCAATTGCTTCTCGTAGTTCGGCTCGTCGTCGATCTTATCCGCAATGGGCTTACATCGATCCAGGTAGATAACACCCAGGTTGAAGTACGCATCTGCATACGACGGATCCAACTCCACCACCATTAAGTAACTCTCTTCGGCTGCAGTATCCTTACCAAGATTATAGTAATTGATGGCACGTGCAAAGTACAATACTTCGCTTTCCGGCTCATTTTCAATGGCTTCGTTCAATTTGTCGATCAATTCCTGCGAACGACCCAGCTTCATAAACAAATCCAGCTCTGCCCGCATTAAGTTGGCATCCCGGTCATCCATTTCACGTCCCTTAGCGATGTATTCCAACGCACCCAGGGTATCCTTCTCTTCCAACAACAAATTCGCCATGTCTCCATAAATACGAGGATCGGCATACGCATTGTCGATTAACTGCTTTAACAACTCCTTTGCTTTTGCATTATCGCCAGAACCTGACGCAGAATACGATGAGTACAGAATAATGGTTTCGGTATTGATCTGTGCTTGTTTCAACAAAAACTGCTCTTCGTCGTGTGGAATAATCTTCAACACAGTGCTGTATGCCTTTAAGGCTGTTTTGTATTCCTTCGCATTAAACGTTGTTACACCAACGTTGTAATGTCCAATGGCACATTCTACCAGTTTTGTTTTACTCAACGTAGTCAGCCTTCCCTTTACATCGGTTTCCATACTCTTGAAAAACGATTCCGTGGCAATATTCAACGCATCTGGAACAGCCTTTTTTTGATCTTCACTGCCTTCGTTATATAACTTGAGATACGTAACTCCCCGATAATACCACATCTTGTAGTGATTACTCGTTTTTGCATGGCCGTGAGCCAATTCAATGTCGCGGAGGTTGTCTTCGATTCGCTGTTGACGAACTTCATCGGTTTGATCGTGGGTTCCTTCCTCCCAGCTCATCTTTACCGACTCTACTTTAAATGCCTGACCTTGAGCCACTAAAGATCCAAGTGCAAACACCAATATTAAAAGTGATCTAGTCATATGTTGCATAATTTTAGTTGTCATTATTGTCTACATTATCGGACGGTTCGTCGGCATCTCCGTCTCCTTCTTCCGTATCTGGTGTGTCTTCAGCTGTTGGTGCTTCCCCATCATCCTTCACTCCATCATCCTCTCCTCCATCTTCCTTCAATCCTTCAACATTCTCCCCTTCAACACCTTCTTCCTTCAATCCTTCAACATTCTCCCCTTCAACCTTCTCCCCTTCAATCATTTCCCCATTCTCTCCTTCAATCTCCTCCTGTTCCTCGTCTCTCTTCACTTTCGCTACCGAAGCAATCTCGTCGTCTTTTCTCATTTTGATCAAACGTACACCCTGCGTGGCTCTTCCCATTACTCGAAGCTCGTCTAATGGCAGTCGAATCGCGATTCCAGACTTATTGATAATCATCAACTCCTCTTCTTCGGTTACCGCTTTTATAGCCACTAAGTTTCCGGTCTTCTCGGTGATGTTTAAGGTTTTTACCCCTTTACCTCCCCGTTTGGTGATCCGGTAATCATCGACAGCAGTTCGTTTTCCGTATCCTTTTTCGGAAACCACCATAATGGTCTCTGCTTCCATATCACGGACACAAACCATGCCAACCACTTCGTCTTCGTCGTTCTCAAGTCGAACACCACGTACACCAGCAGCCGTTCTTCCCATTGGTCGAACCTGGGTTTCATTAAAGCGTATTGCCTTACCAGAACGCTTGGCCAAAAGGATTTCATTGTTCCCATCGGTCATTTTTACTTCCAGCAATTCATCACCCTCTTTTATCGTAATAGCGTTAATACCATTTGTTCGAGGACGAGAATACGCACGTAACGTGGTTTTCTTTATAATGCCTTTTTTAGTACACATGATAATGAAGTTGTTGTCGATATATTCATCGTCTTTCAACCCATCTACCGCTATGTAAGCCTTAATTTTATCGTCTTTAGGCATGGCAATCAGATTTTGAATCGGTCTGCCTTTTGTTGCCTTGGCACCTTCTGGAATTTCGTATACCTTCATCCAGAAACAACGCCCTTGTTCGGTAAAGAACAACATATAGTTGTGTGTTTTGGCTGCCAACAGGTGTTGTACAAAGTCTTCGTCACGATGTTTTACACCCCGGTTTCCAACGCCACCTCTCCCCTGCGTTCGGTATTCAGAAAGCAAGGTTCGTTTGATATAACCCATATGAGAAATGGTAATGACCACATCATCATTAGGAATCAAATCTTCTATGTTTAAGTCGCCGCTATCAAACTCGATATTGGTTCGTCGCTCATCACCAAATTTATCGCGAACTTCATTCAGCTCGGTTTTGATAATGGTCATTCGCATATCCTCGTCGCCTAAGATTCCCTCTAAGCGTTCGATGGTTTCCATAATCTGTTTGTGTTCTGCACGAATCTTATCGCGCTCAAGACCGGTTAGTTTCTGCAACCGCATATCCAGAATCGCTCTAGCCTGAAGCTCGCTCAACTGGTAGGTGGTTATCAATCCGTTTCTGGCCTCTTCAGGACTATTCGACGCCCGAATCAACTTAATGATTTCATCCAGGTTATCTAAAGCGATCAATAAACCCTCTAAAATGTGGGCTTTTTTCTTCGCTTCTTGCAATTCATACTCCGTTCGGCGAACCACCACTTCGTGGCGATGTTCTACGAAGTATTCAATCATCTGCTTGAGATTGAGCATTTGAGGTCTGCCCTTTACCAATGCAATGTTATTGACTGAAAATGAGGTCTGTAGAGGTGTGAATTTGAATAACTGATTTAATACAATATTGGGTATTGAATCACGTTTCAGGTCAAACACCACCCGCAAACCATTTCGATCCGATTCGTCTCGAATCTCTGCAATTCCGTCAATTATTTTATCGTTTACCAAATCAACCGCTTTGATAATGATTTGTGATGGACTAACTTGATAAGGTACTTCGGTAATGATAATTTGCTCCCTGCCCGTTTTAGTCACGGCCATTTCCGTTTTACCCCGCATAACAATTCGGCCCCGGCCAGTTTCAAAGGCGTTTCGAACCCCTTCGTAACCGTATATGGTACCACCCGTTGGAAAATCTGGCGCTTTAATAAACTCCATCAATTCAGGAATGGTAATCTCTGCGTTTTCGATATAGGCAATGGTACCGTCAATAACCTCGGTGAGATTATGAGGTGCCATATTGGTAGCCATACCTACGGCGATGCCTGATGCTCCATTGACCAGTAAGCACGGTATTTTAGCTGGAAGAACGGTAGGTTCTTTCAACGAATCGTCGAAGTTGGCTTGAAATTTAACAGTATCCTTATCGATATCTATCATCATTTCCTCAGCAATCTTTCTCATTCTTGCCTCGGTATATCTCATGGCAGCCGGTGGGTCGCCATCAATAGATCCAAAGTTTCCCTGTCCGTCAACCATCGGGTAACGCAAACTCCATGGTTGCGCCATACGCACCATGGTGTCATATACAGATGAATCCCCGTGAGGGTGATACTTACCCAGCACCTCTCCTACTATTCTCGCTGACTTTTTGTGCGAACGGTTGCTCGCCAGTCCCAATTCCGTCATTCCGTATAAAACACGGCGGTGAACAGGCTTTAAACCATCTCGTACATCAGGCAACGCTCGTGAAACAATTACGGACATCGAATAGTCGATGTAAGCCGTTTTCATTTCGTCCTCGATGTTAATGGGTATAATCTTCTCGTTTGGGTTGTCCATACGGTAAATCAATTATTTAGTTAAGATGGTAAAACTACGATCAAACGCATATTTTGCTATCAAATAGGACGCTAAGATACCAACATTTTGTTGACAAATTATAGACATTTTACAAGGAGTAAATTTGAGTTGACCAAAGGCCATATTTAGGAAGGAAAAAACGCCTTTAAAGCACGTAAGTTTGGTTCAATTTAGGCACCTCAATCGACTCAAAATCAGCCGATAACACATCTTTTAGTTCCAGTAGGCTTGCTTCCTCTCCATGCGACAGGAAAACTTGCCTCAATGACGAAGTTTTTTTGACCGATTTGAAGTACGCAACCAGTTCCGTTTGATCGGGGTGTGCAGAGAACACATCTGTACGTGCAATTTTGGCATAAACATGCCGATCGTGCT
>CAYZWM010000222.1:0-1739 GCA_964482155.1 uncultured Chitinophagaceae bacterium | reverse complement strand
CCGTATTTTGCCCTTCTAAGAGACTTGCACCTAAACTTCCAGGGGTACAGTAACCTGCAATCAAGATCGTGCACTGAGGGTTTTGTATGTTGTTTGCAATGTGACGTTGGATACGTCCACCGTCTAACATGCCGGCTGATGAAACAATGATGCTGGGTCCATAACTGCGTTGCATAGCCACTTCATCTTCGCTGTCTTCAACTATATCGAGCTGTTTGAACCGAAATAAGTCGTTGTATTGCAATACAAAATTCCGGGCTTCCGGATTTAAATAGGCGATGTATTTGTCGTGAATATTGCCACTACGCAGTCCCAAAGGACTGTCTGTAAACACACGAATGTTATTTATGCCCTGTTCTCTAAAGATCTTATTTAAGGTAAACAGTACGGCTTGTGTCCTTCCTACACTAAAGGCTGGAATAATAAGTCGGCCAGGCTGGTCAATGCAGGTCTTTTGGACGTAGTCCAGGATGCTTTCTTCCGCACTTCGTTCTTCAATATGGAATCTCGAACCGTAGGTCCCTTCCATTATGAGGTAGTCCAATTCTTTGTGAGGTTGTGGGTCAACCACAATTTTGGCTTTGCTTTTACCCAAATCGCCGGTAAACCCAATACGACGTTGCTTCCCGTTTTCTGTAACCGTAAAAACGATGCTTGCAGCGCCAAGAATATGTCCTGCAGGAATAAACTCTACGGTCAGTTCTGGGCTGATTACAAACGGCGAATGGAACTTTACCGTAACCATGTGTTCAACCACCTCCATCACCTGTTTGTGGCCAAACAATCGACGAGTGGCTCGTTTCTTTTTCCGTTGGTTATTGACCCGCTTCGCTTCAATATTGGCTGAATCGGTCAGCAAAATGTCGCTTAACGCCAAGGTGGGTTCCGTGCACAACACCTTGCCTTCGTAGCCTTTGGCAAACAGGGTTGGCAAGTTGCCCGAGTGATCGATGTGGGCATGCGTAAGCACCACCAGGTCCACGTCTTCCGGGTTAAACGGAAAATTAGCGTTGTCTTCGCGGACAAAATCTCGTTCGTAATTCAGACCACAGTCAATTAAGATGTTGTATCCAGAATCCAGGCTGAGCATATACATACTTCCAGTAACCTGTCGCGCCGCACCGTGAAAAGTGAGTTTCATTTTTAAAGCCTGCAAAGGAAGTGTTTTTGTCGAATTATTTGGGATGATTCTGTTACTTTGTTGCCGACCCATATACAACACCATGGAACTGAACACCAAAAGAACATTAATTGACCGTTTTCTTGAAGAAAAGCGAAACGGAATGGAAATAAGCCAAATACGCAAAAAGCTTAAAGAACACGGGGTTGAGGAGGATGATATCAAAGGAATAATCCGAGCCGTTGATAGTGAAGTGCTTCGTGATATTCGTTTAAAATCTGAAAGTCAATCCGGCACGGAGTATATGTTGGTTGGGGTATTTCTGACCGTAGCCAGTATCGTTGGGGTTATAATATTAGGCAAACTCATTATTTTAGGTGGAATTGGTTTTGTTTCTGGACCAGGCTTGTTTGCTCTGGGGTATCAGAGGTATAAAAAAGGGCGAAGGAAGGGCTAGTGCTTAAGTTGACAGTTTATTTCTAAGGTCTCGCTTCGCATTGATAATTTTTAACTCGTAATGAATTGACTATTTAGGTTTATGCAGACTCGAACTAATTACATGCTCAATGATAAGAAGCCAGGCCAGTCAAAAATGCGGGTCGGCGTAGGGGTGAATTTT
>CAYZWM010000221.1:0-6738 GCA_964482155.1 uncultured Chitinophagaceae bacterium | reverse complement strand
GCGGATCAGGATTGTATGACAAGGATGATGCGGTAAACTATTGGGGGAACGATGTCAAATATCTGAGGTTGACTATTGGAGAGTGGGGACAAGATACGAAATGGAAAGTTGGTTGGTATCAGGTAAGCAGACCAGAAAGAAATCTCGTCGTTCAGGTAAATTTTGACGGGAATCACGACCTCTCATTTTATCGATTTGTGGGCAAAACCAACAAGGTGTTGTTTGAGAATCACAGCCACCCCATTCACCGTAAACTGAATACACTTGGGTGGATTCGCTTGGATGTGGATATGGAGACTGGCGAAGTGTTGATTGAGGAAGTACAAACGGACTGGATTAAGGAAATTCGGTACTATCAGAAAGTGGTTTCGGAAGAGGGATCCGGCTGGAGTAAAGAGGAACAAAAAGGCTTTGAAAAATATGTACAGGCTGTAGGACCTTATCTGAAAATGTGGGATGAAATGTTGTTGAGTTCAGCATTGCATTTTATAAAGCGGGAATTGGGAATCTCAAACATATGGTACCACAGTTTCGAAAGCAGTGCACATTATAAAATGATGGGTGCGTACTCCTTACCACCTAAGTCGGTGTATACCAAACTACCTGAGAAGTTTGGCTTTACCCGTGTCAATGATGCACCCAATTTAATTAAAGAGTGTGAGGCACTAAACAAGCTCGTAAGACGAGGTAAGTCGTTGAGCTTTTACAAATTTTAAATTTTGAATTAATAGAAATGAAACACAGGAAAATGAGGGGAAACCACCTCAAAAAAATAGGATTAAGCGACCCGAAAGCCATCAGTTTGGCTTTGGAAGCGCTACGCAAAAATTATAAGCGCAAAAGTTTTGATCATCGATTAAAGGCAATAGCAAAAGTTACAGCTAACCCGGTAGATTATATGGAAGACTCCGTTTTTGGTCAGTTGGCTGACTATATCGCAATCAAACCAGAGGTTGTGCAAGGCCAAAACAAGCTTCACGATGCAAAGCCTTTCACGGTTTTTGGAGAAACAGAAATCTCTGAACAGGCCAAGCATCAAATGTATACTGCCATGAAACTTCCCATAGCGGTAGACGGTGCCTTAATGCCAGATTCGCATTACGGTTACGGTCTGCCCATTGGTGGAGTATTGGCTACCAACAACGCGGTAATACCCTATGGAGTTGGTGTTGATATTGGGTGTCGAATGTGCTTGAGTATATATCGCGATTCTCCAGAAATGTTAAAAATACGAAAGAATGAACTCAAGAATGTACTTCAAAATCACACACGGTTTGGGTTGAAAGAACATTTTCCTCAAGCAGGGAATGCAGAGGTGTTGGAAAGCACATTGTTTCAGGAAATACCGATGCTGAAAAGACTTCAGTCCAAGGCTTATCATCAATTGGGTTCTTCCGGCGGAGGCAACCACTTCGTAGAGTTTGGTCGAGTTGATATACACGATGATTCTGCGGAGCTTGGAATGAAACAAGGCCAATATTTTGCGTTGTTATCTCATTCTGGGTCAAGAGGACTCGGTGCGAACATTGCGCAGCACTATACCAACCTGGCACGTTCGTTAAGCCGTTTGCCAAAGAACATGCAGCATTTGGGTTGGTTAGATCTTGATTCAGAAGAAGGCATAGAATATTGGTTGGCTATGAATCTGGCGGGTGATTATGCCTCGGCATGCCATCACGATATACATCGTCGAATTGCAAAAGTGCTTAAACTTCAAGCCGTATCGACGGTCGAAAACCATCACAACTTTGCCTGGAAAGAGAAACGGGCCGATGGAAGCGAGGTGATTGTTCATCGCAAAGGAGCAACTCCAGCAGGCGAAGGCGTGCTTGGCGTTATTCCGGGGTCAATGACCAGATCAGGGTTTATCGTAAAAGGTCTTGGAAATGAATCGTCTATCAACTCCGCATCTCATGGAGCCGGTAGGGCCATGAGCCGCAGTAAGGCAAAATCGAGTATCACCAGAACCGCGATGAAAAAAACGTTGGCGGATTATGGAGTTGAGCTTATTGGTGGTGGGGTAGATGAAGCTCCTATGGCCTATAAGGACATCGACACCGTAATGAGTTATCAAAACAGCCTGGTGCAGGTTTTGGGGAGTTTTACCCCAAAAATTGTGCGAATGGCCAATTCTTAAACTTAATGGGCATAGAGCAAACGTCTCTATGCCCTTTTTGACTGTTCTATTAATTGGTGTTAGGCGGTTTTTGGATTACTCAAGTGTCGTATATTTGGTTAAATGAACCGAATTTATTTCAGTATTGCCCTTGGGTTACTTTTTGCATGTAAACATGAAGTGCCAGATCTCATACCTTCCCAAACAAGGGTTATCGCTCATAGAGGATTTGGGTCTAGTGGAGATCCGAGGGAAAATACGTTGGCGGCATGTGAATTTGGATTTAATGCAGCTGATGGGGTAGAGGTTGACCTTCAACGAACCAATGATCAGGAGGTTTTTTTATTTCATGATAACACAGTTCCCCGGTGTGGTACGAGGAATATTATCAGCATTCCGGCCAGCACAAAACCGGAAGTGATGAGTCAATTTAAATGCCTGTTTCCAGAAGACAGTATTACCATGTTAAGCGAATTGTTTACACTTCACAAGCAGAACCCAGATAAGGATGTCTTTCTGGATATTAAGTCATTCATTAACGTAGAAACCGTTCTAAAGATGCCTACACCTCAACAATACCTGAACCGATTTGCTCAGGATATATTTGGTTTGATGGATGGGTATGAATTGAAATTCAAGATTAATTTGGAATCAGAAAACGCAGTGTTTCTAAATGCGTTTAAAAAACATTACCCAAAGGTCAATACCTGGTTGACTTCTTACGGTGATTTTGACGTTGCCGTAAACCGGGCATTTAGGGAACATTATACGGGAATTTCAATTAAAAACGGAGACTACATTACGTCAGAAACAGTGAAGAAAGCACACCAAAAAGGACTACAAGTTTGTGTTTGGACAGTCAATGACCGAAAACGACTAAACGAATTAATTGAAATGAAAGTCGATGTGGTGCAGACGGATTCTCTATTTTAGAAATGTAGTAATCGGTCTAAAAATCTAAATATCAAAACATCTAAAAATCTAAACAACTACATATTTCGTCGATACTGACCACCCACCTCAAACAGGGCAGAAGTGATCTGACCTAATGAGCAATATTTGCTTACTTCCATCAGTGCTTCAAATACATTTCCATTCTGTAAAGCAACTTCTCGAATCTTCGTCAAATGAAATTGAGCTTCTTCATCATTTCGTTGATTTAAATCCGTTAAAGTATTAATTTGGAACTCCTTCTCGTCTTCAGTGGCCCGAATCACCTCCTTCGGCAACACCGTTGGAGATCCCTCGCTACTCAAAAACGTATTTACGCCTATAATTGGGAACTCCCCGGTATGTTTAAGCGTTTCGTAATACAGGCTTTCTTCTTGTATTTTGGATCGTTGGTACATGGTTTCCATGGCCCCTAAAACACCACCACGATCGGTTATTTTGTCAAACTCTTCAAGTACAGCGTCTTCCACCAGGTCGGTTAACTCTTCAATAATAAACGAGCCCTGTAGTGGGTTCTCATTTTTAGTAAGACCCAATTCCCGGTTGATAATCAACTGAATGGCCACCGCTCTTCGTACGCTCTCTTCCGTTGGCGTTGTAATGGCTTCGTCGTAGGCATTGGTGTGCAAACTGTTGCAATTATCGTAAATCGCATAGAGGGCTTGCAACGTTGTACGTATATCGTTGAAATCGATCTCCTGGGCATGAAGGCTTCGACCACTGGTTTGGATGTGGTATTTGAGCATCTGGCTTCGCTCATTGGCGCCATATTTAAGCTTCATTGCTTTTGCCCATATTCTTCGGGCAACGCGTCCAATAACGGCGTACTCTGGATCAATTCCATTGGAAAAGAAAAAGCTCAGGTTAGGACCAAAATGATTGATGTCCATACCTCGGCTTAAATAATATTCTACATAGGTAAATCCATTGGCCAGGGTAAATGCCAGTTGAGTAATTGGATTGGCTCCAGCCTCGGCAATATGATATCCCGAAATGGATACCGAATAGAAGTTTCTAACTTGATTGGTTATAAAGTACTGCTGCACATCACCCATCAGGCGTAATGCAAATTCAGTAGAGAAGATACAGGTGTTTTGTGCCTGATCTTCTTTAAGAATGTCGGCCTGAACCGTACCCCGAACCTGACTTAGGGTGTCGGCTTTGATTTTATCATATACATCCGCTGGAATGACTTTGTCTGCGGTTAAGCCCAATAACATCAGTCCCAAGCCATCATTCCCTTCCGGTAGTTCTCCGTTGTATTGGGGCTGCTCAGATCCTTTTTTCTTAAAGTGAGCCTTTATTTTTTTCTTAACGTCATCTTCTAAGCCATTTTCCTTGATATATATTTCACATTGCTGATCTATGGCTGCATTCATGAAATACCCCAATAACATAGGCGCTGGCCCATTAATAGTCATCGAAACGGATGTCATTTTGTGGGCAAGGTTAAAACCGGAATACAACTTCTTGGCGTCATCCAAACAACAGATGCTAACACCTGCGTTTCCGATTTTTCCATAAATGTCTGGTCGGTAGTCGGGGTCATTACCATATAACGTAACCGAGTCAAAAGCTGTGCTCAGCCTTTTGGCAGGCATTTCGCTACTCAAATAGTGAAAACGTTTGTTGGTTCTTTCTGGTCCACCTTCACCGGCAAACATGCGCGTAGGGTCTTCACCCTGTCTCTTAAACGGGTAAATACCAGCGGTATATGGGAACTTTCCCGGAACATTTTCCTGTAGATTCCACTGCAATACATCGCCCCAGGCCTGGTATTTTGGCAAAGAGACCTTGCTTATTTTTTGATGCGACAGAGATTCTGTTTTGGTTTCTACCTTAATCTCACGGTTACGCACCATGTAGGTATATATGTCGTTGGAGTATGCTTCTTTTACGCCGTCCCATTCGTCAAGAACGATTTGAAGTTTAGGGTCAAAGTCCAAACCTATTTTAGCATAGGTCTCTTCCAGGTCTTTGATTAATCGGTCTACGTCGTCCACCTTCGTTTCTCGCACAGACTGGATCGTCTTTTTGATACTGTACAGTTTCTGAGCAATTTCAGATTGGTCTTTGGCCCACTTGTCATAAGCCCGGTTGCCTTCAGCTATTTCAGACAAGTAACGAACGCGTTTTGGTGGTATGATATAAATCTTTTCGGATTCATCTTGCTCAATGGAATATGAAGTAGAGAAGTTGGTACCTGTTTTGGTATTTATGGTGTCAATTAATTTGGCGTATAATGAATTTACACCTGGGTCGTTAAACTGACTGGCAATTGTTCCAAAGACAGGCATACTGTCTGGGTCCTGATCAAATAATTTGTGGTTGCGTTGAAACTGTTTCTTCACATCTCGTAAAGCGTCTAGGGCACCGCGTTTGTCAAATTTGTTGATTGCAATGACGTCAGCAAAATCCAACATGTCGATTTTTTCCAATTGCGTAGCCGCTCCGTATTCAGGAGTCATTACGTATAAGCTTACATTACTGTGATCTGTAATTTCTGTATCACTTTGACCAATTCCAGAAGTCTCCAGAATAATCAAGTCGTAACCCGCCACTTTTAAAATGTCTTTGGCAGTATCGATATGTGCCGACAGAGCCAGATTGGCTTGTCGCGTAGCTAAAGAGCGCATATAAACCCGATCGTTACGAATGCTATTCATACGTATTCGATCGCCAAGCAGCGCACCTCCAGTTTTTCGTTTACTCGGGTCAACCGATATAATAGCAATGGTCTTATCTTCAAAGTCAGCCAGGAATCTTCTTACCAGCTCGTCCACCAGGCTACTCTTACCTGCACCGCCCGTTCCAGTGATTCCCAAAACGGGAGTGTGGATTGTTTGTGCTTCTGTTTTAATCGTACTGAGTAAGTCTTTATTTTCTTCCGGATAATTTTCTGCAGCAGAAATTATCTTGGCAATAGACATTTTGTTCTTGTCGCGGAATGAATTGACCTCACCATTGAGCGAATACCCAGTTGGGAAATCGGATTGCTCAATCAAGTCGTTGATCATACCTTGAAGCCCCATGGACCGCCCATCGTCGGGATGGTAAATGCGTGTAATCCCGTAATTCTGTAATTCTTCAATTTCAGAGGGTAAAATGGTACCACCACCACCACCAAATAACTTAATGTGACCTGCACCTTTTTCCTTCAACAAGTCGTACATGTATTTGAAGTATTCATTATGGCCACCTTGATAGCTGGTCATCGCAATCGCGTTTGCGTCTTCTTGAATCGCTGTGTTTACGACTTCTTCAGCGCTCCGATCGTGACCCAGGTGGATGACTTCACAACCAGTCGCCTGGATAATACGTCTCATCACGTTGATGGCCGCATCGTGCCCATCAAATAAAGAGGCCGCCGTTACGATTCGAACTTTATGTTTAGGTATATAAGGGTGTTGATTATTCATATTGCCAGTTGCGTGGTGCAAAGGTATTATTTTAAAAACAGGGGTAAAAGAAAAGCGGCCATTTGAAGTGGCCGCTTTAAGCTCTTTAGTTAGAAGAGCATGTTTAGTAATTGGTAGTTTTTAACATCATTCCGGATGTACAGTAGTAAGTAGTAAAAACAGAGTAGTAATAATTTTCTAAGTAGAGTATTTAGTATTTATCAAGTATTTTCTAAAACTCTTTTGTTCATTGTAAGTGTTAGACTAGTTTCA
>CAYZWM010000220.1:0-6746 GCA_964482155.1 uncultured Chitinophagaceae bacterium | reverse complement strand
AAGGCCGTCAGTATCTGTTTTCTACAACGATATAACAGATAAGATAACGCTGGCTGGAATTTCAGGCATTCAATACACCTACATAAATATTGATCAATTTCGCAGCGCAGGAGGGAATATAAAATTGGGAATTACAGGCCCAAAACTAAGAGTAAACCTTGGATGGTCTACCACATTCGTGTCCTCAATTTCTAATATAGGCACAGGTTCAAAAGCCAACTTTTCCTACAGTGAGTTGATGGGCAGCGTCTCCCAAAAAATTGGTAAAACAACGGTTAACATTTTTGCCAAGTACAACGGCCCCAAATCGATCTTTAACATTACCGAAGAAACCAATGAAATTGTCGAAAGTCGAATAGAAGGCTTTGTGCTTATGGATGCTCAAATTGGAAGACAATTCATGAACAAACGCTTTCAGTTAAACATCGGTAGTAAGAACGTGATGGACGTTAAAAGTGTACGAAATCAGATTCAATCGGGAGGGGTACACACCAATTCTCCGACCAACCTGGCTATTGGTACCGGCCGAAGTTATTTTGTAAAGGCCATTGTTAAATTAACCAAATGAAACTAAGAATATTAAGCTTCTGTTGTGTCGTTGTTATCCTCTCAAGTTGTTTTGAGAAGGAAGAACCGATTCAGGCATTTCCAAGAGGAGATGTGGAGGAATTACAGGTAGAGTTAGGCCCAAAATATACCCACCAGATCTTTTATAGTCTTGTACAAAATGAGGTAATTAAAAGTGTATTGAGAACCGATTGGGATATGTCGTTCAATTGTTCTGCCGATAACTTTACCATTTATTTAAATACCGGTAATAGTCTGTACGCGGCTAAAACGAAGGTGTTTGAGCTAACTGACATAAACGACACAGCAGGGGCAGGACTCGACTTTAAATGGGATTGGAGCAACGGTTATGACGACAGCACAGCAATGGCCGGATGGGACCTGGACAACAATGTATACGTCATTAATCTGGGTTATGACATTGACGGGGTTGCTTTGGGCTTTGTTAAGGCAAAATTTACAAAAGTGGGTCAGGAGTTACATATAACCTATGCCATGTTAGCGGAATCGACAGAGAAATCGGCGGTGTTAAAAAAGGATGATACATATAACCGCGTTTATTTCTCCTTTACCCGTAATGTGCAGGTTGATATTGAGCCACCTAAGGAGAATTACGACCTCGTGTTTAGGCAGTATATCTATTACTTTGTTGTTGAAGATTTGTCCTACAACGTAGTCGGTGTGTTGGTTAATCCGTATCAAACCCGGACCATGTCAATCAACGATATTGAGTTTTTGAATATCACACTGGAAGATACGTCCAACTACGAATTCAAGATGAATTGGGATGTGGTGGGTTACGACTGGAAAGAGTTCAACCTCAATGAAGGTTTTTATGTAGTCTATCCGAATAAGAATTTCATTTTTCAGAGCCCATCAGGGTTTTTCTACAAGTTTCATTTTGTAGATTTCTACAACATGGACGGCGACCGGGGTTACCCCAAGATTGAATCCAAATTACTTTAAGGATACCGCAAACGATCCAGTTTTGAATGGCATCGATTTGCAATTCGGTTAGCAGATCGAACTACTAATCGATTGTCTCTAGCATGCTTTCGTCTCTTGTTTTGTATGATACTGGAAGGAAGTACCGTTCTTTTCTCCGCATTTGCATACATTTTGGCGTAATAAGTTGGAGCGGAGAATTTGTTAATTTTCTTCAGTTGTTTTAACTGCATTTTGCAAAACGCAATACCAGAGGACTCTGATTTTTTACTTCGTCTCAGGTTTTGCATAAACTCATTGTCCAGCGTGCGATACCACGACTTCCTACGGGTACTTCGTTTTATTTTTCGAAGGGTTGAATGTTGCCGTTTGAGGAGTTTGTAGTTGGATTTGCCGAGTTTATACATCGAGTCAATGAGATTGTAAACGGCCTTAAATTTGGCATCCAAATTGATGTTAGAATCTGCTTTGGCGTAATAAAAAAAGTCTTGTTTCCGTAACTGAATTGGGTAGTCATAATCGTCAAGGCCGTCCATTCGAAACATCCAAAGACCATAAAAGTGCCCTGCAACCGTTCCAATGTAATTCGATTGTTGATTGGCGGCATTGGCCAGCTGTAGCACAGTGTCTGTAAACATCTTCCTAATTTCATATAGGTTGGAGCGCATAACCTCCATGCTGTCTGTATATTGTTTAAATCGTAGAGCCTCGAGAGTCGCTCTTGCCTCTTTAGGTCGTTTAGGCCACTTAGGAGATGATAAATAATGGCGAATCCTTATCCGTGAATATTTTTCAGATATAGCCTCTGTGCGCCTTTTTCCGATTCTTTTTTTGGACCGAATCCGGCTATGTGTTCGCATAAGGAACCGGTCTTTCCTTTTTAAATATCGAGAATAGTCAGAGGAGTATTTTCGCTGAATATGGCCCTTGTCTCGCCTTTTTGCCATCAAGTCTTTGTACTCTTCCCATAGTAGACTGTCGTTCGCCGTGGTATGAGTTTTTACCGAATCACACGTTCGCAATAGGTCTTTAAGGATCATGCTGTCCTTTTGGTTCACTTCCTTATTTTCATTAAAGTTGAACCATTGGTCATCGAGAATTAGAGAGTAATAATGTGCCTTGCCAAATCGATTTTTGGAGTTAATTATCGCGGCATTCTTTCCATCGTTTTTCTGTTGTTCAAGCCTGTCGAGGTGGACATATGTATTTAGGAAAAGATTGTTTTTAGTGTCTCTTGTAGCTGTTAATTCGGGTCTGTAAAAATAATGTGCGCTGTCTTTGGCGTACAGCTCTGTGTGAAACACCGACTCGAAATCCTGAAGAAACGGGTTTTGAGGTAAGTGGTTGACGGTAAATTTATTAGAGGCCAATGCAAAATAGTAATTCATGGGCGCCTTAACGAAATGTGGTTTGTATTTGTACGGCTTTATCCAACGAAACGTAATACGTGACATGAATTGTCGAATGAATCCAGTCTTGTAAAATTTGACATATCCTGCGTCCCAGGTATTGTCCATGTTATGCCATTGATCGTTAAATTTTACTTGATTCCAACTGTGGTCGGGCAGGTAGGTTGTATCGCAAACATCAACCAAAATGTTTTTAGTATATCCGTCAACCACCACGGAGGGAACGGCACTATGAAAGCACAAATCTTTGAATAGGTTCGAATATCCGGTGCATAACGTTTTTCTCCTTCTAAGAACATCTTTGGTGTCCTGGTTCTTCGTTTGCCATCGTACATATCGCTTCGCGTCGTATTTAATGTGGTGGGTTACCCAAAAATGAATGTTGGCTACTTTTTGACTGTCGGATTCTGCGTTTCGCGTTAGATTGTTCGCTAGTTTTTTGACATTGCTACGATTAAAAAAATACGACCTATGCAGATTTATTTGGCCTATGGCAGATTGGCCTAAACAAAGTAAGAGAATCAGGTTAATGGTTTTGGTCATATGTTTCATGACGAATCGTCTTATACAAACGTTGGGTAGTCGGATATATTTGATTCCATAACTAACAAAACTCCCAGGCTGTGTGTACTGGGAGTTGATTCAATTGGTTTGGTCTACAATCCAGTAATTTCCTGTTCTTTCGGATATTTGACGGTATAGGTAAACGTTATGGATCCTTTTTCGGACGGATCGAGCTTCATTTTCCAGGTCATTAAACCCGTAATTTTGTTTAATGTCCCTCCATCAGGTGTGGTCAGTTCGATTTCAATTTCTGAGTTATTCGTTAACGGGATTTGATCTTCAACGGTAAGTTCAACAGGGTTTCCACTGTTGTTGCGAAGTTCAATTTTGTAGGTAGCCGTATATACTTTGTGTGGCCCAATGATCTGCTTTTTGGTTTCCGCTTTGAGTTTGGTCCGTTTTACAGCCAGAGACCGATACCTGCCCATAGACACCTCAAGCGTATCCGAAACGATTGATGGGTCAATTACAGTACGGCCTATAAACGTGTTGCCGAAATAAATATTTGCGCTTCCGACAAGCAAATCCAAATTCTCCCAATCCGTAATTTGAGCCATCACAAACGCATCTTTATCCAGTTTAGGAACTATATAGTGATGGAATTTGGCTTTTAAATTGTGTTTTTGAACAGTTACGAAATGTGTTTTATGGTTGGATTTTATATAATAGGGGAGGGCAATGTCAAATTCAACCGATGAAAAGTTTTGCATTTTTTGACTAAAATCGTAAGCCATTTGAGCATCATTTTTTTTGCCGACAACCTTTTCGTATTCAACATCTTCAGATAATTCTGCGCCATCCATATCCTTTTTGGATTTGAAATATCGAGCCGAGCTTTTCTTTAATTCTATCTGACGTACTTGATTTCGGAAGTAGTCGATATACCATTTCGGTAGAACGGGTTTTACATTACTTCGATTCGGATTGGCATTTGATATACGAAGTTTTACATTGTTCCAATCCACTCCTGTGTTTTGATATACAGCTGCCTTATATACTAGTTCGATGTCGTCTCCTGCGTCTTTAGCCGTAATGTCGTACCAGGGTGACCAACCTGCCTGATTTACCTTGTAGGTGATTTCTAGCTTGCCGGATGTTTGTGTCGTGCTGCTAATGGCAACTAATACTTGATGTTTGGGTTTGTTGGGTGCGGGTTTTGGACGGTTGCTCTTAAACAATTGCAATTCATATAAGCGTTGGTTCATTGCCTTTTGTTGTTTGATCATTTTGGCTTCAACCAAACGGATTTTAAGCACTCGGTCTGCCAGGGATTGGAGTTTGGTTTCAATAAAATCCATGGTTCCAATAAGCAATGCCAGCGAGTCGGGTTTTCCTCTACCGGTAAGTAACGGGTGATTGATCAGTATGTTTTTTTCAGTGAGTACAGCCGTTTTCTTCTCTTGAACATTAGACAAGTGTAGGTTTAAGGTGGCTATAGAATCGGTCAGCTTGCGGATCTTTCTTTGAATTCGGTCTGTTTCCTTGGGGTCGTTTAGTATAGGATCGGGATATACATATCGATATTGGACATCCATTATGGTAAAATTTCCTTTACCAGAAGCTTTGATGCTTTGTTGATTTATGTAGGGAGATATTCCATCAAAGACAATGACCGAAGTGCCTTTAGGAATCGTTGTAGTTCCAGATCGATTTATTTGCGCTCCCTGCATAAAAACCGTAACACCGGTAATTTTAGATCGGATTATTTTTTCAGTCTCTTCGGCGTTTGCCGTGGACAGGATGGTTGAGATAAAGGCTAAAATTAAAGCTATATTTTTCATATCATATTCATTACGGTCGATCTATACGTATAGAAATGATAAGGTAAACGCGAAGCGTTAAATTCTTGAAAGTTTGTTGTTTTTCTAAATTTTGACCCGCCTGATTAGGGTAAACTGACCAGGAATTTGATCTCCTTTTTTGCCCTCTGGGTCCGTAATTCCAATGACAACCCGGTAGGTGCCTGACTGACTTACGTCAAATGGAAGGTCAATGGAAAATTGGTTGTTATCCAAAATCATTTTCTCAATAAGAGCGTCTTGCATATCATATACCATAATTACAGTATGTAGACCTTCAAGATTATGAGTAATGTTAAACATATAATCATAGTTCTTTTCTGCAGGAAATTCATAGGTAATAAAATTGCCAGACTTAAAATCGATTTGGTGGCTGATTATAAACCGCCATTGAACCGAAGGGTTGATTTCTAAGCTTTGGGCACTACTTGTTACTGCACAGAAAAGCAGCGCAATGATTCCGAATCCTTTTATCACGTGTTTCAATGTTTTAATAGTTCAAATACAATTACGAAATCTTCGCTTGTTTTATTTCATTGAACTTGCGTAAATCGTTAAATAGTTTGATTTGATTTACGAATGAGTGGCAGATAGCAAAATAATCGTAGGCACCGGACTTTTGGCTAACTGCTGAGGTAAATTCTTTAAGCCTTTCTGTCCCTTTTTTCATAACGTAAACATACGAAATAATTCCCCAATTTCTAGATAAATTTCGCGAAACACCCCTATTTTACTGGGTTTCAAGTCCAAAGAATTTGCACACTGGCTTAATGAAGTATCTTTGAGGGATGAAATCGAGACTTTTTGTAATCCTAGTGTTGGGTATTGTAGGACTTGCCGCATGTACAAATCAGCCAGCTACAACCAGACACAAAACAAAACATGAACACCTCGATAAAAAAGTAGATCGAAGCGGTAAGGAATATACCTCAAAATATATATGCCCAATGCATTGTAATGGCAGTGGGTCAGATACTACAGGTGTATGCCCTGACTGTGGAATGGATTATGTTCCCAACAAAAAATAACCGTTACAAGGTTATCGTAGCCCCCAAACCAAAAACGTCCGTCCTTAGCCGTCGAAGTTTCATGACATAGGTTGAGCTTGTGAAAAATCCATGAGCACGAATGGTATGTTTTTCATGTAAAAATATTGGATAGGAGATACCCAGACTTCTTTCCGATCGGCCAAATAGGCCCTCATTTGCTGAAAGCCTTGCTTCTCCATGAAAGGATAATTGGTTGGCCAGATTAAACCTTAATCCCGTAACAAATTCCGAGTGTGCTTTTGATTCGTTGAGGTCGATTAAGACACCCATTGAAAGATTGAATACTACACGTTGGTCTGGTGGTGTTCTAAAGCCTAAAAATTGGATGTCCAGTGATTGTACCTGGTCATTCTCACGTGGTCCGTAAGCGATGAGCGTGTTGTATCGTATTGAAGTGTAAATCGTTCCCAAAA
>CAYZWM010000219.1:0-6792 GCA_964482155.1 uncultured Chitinophagaceae bacterium | reverse complement strand
CCAGCATATTCCAATTACCCCGATAACAATAGCTGCCTTCTCCCGCAGCTTGTAGTGGTGCCATTACGTTGAAAAGTTGTGAATTACTAATTCCAACAGGCGACGATAAAGCCCCAAGTTCGGTTTCAATACTGGTGTTGTCAGGCTCATCATTAAAATCCCCCAATACAATTAAGTTGGCATCTGGATCAGCGAGCAGTAGACTATCTTTAAGAGATTTGAGGCTCAAAGCGGCCTGAATTCTTTTGGGTTCGCTTTCGGCCAATCCACCCCGACGGGAAGGCCAATGATTGACCAGAAAATAAAACGTTTCCTTATTGGTCTTACTCTTCATTTTTGCCCATAAAATATCACGGGTAATTTGATCATATTCCGAAAGGTCAATTTCCCTGATCCCAAAGTCCAGCAATTCAAAGCTTTTGGGGTTGTATATGGCGGCTACGTCAATTCCGCGAACGTCCTTGCTTTCTATATGAATTATTTCGTATCCAATTTTGGTAAGAACTGGGGTAGAGATCAAATCTTCAATAACGGTTCTATTCTCAACTTCACATAAACCAAGAAACGCAATTGGATAATCGTCGTGAAATGAGGCAATCACCTTACTGAGGTTCGCCAGTTTGGTGTTGTATTTGTCGGTGTTCCACCCGCGTGATGAGTCCGGTAGATAAGAACCGTCAAACGTTTTTGGATCATCGATGGTATCGAATAAGTTCTCTACGTTGTAAAACCCAACACCCATTACTTCATGACGATTGCACCTAATACACGTCATAGATATAAACAGCAAACCAAAAATCAACCCAATCGAATTACGCATAGGTCAAATGTACAATTGTCAATGAAACTGGGCGTTAAAATTCCATTGTTTATCAATAGTTAATCACACGCGTGGTTTAACAAGATTGACGTTTTAGTTTTGCTTAGATATTATGACATTAATTAAATCCATTTCCGGTTTTAGAGGAACCATAGGCGGTAAAGTAGGTGATAACCTAACGCCCATTGATACGGTAAAATTTGCGGCTGCTTTTGCCACCTGGTTAAAGAAGAAAAACATGGGAAACCAAATCGTTGTGGGTAGAGATGCCCGTATCAGCGGTTCGATGGTTTCCAATTTGGTAAACAATACCTTAATCGCCATGGGAATGAACGTAATTGACCTGGGATTAAGCACAACACCGACGGTGGAAATTGCAGTTGCCGAACTCAAGGCTGCTGCAGGTATTATTCTTACGGCGAGTCATAACCCAGCTCAATGGAATGCACTCAAGTTATTAAACAACAAAGGAGAATTTATTTCAGCTGCTGATGGTAAGGAACTTCTTGAAATTGCGGAGAGCGGAGACATGGAGTTTGCCGAGGTGTACGATCTGGGTGAAATTGTGACAGATGATACCTGGATTGACAAACACATTGACCTAATTCTGGAATGCAGTGAAGTCGATGTAGACCTCATTAAATCTGCGAATTTTAAGGTGGTAGTCGATGGAGTAAACAGTACAGGGGGAATTGCTATTCCTCGATTACTGGATAAACTTGGAGTGCAACAGGTTACGGAATTGTATTGTACGCCTAATGGCGACTTTCCACATAACCCAGAACCCTTAGCCGAAAACTTAACCGAGATATCGAAGGTGGTGGTTGAGCATAAGGCGGACCTTGGAATTGTTGTAGACCCCGACGTCGACCGACTGTGCTTCGTAATGGAGAATGGCGAAATGTTTGGGGAAGAATATACCTTAGTTGCGGTGTCGGATTATTTACTCGGTTTAACTCCGGGCAATACGGTTTCAAACTTATCAAGTACCCGTGCATTAAGCGATGTAACCGTTAGCCACGGTGGGACATATCAGGCAAGTGCAGTGGGAGAGGTTAACGTGGTTGACAAAATGAAGGCAACCAACGCAGTAATCGGCGGTGAGGGAAATGGGGGAGTCATTTGGCCTAAATTACACTACGGTAGAGATGCTCTTGCTGGTGTAGCCTTATTTCTTACTCATTTAGCTCTGAAGAAGTGCAGCATGACCGAATTGAAGTCACAATACCCTCAGTATGAAATGTCTAAGAATAAAATTCAACTTCAAGAAGGCATGGATATCGCGTCCATATTGAAGCAAATGGAGGCTAAATATGCCCACGAAAATTACAATACCATTGACGGATTGAAAATCGAATTTGCCGAGGAATGGGTCCATCTACGCCCGTCAAACACGGAACCAATTATACGAATTTACGCGGAAAGCAAATCGGCAGAAAAAGCACATGCGTTAACAGAAAAAATAAAAGCAGAGGTCTTAAGTCTTTAGTCCAGGAGGCTATTGAATCACTACTTTTCCGACATACACCTGATCTCTTGATTTTAAGGTAACCAGATATATTCCCTTTGAGAGGTTTGGGTTCACCGTGATTTCGGTATTTATGTTACTTCGTAAGTGTTCTGAATACACGTGATGACCCAATGCGGTATGGATCTCTAACCTCCAGTCGTTTCCTTTTGATTGATGTAGTTTTAGGGTGAATTGTCCGGTAGAAGGGTTCGGATATATGTCCACAATCGTTTGTAGAACCATCTTCTCATTGCTGTTGGTACCTGGAGCAAGGAATACCGCATTCGCCCATGTAGACGGTTGGTCGATATCCGTTGTGGTAGGCCAGAATTCCCACGAGTTAAACGTGTTGGTTACGTCAAAAGCAATGCCTATGGTGTCCTGGTTTGCCAGATCAAGGTGAATCGTCGTAAACGGAATTTGAATCTCTACCGTGTCGGTAACAGGCGTATTTTGGAGGAAGTTTCTTTCTGCTGTCCAATTGTGTCTTACCACCTGGCAACTGTCGTAATTACTGTGCTTGCCTTGTGACTCACAGTCGGTAGCTGAGGCGTGAAACCACCAGTCGTCTGGCAACCAGGTTGCATTTTTGTCGTTGTTAATGTCCAACAGAATTTCTGGAAACCGGGTATTGGTCGACTCCAGATTGCCTATAAAAGCGAAATGTAAGTTCGTGCTGTCGTGCATGTACAGCACCTTTACAGAACGCGTATTGGATAGGATGGGAATGAATATGGAGTCGCTGGAGCTCCATTCATTAGAAGCAATAGTTCCATCGATGGTAGGGGTTGATCCAAACGGGATATGGATGGTGGATTGACCTGAAACGGTAAGGAATGCCATCAAAATAAGGAAGGTAAGCCCTGTTTTAATCATGTTCATTGAACTTAATTTTTGGCTAAAAGTACACGAGATTTTACGGACAACGCTGTAGATATTGTCACTCTATGAAGGTATTCGACAGAGTCATCTTCCAAATGGATAAAACGATACTATTTGATGATCAAATAAGAATAACCGATCTAGTCCTTTTTCTTTTTCTTATCCTTGATTTTTTTCGTTTTTCGCCCAATGGAAATGTTCATACCCGTTCGAAAGTTGATCGTATTGACTGACTGGTGGGCGAAAAGCCCAATTATGTTGTCAGATACGAAATACGTTTGGAACCCACTAAGGTTAATGGAGAACCCTAAACCAGCATTAAGAAACGAGTTATTGGCAACGGAATACGAAACAGATGCTCCCAGGATTCGGGTAAGTTTTGAGTTCCAACTTAACGTAATGGCTGGATCGATGGTTTTCTTATAAAAACTACCATGAAACAAAATACCCGCATTGTGATTCTTTGTGAGATTATAATTACCGCCTAAATAAAACTGTGCAAAAAGACCCGTCTTAAACGATTCATTGTTTTCATCGAGGTTAAACGTCGATTTTAGGGTGTCGCCCAATTGCTCCAATTGAGGTTCAAGCGCATCTGTTGTAAAATTCAAGGCATCTTCAATGTCTAATCCTGTGTAGCGATAACTTGCACCTGGGTTTTTTGATTTCCAATTAAACGTATTGGAGTTCCAATTGATTTTACCAAGGTTGACAACACTTGCACTTATCGTAAACATTTTGGATGGAGAGTATTCCATTCCTAAATCAATGGCTACACCACGATTGCCTCCTGAAAAGAACTCACGCATAACATCTCCACCTGATAACTCGTCGGTCTCAAAGTCGTCTCCAAATGGATCTTTGTTGGCTAGAGATTGAAAAGAATTGGCGGCATTAATCTCAATATCTGATTGAAGTATGTAGTCAAAAGTCTGTTTGTCGGTCGTAAAGTTAAATTCAGATTTCTCGGTACTGATTACATTTAACCCTTTAATGAACCGGAGTCGGCCACCAACTCTCAGTTTATCTTCCAAAATTTCTCGACTATAACCAAAACTAAACTCGCTGTATTGTAGAACATCAAATCCAAGGGCGAAGTCAAACTTGCGATCCAGGTTCGCACCGCCATTCCCTTCCGTAATAAACTGAAACAGGTCTCCAGGAACGGAAAAACGTAGATTGGAAGTTAAGGATGAATTAAAATAGAAATAATTCTTTTTCAACTTAAAGCCAAAAGACAAAATCTCTATCGAGTTGTTCAAGGTCAGCGTGTTTTTCTTTTTAAACCCATCGGTAAATTTGTCCAACACAAAAACACTGTTTCCCTGGCCATCAGACTCAATAGCGTTCAGAACGTCTTTTATCTTAAACGTGGTTATACCAAAATCCAAATATCCGGAGGAAAGACCAGGAACGCCTATAAATATTTTGGCATCTGACGGTCGTGCGGGATTGGTAAGGAAACGCTGAGGAATCGTTTTCATGTTATACAAGGTCAGGTTGTTTTGAGCTTGTGAACCCAAAGCTGAGAACACGCACAGACAAATTACTATTGCTTTCTTCATCATTCCCTTATTTGTCTATGGTGAAAATTCCGTGAGCTTGAATACCCAATTTGACGGTTATGCCATAATCGTCGTAAAACTTAACATCAGGCTGGGGAGAGGTTCCATTGTATGTATTTAATTTTGCCCTGACCAGCCCCTTGGACGCTTCTCGCATTTGGTCGAACCGGCTTCTGGAAATCTTAAAGTCTACCGTATATCGGCTCGGTTCGATGGTTTTTCCATCTCCATCAACCACTGAACTCCGTAAAATAAACTGGTTGGGTTCGATCAGAGAATCGAGATTATTACCCATAGAATCCTGAAAATAAACCTGTAAATCAACGTCAACTGGGAAGTCGTTTTCAAGATACAGCCTTAAGGTGATTTCCTCAAGTTCATCTACGCCTTCAAGATCAGAAGTAAAACTCGCTATATCCACTTCTTTATTAATTACAAAACCTTCAGTGCTACCGTGTAATGGGATATCGATGGCTGTCTCTATTTTCAACTCACTGTTGTAGGTAATAAAATTCCGTTCCGTAGTTCCAGGAGGGTTTACCTGAGCGGCAAAGTTGTAGATCATCCATTGCGGCACATTACTCACCAAATCGGCAATATTGCTATTGCTTCTGTTTAGTACAAAAGAATCGACCTTGGTCTGACCTATTTCTAATCTTGACGGCGTTGGAATAACCAGGGGGTCGGGGTAACCCGTAGCAGTTAATTTTCCGGATGTCTTTGATATCGTGCTGAACTCATCAATTTTCGCCGTGATGGGTATACCGTACGAATTACTGATATAAAACGTTATTTGGGGATCTGCTATTCTAAATTTAACGTTGTTAAATGCCGAATCGACGCCTCGAAACAAATCAAAGTGAATCGAGTCTGCCTGATCTGGAGATATGTCGGATTCGCCTACAAAACCAAATAGAACTTCGTATTCGTTATACAAAAAATCGGTTTCAAAATCTATTTTGTCGTTTACCGAGATGGGGTTACTTCCAACCTTGGTTACAGTGATTTTAAACTCAGCCAACAGCTGTCCATAGGTTTGATCACCACTTTTGGTTAGGTCAAACGACGATTGTTTTAAGTCTCGCGTTATATTAGAAGTTACAGAACCAGCACCCCCATAAGGCATAGATAAGAGTATGGTTAACGGTGTTCCGTTACTCAAGGTTATTTCCGGAATGGAAACTTCTACCGTTACATCATGTTGGAGGTTTGACGTCAATTTAGTGGTCATGGCACATGCCGACATAATCAGACTATCGATTTCCGTATTGGCAATACCAAAATTGAAAATGGTACTGAAATTTACATTGGTACTTCCATTTGTATTCAGTTGGGTAATATGAAATGGAAGCAGAGCAATGGCTCCTTCAAAATGTTGTTTGGGTATAGACACAAAATCCTTGGCTTTGAGGCTCGCAAGTTCACCACGATAAATCACATGGATTAAATTGTCCGGATCAACCTCAATAAACGCAGTGGATGTTTGCTTTAAAAAATCACTAATTGTCAGCCTCGTTTTAATTAATGGGGCCGCAAATGTGGGTTCCCATTGAATTTTATTGATTCCTTCAATCTTATCGAACGATTCCTCTATGGAACTCAAGCAACCCGAAAGCCCTAGTATGGCCGCTGCGACTACAATTAACCTGCGTTTAAACATCTAATACAATTTTACAAATGCAAGGTACTCAAAAAATCAGAGCGCAATGAGGGTATTGGCCAAGTTTATGACCCAGGTATTAAACCGGTAAAAGATGTGCATGCGCCTTGGCAGAAAGGTATCGTTCTGCGTCTAAGGCCGCCATACAACCAGACCCAGCAGCAGTAACTGCTTGTCTGTATATTTTGTCTTGAGCATCGCCACAAGCAAAAACACCTTCAACATTGGTTTTAGTGCTTCCTGGAGTCGTTTTGATATACCCCTGGCCGTCCATATCAATAAAGTCCTTGAAAATGCCGGTATTCGGCGTATGCCCAATGGCAACAAAGAATCCCTTTATAGCAATCTCCGTTTT
>CAYZWM010000218.1:0-6801 GCA_964482155.1 uncultured Chitinophagaceae bacterium | reverse complement strand
TGTCCTTTTGACCTTTTATGATTTTTGCATAAACGAGAATTATCGCAATCTGTATGTCGAGTTTGGTGAGTTCTTTTTCTCCAATTTCGGTCACATACTCATCTTTTTTCTCCTTGGTTTTTGCCCTTCTTTTGGCCACTTTCTGATTAAAGGCATCTTGTTTGTTCCCTAGACGTTCACCAACTTCCGTACGTTTTTTCTGATTCTTTATAACATCTTTCTCGTGTTGATTTATGCGCTTATCATACGATTCAGTTTCTTTGGCATAGGCCTTAATGGCGTTATCCAGGTTGTTTGTAATTGTTAGGATTTGGGACTCGTACGAATTGAGTTTATCCTTTTCAGTGTCAATTTTTTGAGCAATGCTTCCGTCAAGGGTAGCCGATGAACGAACCAGGGAATCCACACTGCTTCTATAGGTGTTAGCCGCTGTTAAACATAATTGATACGCTTCAGTGGCCTCCTTGCTTCCGTCTTTTTTATAAGCCTTCACTAGGGCCTTGTCCAGATCACTAAGAGCCGTCAGAAAAGAAGAAAATGCGGCAGTCCTATTCACCTGAGATCGTGCGATGCTTTCCGCTTTGTTAAACGTAGATAGGTACATCGACTCGAAACTCTTAACATCATATAGATTGTCAAACGTTTTAACCATCAAACTCCAACGGTTCCGAGATTTGTAGTAGTTAAATAGCTTCGCGTTGGCATAGAGTTGTGCCGTTAGGGTGGTAATCTTCTTCGTTGATGTTTCAATCAGGGTATTGATATTCCTGTAGCTCGCATTTTGTGATTTGACGTTGTTCTCTAACTGGTCAATGGAGCTGTTAATCCGTTGAAGGTCCTGTTCAAATTGTTGGGTTTCTGTTTTTATCTGGGACTCGATTTTTTCTTTTTCTTTGATCAAAGCTTCGATCTCAGTAAGCATAGCCAACTCCGATGCTGTAAATTTATCTGCAAGCAAATTATTCAGGGTGTCCAAGCGCTCTTGTATAAGCTTTATAGAATCCAGTTTATTGGCGAGTTTATTTCTCTCACCGTTAAGTTCATTCGCGGTTTCATCTTGAAGCGTTTTTAAACTGTCGCGCTTCGTATCGTAAACGCCCAGAATAGAGTCTAATCCGGCGATCCGTTTATTCAGATCTTCTATACGATCGGCATTATCTTCTTTTTGTTGATCAATGCCACTGTCTACCAGACCTTGATTTTTATTGATCTTTTTCAGTAATTCGCCAATTTCCTTATTGAGTTCATCCAACTCCGTATTCAGGCTGTCAACCTTTTTACCTTTAAAAGGGTCTCCCAACGATCCTTTACCCTCAAGTATCCATTCAAAACCACTTACCCGATCTTGATAGTAACGTGTTTCCGTTCCGTCGTCTGCAGCACATCCCTTGCATCGAAACAACACCTTATCGTAGTCAACACCTTCTGCCTTTATCGGAAGCGCTCTGGGGTATTTAAATTTCTCAGCTGCGGCAATACTAATCCCAAGGGAAATGGGAAACTCTTTGTCAGGCTCAAGGATAATTTGCATACAGCCTTTTGGTGTATCACACGGACTGCCTACATCAATAAAAAGGCCTGAACCACTCCCCGTAGAAAGTTCAAAGACAGATGGGGGCGACCATACCTGAGTTCCACTGCTGGAACTGGCCGAAACACTCCAAACGTATTTACCGTCGTTAAAATTCATGTCTTCCAGTAAAAAGAAGAACTCGTTGTCACAGAAGTTTATATAAATCGGATGATTCACCCGAAACGCAGTCATGGGGTCCTGACAGGGATAAACGGGGTAGAAGGCCAATTGATAACCAAAATCCACACTGGTTCCCGTCCAGCTAAAAATGGTGCCTCGTAACTCTCCCTCACTCGATATAACCTGATTGTGAAACGGAGTAAGAATGATTGGCTGGTTTTCTACCTGGGCAATTGATTTATGCGATCCAAAAACAAGTAAAATGCAAACAAGCGTTAAGTTGATCAAAGTCATAGAGACCCTGTTCCTTACACGTTGGCGATATGTTTTTGCTTCGATCACAGTCTGTAACTTATGCCTGTTCGTACTAAAAATTCTCTATAGGCAGAAACTCCTCCCGGAACGCCAGGTACGATCTTGCCTACACCTTGTTTGTGGTATTGAATGCTTGCTCCAAGACTAGCTACCATTTTTTTGGATACCTTGTATTGGGCACCTATCTGTCCTACTTTCTTACTTCCAGTTTTGACAGTAGCATTGCGTACATTGGTATTTGTAAACCGAACAAAAGGCGTCAGTTTGTTGTCCAAAACCTTGGTTCTTGCATTAAACGAAACCGACGAATACCGAAACAACGTAGTTCCATTTAATCGCGTGTTTAGTGAGTTGACAGACAACCCTGCTGAGTGCTTCTCATAAATTAATCGATAGGCCATTCCAAGGTTGTTGGTTGACGTCTTTGTTGGAGTCAAAAGAACATTGCTCTTGTTGACATATTGATTCAATCCAAGAATCAACGAAAATGTATTTTTAAACTTGTCTATGGTCAACCGATAACTCGGTAATAAACGAACGACCTGATTGGACGATCGAATTTGTGGCTGAAGCGTATCTTCCGAACTGTTTACGGCGTTGAAGGCATATATCGCATTCACACTTAAGGCTTTATTGACCTTGTAATTCGTAGAAATTTTGGCAATTGGAATGCGAAGCGACCGACCCGTTGATTTACTAACGTTACTTGTCTTGTACCCCAAAGTAGCATTGGTTTGGAGTTTCTTTTTAAAGGCAAAGAATTGAGGGTTAAGCTCAAACTCAAACATATCCGATTGCATAAACGGATAGGCCAGAGTCCTAAAATTCTTGCTGCGATATCCAACACTGGAGCGTAGCTTGTATTGCTTCGTATTGCGGGAGGCGCTTAATTCAAAAGCAGTACCACCAAAAATACTTGTATTGGGAATGAGAAGTTGTCCAATACCAAATTCTCGAAGTGTATCTGCCAGAGTCGCATCTGGTGCCCACGACGAACTGGATACTTCCAATTTGATCTGGGTGTTTTTATCGAGTTTGTATTGCGACTGTACCGAGATCACAGCACTTTTTTCTGGTTTGGTAAATGACGGTAGTTCATCCAGCGATTTCTGTTGATCTGTGACAAAGGCAAAGTTGACACCCGTCGAGAGCTTTTTGCTGGGCGACATTTTCCACTGTAATGCGGTTAGCGATCGTTGGAAAGCGCCGTTGTTGAAATTAAAGGCAACGTTCAACACTTTGGGCTGCAATACCCCACGTTGAACGGCAAACGACATGTTGTTTTTCTTAAATTCCGCGCCTACTCCAAAAACCTTCATGTCTCCAGCTGACAACGGGCTGTAAAATTGGACGAAATGCCCTAGATGAAAACGAACGTTTTTATAGGTAGGGTTGGCATAAATTTGATTCGTTGGGTGAGATAGATATTGAAATATGTTCAGCGATTTAGGTCCCTCCATCGGCGTATTAATGCCTCCATTAAACTGCATTATGGGATTGAGCACGATGTTGATCGGAATCCGTAAGGACTTTTTATAATTTAGCGAAAGTCGGCCAACGAACTGTGGAAGGTGTGTCGGGCGCTTGGGGGCTCCAAATCCATTATTCAGGCTGGAGTCGGCTGTAAACAAGTATTGTAGGGTAACATTTCCGGTGAGTCGAAAGCCTTTTCCAAGGTCAACCTGAGCATGTATTTCAGTGGAAGTCAGAACAAGACAACATCCAACGAGAAATGAAATAAACCAGGTTTTACACACGCGTAAAGTAATTAGGGTCGGTCACAAGTTAGTAAAATTCTGGTAAAAATGGTTCACCAATGGGAAATAGATACCTGAAAATTAACACGTTGGAACCGAAAGGATAGGACATACGGTTTGTTGAACTACAGAGCATTAATATTGAAAATGTTGATATGGGAAATTTAATCGCACACGCCACAACTACCACCATCCTTGCTGCAATGTTTGCAGTATTTACAATTTTTGCATGCATTACATGGCGTTTTTCCATAACACGTAGCATCTTCTGTACAACAGGAAATAACCGCCTTTTGATTGGTGTCTGATGAGGCATTGAATACTAAGAGACCGGCAACCGAAGTAAGGATGACAACACCAATAATGAGAATAGATTTCTTCATAACATTAAAATTCTTACGATAACAACTTTTATAACCCAAAACTAGCTGTTGGCCATTGCAATTAAAATAGTCAGACTTAGGTATATTTTATCCGCTAGAATCCAGAGGAAAGCGTGTGAAAGATTGGACTCTTACAATCGATATTTTTTGTGCAAATTTGGAAGCATGAAAAAGACCTACCTAGTGTTGATCATATCGTTGTTGTTTCTTGGATTAAATTCGGCCACTTGTCAAACCACCTGGACCGGCCCCAAAATGACATTTGTAAAGGCCGATAGTGCCGATTGGAAACTGGATTCCAATCAAGATCAACTAACAGACCGAGTACATATTACCCGTGGGCACAAACAGGGTATTTTTAATATCGTTACCCAAACGGCTTACGACAGTACAAGTCCAAGCGATACCGAATGGGCTTATGGAACTACGGCGGATATTGCATCGTTAACCTTCGATACCTGGATAAAAACCAACGGGAACAAACCACCAAGCATGGTTAATAAAGATGCTGTACTTCATTTGATTACCGACGATATCTATATCGATATTAAGTTTTTGTCATTTTCTGGCGGAGCAAATGGAGGTGGATTCTCTTATGAACGTTCTACAGAACAAAATATGAGCCTACCAGAATTTACATGGAGCACTTCATTGCGCTTATTCCCAAATCCAACGCATGACCTTCTTTATATCTCAGGAATGTATAGTGCAAAGAACTATTCCATTTACAACGTACAAGGGGCTTTAATCATGAAAGGAATTATCGGCCCAGATCAAGGCATTGAGGTTATAAACCTGTTGTCTGGTTTGTACTTTGTTCAATTAGAACAAGGAGAAGCTATCCAGTTCATCAAAGAATAAATGTAATTAATCTGCGTTATTTCATAGTCGTAAGAATCTCAGTACTATGAAATCAATACTCCTAACGGTGGTGCTTTTTGGTATCTCCACGTATGTCACGTTATATTCTAGTGGCTTTTTATTTATCATGTTGCCTGTCCTTTTGGGTGCAGCTGTTTTGTCCACCGGACTACTTGCCATTTGGTTTACAGGCAGTTATAAAGCCCGATTGTTACGGGCATCCAGGTTTGCTTTTCCTGCAGTTCCATTGGTCTTTCTTTTAGGTTATGCGTATGAAACTATCCGCGTATTATGAAAATAGCACTAAGAATTTTTTCTGTCATGGGGTTGTGCTTTATCGCCTGTGTGAGTTTCTTAATGGGTTTGGTACAATTAGTCGAGGGCAAACACCTACTTAAACCCTATTTAGATACCCATTTCGCGGAAAACTATACACCTGAAAAATTTGAATCCATTGAACCTGGAATGACGGAAGAAGAAGTCGTGTCCATTATCGGTAAACCGTTGTACCGAGGTAAATACTATGCAGACTCAACCCTAACCAACTACTATTATACCGGAGATGGGAAGTTACTGTCCAGGTCTAGTGATAATGGTCAGCATGGATACGACGATCTCGCGTGGTACCGATCTACCGTAACGTTCAGTCCCAAGAATATCGTAGTCGATATTGACAAGGGGTGGAGCCACGATTGATCGTGAATACCCAACGTTTTTGATTTTCTGTTCGTCTTAGGGTTACCTTTCTAACCAACGTTGTATTAAAGGTAAATCGATCTAATAACAGTTAAGATATGAGAATCATTTACACCATCTTCATCCTTTTGTCCATTCAGATGACAGGATTTGCCCAATTGGGCACGCAACGCATTGAGACAGCACATTTTAATAAAATAATTGCGAGTCCAGACTTCGTTTACTTCGATATGAAGTTTAATGAATTTGATCTAAGAAATACGTTTGAACGCATCCCTGTCGACCGTATCGTTTCCGTATCATTGGTTTACACACAATACAGACTTTCTGATCGTTTCGATCAGTTGGAACTCAATACCAATCGGGTTGACCGATTGTTAAAAGCATTCCCGGCGTTGAAAAACAACCCGGAAATAAAGTGGTTTTGGGTGGCACAAACGGGTTGCGACAATCCCTCGGATTGTCGTGACTTTTTTCACGGATTTGAAGTACAACTTAGGTCAGAAGTTAGCGAAGCCCTTATGGAAAATGAATCCAAGTTGTTGGACTTGTATAAAGACTACTACCTAAGTGGAGAAACTGCCACTGAAAAGTTGGATTCCATTGCCGCCGTTGCCGGAAGCCCAATCTCAAAGAAATGTGATACGGTCTATGTTGAAATCGGATATTACAAAAGCAGGTACGGACGTTTGCGCGCCAATAGAAATAGAAAAAACGCGAGAGATCATTTCGTAAGACAAATCCGAAGAAAGGGAATTACCGTAAATGGAGAGGTAGAGTTGATTGTAAATAATAGGAATCGAATTGTCGAAATAACTGGCGTAAACGAAGATGACGAAAAGCGCTTTCGGTTGTTATTGAGGAAAAATTTTAGAATGAGAACATCGTGGTACCGCGGAGATAAAACCTATACTCAATTTGTTCTTTACTTTGATCTGAATAAACATGGCAAACCCATTGCCTTAGACGTGGAAGCCACGATATGGGCGGCGAGCGCTCGCACGCTCAACCCCATTCGACTGTTCACACACGTATTTTCCTCGGTTGCTGTGACGCCTGTGATTTTGGTCGATAGTGATCGGTTCGCTCATGCGAT
>CAYZWM010000217.1:2293-6973 GCA_964482155.1 uncultured Chitinophagaceae bacterium | reverse complement strand
GTGGCTAACCACGTGCCCAGATGGACGTCATAAGAATTTGTTCCCAAACAATCGGGTCGATAAGGCTCGATAAGAATGGTTCCTTTTTCTATTTCTTCTAAAATTCGTTCGTCACTTAAAATCATGCGCTGTAATCCCTTGGGTAATAAGGCTACGAAATAAGATTATTTGGGCCGTAAAAGAAGCTAAACGGGACAATTTGTGTAAAACAATTGGCCACTGGCAAATGAGAAAGAGGCGAATTGATACCTTTGAGGCTGAAAGCGAGGGATTTGCCAAAATTAAAGACATTTACATCCGGCGATGCAGAGATATGCATTTGGAAGATTGACGAGGGGGTTTCCGATTTTGTGGCCATAAACGAGCCGTATGAATCGAAAAATGAAAAGCGAAGCATTCAGTGGATGTCGAGCCGAATGGCCTTAACGGAGTTGGACATAGATCCCAAGGTTGTGTTGAAGGATGAACACGGGAAACCTCATGTGTCTGATTCAGACCAGCACATTTCCATCAGTCATTGTAAGCAGTATGCAGGGGCAATCAAAAGCCAGTTCGCTGTGGGTCTTGACATCGAAGAAATTACACCCCGAATTGAACGGATCGCCAAACGTTTTGTAAATCCTGCGGAGGAGATCATTGTACAGCAAAATGATCGACTACAAGCCCTTTATTTATTGTGGAGTGCCAAGGAAGCCTTGTATAAGTTGTACGGTAAAAAAGCCGTTGACTTTAAACAGCATATGGTGGCCAGTCCATTTAAAATTAAGACGAAAGGAAAGTTTTACATGGAATTTTTAAAAGACAAACCCATGTTGTACATCATGAACTACGAAATATTTGACAACCATACCCTGGTATGGGTGGTCGAGTAATTACTCCTCAGAATTTTTTAACGCGGCAGCTTCCATTTTATCATTGTACTCTTTTACCCCATTTTTGAGAAAAGTGTAGTACTCTTTAATATCCAAATTGTGACCTCTTTGAGGTTGTAGCATTTCTCCTTTGTTGTCAAGCAGTGCATATAACGGTTGACTGCTTTCATCAAAGTAACAAGATTCAATGTCTGCATTTTTTTTGTCCAATCGCTTGATCAACTTTCCACTGTTTTTAGAGTAATACCACTCATCTTCTGCCAGTAGAATTGTCTTGTCGTCCGTATACAATGAAATGATGATGTAATCATCTTTCAATGATCGAAGAACATTCTTGTCACTCCATACGCGTGCTTCCATTTCGCGACAGTTTACGCACCCATGTCCAGTAAAATCAATAAACACTGGTTTACCTTCCTTTCTTGCGGCTTCCATACCCTCTTCGTAATCGAAGTAGCCTGTTAATCCATGAGGTAGATGTAGTTTGTCAGAATATTTTGCAGTAGATTCTTCTGGATTCGGATTTTTAATTGTTCCGATTAGATCAAAATCGTGGGTACTCATAGGTGGAAGGTATCCAGCCAATTGGTTTAAAGGAGCGCCAACCATACCTGGAATCATGTACGCAACGAAAGAGAAGGTTATGATAGCAAGAATAAGTCTCGGAACAGAGACAAACTTCGTGTCGCTGTCGTGTGCAAACTTGATCTTACCAAGCAGGTAAATACCCATCAAGGTGAATATCACAATCCAAAGCCCGAGGTAAACTTCTCTATCTAAGATTCCCCAATGATACGTTTGATCTGCAATACTCAAGAATTTCAACCCAAGGGCTAATTCTAAAAAGCCCAGAACGACTTTTACCGAATTTAACCAGCCACCTGATTGGGGTAAATTGTTTAACCAACCTGGAAATATGGCAAAAAGCCCAAATGGGATTGCAAAGGCAAGTGAGAATCCAAACATGCCTATTAATGGTTTAATAAATTGTCCACCAGCAGCTTCAACTAAAATGCTGCCAACAATGGGTCCAGTACACGAAAAGGATACCAAAACAATGGTAAACGCCATAAAAAAGATACCTGTCAATCCACCTTTATCGGCTTGTTTGTCAACTTTATTCACTAAACTGCTTGGCAAGGTGATTTCAAATGCACCAAAAAAGGATGCAGCAAAAATGACGAAGATTAAAAAGAAGAAAACGTTCGGAATCCAATGAGTAGATAGAAAATGAGCCGCATCAGGCCCAGCTGTTGCTGCTACAAAAGTGCCAATTACAACGTAAATAGCAATAATACTAGCTGCATAGATTAATCCATTTCGTATGGCTTTTGCCTTGCTTCCGTCCTTCATAAAGAAGGATACCGTCATCGGAATCATTGGGAAAACACATGGAGTGAGCAGTGCGACAAGACCGGACAAAAATGCAATTAGAAAAAATCCCCAATACGACCGGGTATCCTCATTAGTTTGTCCATGATACGTTTTGACCTCACATGGAGTGGTATCTGCCTGAGTTTTTCTTTGGTAAGAAGAGTAGTCTACATCATCAGCACCAATTGTGCCCCCTTTTTTGTCCAATTTTTCCTCGCAATCAAGGCATTCTAATAATTGTTCAAGTGCAGCTGAGTTTACTTGTTCACTACCATCGCCGTCTACGGCTCCTGCATCAAGTGTACCGTTAGGGTTGTTATCTTCTGGAGTCGTTGTAGTCTTAACTGGAATTTTGCCACTCACCTTCAAGGAAGGTAGTTTAAAGGCATAGCCAAAGTCTTTACACCTTTCGTCAGAGCACATTTGATACCAGAACTCTCCAGTTATGGTTGGGTTATTCCCGGTAATTTTTACTTTTTGTACAAACTCGGCTTTCCCTCCAAAATCAGAAACATTACAGCCGAATAAGTCGTCGAAATATTTATGAGGTTCGAATCCATCATAAATTACGCCAACAAACTCACAGTCGGACAATACCAATTCATCTTCAAACCATGGTGCTTTAGGTCCAAACTCACAGTCACCAGCATTTGCATAGATATGCAAGTCTTTAGGAATCGAAGTCTTAAACGTTAGTTTGATAACCTCGCCAATTTTAACATTGGTATTTGAAACGTTGTGCGAAAACCCGGCAGCCCCGAAATCTTGCGCATAAACGATGGCACTTGATAAAACTAGAATTAACCCAAAAAACTTTCTCATATTCCTCATTTGTATGTGCTTACGGCAATTCTTGACAAAATAATTTACCGATACCAGCACCGTGTTAAAATCGCACCAAAGATGGCAAAATATTCTTTAATAAATCGACAAAAAACCGATAAGAAAATTCTTTACACCATGGGTATATAACAGATTGCAATACCAATCGTTTGTATACTGGCTACTTTACAAACTACACTTTGGTTTACCAAATTGTGCAAAAGTGAATAATTAACCAAGTTTAGGCAGGTTTCGCCTTTTAATTTCGTAGAAATTATGAGAAACATACTCGTTTTTATTCTGACCAGTTTGATTGGCGTGTTTTCTGCCGTAGGTCAATCCAAGATATCCCGCAACCAATATATCGAAACCTATAAAAACATGGCCGTTATTGAAATGCATCGCGGTGGAGTACCTGCCAGCATTACGATGGCTCAGGGCATATTGGAAAGCAGCGATGGCAACAGCAGGCTGGCCCGCATAGGTAACAACCATTTTGGTATAAAATGCAAAAGCACATGGAAAGGCAAGACCATGAAAGCGGATGACGATGCACCCAATGAATGTTTTCGAGCATACGCATCGGCTCAGGAATCGTATAAAGATCATTCCAATTTTCTACGCAACAATTGGCGGTATCACGAATTGTTCGATTTAGACATTACCGATTACAAAGGGTGGGCAAAAGGATTGAGAAAGGCCGGATACGCAACCAACAAGAGTTACCACACCATCATTATTAACCTCATCGAACGACACGAATTATACAATTTGGATATTGCCAAACCGCAACCGACACTAACCAAACCCGTGGTTTTGCAAAATGAAGTCCCCATTGTGTATGCCGATATAGATGAAACGTTGGAGAGTATCGCAAAGGACAACGAATTGACAGACCGACAGATATACAAGTACAACGACCTGAAACAGGGAGAGAAAATTACAGAAGGCGATATTGTTTATCTCAAACCCAAGAGACGTCGTGGCACACAAAAATTTCATACCGTTAAGCCGGATGAAAGCATGTATCAAATCGCTCAGCAATATGGGATCAAGCTAAAACATCTATACCGTCGTAACAGACTGGAAGAGGGCATGGAACCTACCGAGGGCAGTCAATTGTATATGCGGGGCAAACGTGGAAAATCAGATTCGTTGGAAGTGAAATCCGAAAAAGAGGTGGTTGAACAAAAAAACGCATTTGTCAATCCACATTCTGTCGAAGTGGAAAAGGCTCCACCCATTGAAAAAGACAACATCGACTTGCCGGCATATCATGTTGTGGTCAAAGGCGACAACATTTATCGGATAGCAGAGAAGTACCATATATTTGAAGAGGACATTCTCAAGTGGAATAACATCAAAGCCCTACAGTTATCGTTGGGAAGAAAAATATACCTAACCGAAGCTACGGCCAAGGCAGCATTGGGGGATAGTCCAGCGATAGAGAAGGACAATGCGGTTATTTCTACTGCGAAGTACCATGTAGTTGTAAAAGGGGAGACAGTCTATCGAATAACCCAAAAATATGGCATTACGGCAGCTCAGTTAACCAAGTGGAACAACTTGAAAGGCAACCAAATCAATATCGGACAAAAACTTAAAATTTCTG
>CAYZWM010000217.1:0-2262 GCA_964482155.1 uncultured Chitinophagaceae bacterium | reverse complement strand
TGATAGGATACTTCCTCGTGTTGATGCTAATCTCGTGGGTAACGGGTAGAAATACCGACGATAAATCGTTTTATCATGGAAACAAAAAGTCACCCTGGTTTTTAGTGGCTTTTGGTATGATTGGGGCTTCCCTTTCCGGAGTGACGTTTATTTCCATACCGGGCTGGGTCGAATCCAGCAACTTCGGATACATGCAAACCGTATTTGGCTATATGATTGGATATTTGGTCATTGCCTGGGTGTTGTTACCGCTGTATTACCGTCTGAATTTAACGTCGATTTACACCTATCTTGAAAAACGTTTTGGCGTTTACGGATATAAAACGGGTGCTGCATATTTTATCCTTTCCCGTGTAGTTGGGGCGTCCTTCCGACTGTTTTTAGTGGCAGGCGTCTTACACATCGCCATTTTTGCAGATTTCAATTTACCGTATTGGGCAACGGTAGCCATTACCATTCTCCTCATTTTTACCTATACAACTAAGAGCGGTATCAAAACGGTGGTGTACACCGACGTATTTCAAACCACGTTCCTCATAATTGCCGTGGTATTAACCATTGGATATATTGCCAAATCGATGGATATGGATTTTCTTGGTTTGATCGATAATCTGAGAAACGATCCGAATACCCAAATCTTTCATTTTGATTGGAAGGGCCATAACTTTTTCTGGAAACAGTTTGTCGGTGGCGCTTTTATTGCCCTGGTTATGACCGGATTAGATCAAGATATGATGCAGAAAAATCTAAGCATCAAGAATCTTAAATCGGCTAAAAAGAACATTTATGCTCAAATGGCCATGTTCATTGTGGTCAACGTTATCTTTCTAAGCCTCGGTGCTCTTTTGTACCAGTACAAAGCAAAAATGGGAATCGAAGGCGTAGCCAAAACCGACGACTTATTCCCGATAATTGCCTTAAAACATGCTGCTCCTGTGGTGGGCTTGTTTTTTATTCTTGGGTTGGTCGCTGCTGCGTATTCGAGTGCAGACAGTGCATTAACGGCGCTGACGACCAGTTTTTGTGTCGACTTTCTAGGGTATGAACGCACAAAACCGACGAATCGCAAAGTTCGAAGTTTGGTGCATTTTGCATTTGCGGTTGTGTTGTTTGCAACAATTTTGGTCTTTAAGGAGTTAAACAATGAGGCTGTGATCAAACAATTGTTTACCGCAGCAGGTTTTACCTACGGTCCATTGCTAGGTTTGTTCTTTTTTGGTATATTGACAAAAGCCAGAATAAAAGACGTTTGGATCCTCCCAATCACTATATTGTCCATTTACGTAACCTGGGTGTACTACAAATTTTCACCTATGTTGATATCGGGATATACACCTGGTTTCGAGTTGATCTTAATTAATGGCTTACTGACTTTTGTTTGGTTGGCAGTGGCTGAGGATTCCTCAAATAAAAATGAATTAATAGAGAACGAATAGATATGAGTAACGAGAAAAGAATTAAAAGAGCATTTGAAATTAAGCACTGGCCTGAAATTAAAAGTTCAGACAGTTGGAATATATTCAAGGTGATGGCCGAGTTTGTTGAGGGATACGATACGCTGGCCAAAATTGGTCCTTGTGTGTCTGTGTTTGGATCAGCTCGAACCAAACCTGGAACCAAGTATTATGAAATGGCTTCCGAAATTGGCCAAAAATTAGCGGCCGTAGGCCTTGGTGTTATCACTGGAGGCGGACCTGGAATTATGGAAGCAGGAAACCTGGGTGCAAGCAATGAGAAAGGTGCATCGGTTGGATTGAATATCGAACTTCCATTTGAGCAAACACCTAACCCGTACATTGATCAGGATAAATTGATAAATTTTAACTTTTTCTTTGTGCGCAAAGTGATGTTTATGAAGTATGCCCAGGGTTTTATCGTTTTGCCAGGTGGTTTTGGAACCCTCGATGAATTATTCGAAGCATTGACACTGGTTCAGACTCAAAAAACGGCCAAGTTTCCAATTATTTTGGTAGGAACGTCGTTTTGGGAAGGTTTGATAGACTGGATTCAAGAAACCATGTTGGAAAAAGAAGGGAACGTAAGTGCGGAGGATATGCATTTGTTTAAACTGGTTGATACCGCCGATGAAGCTGTAAATGAAATCCTTGAGTTCTACAGTAAGTACAGCATGAGTTTAAATTTCTAATCTACCTTTGCCCTCGAGAATTTGGATGTGCATTTGTTCGTCCAAACTAGGTGATCATTAAGAAGTTCAGACATTTTGGACAAGTTTTTAGATACGATAGTAGCACCGGCAACCCC
>CAYZWM010000216.1:0-7004 GCA_964482155.1 uncultured Chitinophagaceae bacterium | reverse complement strand
GTTTTAAGGGAAATTTCTGATTTACATTCTATTGGACAAGGATATAAACGGATGGATTATCAATATGATTTAGTTTCTGGTAACGTTAACTCTGTCTACTTTCAAGAAAACAAAGACGATCAATTCATTCACCGATACCAATACGATGCAGACAACAGACTGACTCAAGTTGAAACGAGTACCGACAATGTTCATTGGGATAGAGATGCGGCTTATTTCTATTATTTACACGGTCCTTTAAAAAGGATTACGCTTGGTAAGTTAAACGTTCAAGGTCTTGACTACGCATACACCCTTCATGGATGGCTTAAAGGCGTAAATGGGAATAGTCTAACTGCATCTAGAGACATTGGTCGAGATGGTTATTCTGGGTCTACAAATGATATGGTTGCCCGTGATGTGTTTGGTTACAGCCTTCATTATTATGATGAAGATTATACGCCCATTAATGGGTGGAAATCGTCTCAAACTACAAATTACTTTTTGATGGCTGAAACGTCAAGCAGTGGTTTTAATAACAAGGTTTCTCCATTATATAATGGAAACATTAGCCGAATGGTCACATCGTTGAGTAAAATTACAGATCAAGTTGTTGGGAAAGCATATGAATATGATCAGCTAAACCGAATTTCAAAGGCACATACATTTAATAATTATAGTCAAACAAACAACACCTGGAATACTGGAAATCCTACGGGTGATTTTTATAGTTCCTACACCTATGATGCAAATGGGAACATTCTCACCTTAAATCGAAATGCTGAAAGCAATACCCCTATGGATTCTCTAAGTTATCACTACCAAACAGGTACAAATCAGCTTTTGTATGTTGATGATCTTATTTCAGATGGAGCATTTACGTATGACATAGACGATCAACAAGCGAATAATTATGCCTATGACAAAATTGGAAATCTAATCTCCGATCAAGCTGAGGAAATTGACGAAATAATCTGGACCGTGTACGGTAAAATTAAAAGAATAACCCGTACGGCTGGTAGCAAAAAGCCGGATTTAAGTTTTGAATATACTCCAGATGGTCATAGAGCAGCAAAACATGTAACGGATAGTAATGGTAGAACAACCTCAACCTGGTACATAAGAGATGCAAGTGGGAGCATAATGAGTACCTATTCTAAGACATGGGCTGAGGCTTCATCTAATGCAAGTATTACTTATATGGATGTTTACAATCAGCTAGAAATAGACCAAAGTTATCAAAGCAGAATTAGTTTACTCGACCAGCAAATAGGATGGCACAGTGCAATTCCTTCTGACACATTAGACTCCATAGAAGACGAAGTTGTGCTGAACCAATTGTATCCAGTGTTGAGTAATTTTAGCTGTGTCCCACATCTTTCACCCTTGCAAATTGGTGTGTTGTACAATAACATTTCTGCGTACGATGTTATTCAAATGCTACAAGCTTATGGGTATCAAGATGAGGACATATATGAGTGGCAATGTCAAAATAATTTTGCAAACCTACTGACTGAACAAATTTGGAATAATTACTTTCAGTTTCTAGATGAATTGCAGATGTTAGACCCGATGATCTATGATCAAATGTGTGCTGACTTAACCGTTCCTCCAGGTACACCTCCATCTGTAATCTATGCTACTTTTACGATATTAGATGTAATCAATGCCTTACAAATTGGAGGAGGTAGTGGGAATTGTAGCACATTTAAAACTATTTATGACCAAACCATTGGCTTTAATAATCCGACGTCCTGGGGTATATTAAGTGGTGTAATTAATTTTACAACAGTAATCTATAGTAGTTTCTCCTCAGGGGATATAGCGTTGATGATGGAGAACTTTTTAGGTTATTCGGTTATGTGGCAAGAATATTTTGCGAACTATCCTGGCACAGAGGCAACCATAATTAGCAACATTCGAACAAACCAAACGCAATTATTTGTTTACTATTCATATTTGGCCATAAACGACGAGACAACACTTCGAAATACGGTTTCGCAACTTTCTGGTCAAAACACAGAATCATGGCTTGATGCAGTTGAAACACAATATGGTACAACCTACTTGCAAGAACTAAGTGAAAGTATAGGCTACAGTCTTGACCCCATTTGGAATTATAGTTTGAATGAAAATCATATTTATGGGTCGGCGCGAGTTGGACTTGTAACACGAGACTTACTATTAGCTCAACAAGTCGTTAATAGTACAACTTCAGTCACCTTTACGTATCTATCAGATAGTATTAAAATATTCTATCGTGGAGAGAAGCGTTATGAACTATCGAACCATCTCAGAAACGTTTTAGCGACTATTACAGATCGTAGAATTCAAGTATGTGGTGCTGGTGAAGTAATGTACTACGAAGCTCAAGTTGTCACTATGAGTGATTACTATCCTTTCGGGATGCAGATCGATAGTAGGACTTTTACTAATACAGTAGATGGATACAGATTTGGGTTTCAAGGACAAGAGAGAGATGATGAGGTAGTTGGAGAAGGAAATTCTATGACGGCTGAATTTTGGCAGTATGATAGTCGATTGGGGCGGCGTTGGAATATTGACCCAGTAGATCAAATTGGAGTCAGCAATTATGCTGCGTTGTTAAACAACCCCATAATTTATACTGATCTAAAGGGGAACACCCAAGTTGTTGGTACGGAGGGAGAAGTATTGTATGATGATAAAAAGAAAGATGGAAATCTTTATAAATTCTTAGGAGACAATAAGGAGGGGGAAAAATATGATTTTACAAAGCTGACGAATTTGTCTGCAAAGGAACTAAAAAAGGAATTAGCTGGGGAGAGATTTAAAAAGTTAGCTGAGGGTGTCAAAGTCAAAGGAGAAACGACGAGCAAATGGGTAGGGAGTGAGCAGGACTTAAAGGATCACGTGGAAAGTCAATTCAAATTGTTGGCAATTAATTACAATCAGATTAAATATGATTTTGCCGCATCAGGAAGTGGATTTGCGTTTTCTGGGACGGAAAAGCCTAAAAAAATTCCATCACCATACAATTATGTTGCAGTAAAAGTATCAGACAAAACCGATTGGTATTTTAAAGTTAAATTAACAGATGGTATAAATAAGAGCAAAGCATATTGGTTTGGGGATGTTTACAGTTTAAGAAATATCATTGTCCATGAAAATGATCACAAGGAAACCTTAGAGAATGCTACCATAAATGAAAAAGGTTATATTGTATATGCTACATTTGATGATTTCTATATCGATAAAGCAAATGGAGAACTAAAAGCGATCAATGCACAAAGGGCTGATGCTAGCTACGAACAAAGTTCTGAATTACACAAAAAAACGGTTAAAGCGTATGAAGATATTCAAAAGAAGAAACTTGAAAAATTAAAAAAGAAGTAAATGCAGTATGGTATAAAAAGGGTAGTAAGTGTTATTATATTTTTGTTGCTTGGACTCACTTTGAAATCTGAAGGTGGTAACATTTTTAATAGTAAGTCAAGAGTAAATAAAGAGGTGTGTGGAGAGTATTATCATTTTACTTGGAAATATCGAACATCAAAATCAATATTGCATTTTTCCAATGGTGCTGATAAATACTTGCCACTGAAGAAATGCCTGATAGATTCAGTTTTTCCCGGTGTTATTTATTTTCTTATTGATTCAAGCTGCGTTCCTATTAGTGATATTGATAATGGAGCATGGTTAGCAGATACAATCAGTCTTGAGAATACTTTTCCCCCTAATACTTGTTTTTCAAATAGGATTAATGCATGTTACGTTGATTTTTTTATTCATAAAAAATACCTAGATATGATATCGAATTCAAAAGTAATTTACGCAATTCAAGACATTTTAACAGGTGAGATTGTAATATTACAATTTGATTGGTAGTGGATATCCAAGAAGGGATGGCATTGTAGTAAACGTGGTTGGTGAAAACTACATAAAAAATGGGAAGACGAACAACGGCATTCAACAGTACGAATTCAAGGATTGCATTAAAAGTGTTATTTCTGATTCTGTCGCATTAATTTATATATTCTAGGCCAGGCCGTGCTATTTGGAATTTACGATTAGGGCTTTATGAAACATCAGGTAAACTTTTATTACACAATTGGAAAGTGTTAAATTTCCAATTTTACCAATCACATTTTTTCCATGAACTTCTTGAAAATTTCTACCTTCCTTCCTTCCTTCCTTCCTTCCTTCCATTCAATGGAATTGATGGTGTGTCCTCCGATCTTAACTGTGGAAATAGGCTTACCGGTTATTCCAATTTTTGAAGCAAAGGATTTTTTTAAATTCTAGTTCTCGATCATATATGCATGTGTCTGTCGTACTTCAGCTAAAGATGGACTCAAGCATCAATTTTTAAGTTTACACGTTAGTGTTTCATAAGGCGTCATTCCTTCAAATGCCCCACGTGATCAGTTAAAGTTTAAAATTGTTCCTAATCATTCAATTTGTTATTTGGATCTACATCGTCTATGTAATCTAAAAGTTGGTAAAACTCCCTCTTGTCAGTAAGGTGTGAACGCTCAACTTTGCCATTGTTCTGCGGTTTGCCAGGCTTAATATATCGATGTCTCATACCATAGTGTTGAACATGCCAATGAAAGTTGGATTGGAATTCATGGCCATTATCAGTTTGTATTGTGTTGATTCTAAAGGGGAACTTTTCAATTACATAATTCAAAAAGTCAATGGAGCTGGCTTGATTGTGCTTTTCGTGTATTTTAGCGCTCTAATTCTAGTTGTGTCATCAATAGCAGTATATTGGAATCTTTTGATTTTACCCTCTGATGCCCCGTGGAATATTAAGAACTTAACATCCACCTGAACATGATGCCCAGCAGAAAAGATACAGACAAAGCTTGGTTGGAATTAAACCACGTATTGTAAATTCGTTTAAAGTTGCACAATAAAGAATTAAATTATGTTGAAGTTTTTCTGTACATTTATTGTTCTTTATGGCTGCATTTCCGTTTCCTCTAATGGGGATGAGAATGAATTAAAAGAGAGTGAGATTTTATTTGATCAAGCTGCAGAAGTAGAATGTGACAGTCTCTTAAGAGAATTGGTGTTTTCTAGTTCGTATATGAATGTTTTTGGCAAATACAATATTAATTTGGACCAGATTAGAGGTGATACCTTAATTCTGCAGGTATATGCCTTTGGTGACCTGGCAGAAAAGCCTATAGGATGGTTAAGTTTGGATTTATCAGCTGGTAAGTTATTTGATATGACCTATGATGAAGAAGACCCAATTCAGCTAAGAATTGATGAGAATGTCTTTAGTAGATTAATTGAAATGAATTGTTCGTGGATTGAACATTATGAAGAGGCAAGATAATAGTCTGTCAGTCCGTTGACACGTCCTAACAAACATCTTGTCGGGGAATATCCCCGAACCCCAATAACGAATATGGTATGTACCGTCCTAAAATAAGTTGACAGATTTTGTTAATGATCCTGTAAAAGTTTACAGTGTTTCTCAAATGTATTATTTATACTCAACTTTATCATGTTTTTATTACCATCTTCTTCTAACGCTTTGATTTAAGAAGTGCATCTGTGATGGCGTGTTATAATCTATTGAGGCATGAGGACGTTCATGGTTGTACCTCATGATGGATTGACTTACCAACTCTTTAGCCTCCATGAAGGAGGCTGGTTTTAAAGGGTTAATGTATTCATTTTTAATTATACCGTTTATTCTTTCGGCAACTGGGTTTTCCAAAGGGTCTCCACTTTCGGTCATGCTAATTCCTATCCCATTTAGGTGTAACTTTTGGGTATACTGATGTGAGCAGTATTGAGCACCTCTGTCAGAGTGATGAATAAGGAGTTCGTTGGTTTTTATTCTGGTTTTAAGTGCTAACTCTAAAGCTTCTACACACATCGATGCTTCCATATGCAGGGCTAAACAGTGACCAACTATTTTATGCGAAAAAGCATCTGTGATTAGAGCCAGATAAGCATGACCAACTTCTAAGATCCGAACATAAGTGATATCAGATACCCATAATTGCTCAGTTCTGAAGAGCTTAAGACCAACTGTAAGATTCGGGTATTTTCGCATCCAGTGGTTTGAGTCAGTCGTGCTAATATATCGCCTTCTCCGTGTTTTGATGAGTAAATTGTGACCCGATAGAAGTATGAACAAAGAGTCTCTTCCAATCTTTAAGCAGTGTTCTTCTAACCATGGTTGTAATAGTATGTACAACTTCCTGCCGCCCATCTTTGGGTGGCGATCTCTTATTCTTCTTACTTCTTGTATAACCAAATCTTCTACAATAAGCTGGGCTACACGGCTATCTCTTTGTTTGTAATAAGCCTGCCTTGATATACCAAACCAACCACATATCCGAGACAGGCTTATCTCTGGATGTTGCTTCTTTGTTACCTCGATGGTTTGGTAAACTACTTTTTTCTGATACGAATGTTTAAACGATCTTCTGCCAGTTTGACCATTAATTCCAAAGCTTCATTCTTTGCTTCCAACTCTGAAATTTTCTTAAGAAGCTCCTTGTGATCTTTTTCAGTGCTAATCAGTTCATCTATCCGTTGCTCTTTTGGCATAGTTACTATTTCCACATACGAAGGTGGACGGCTCTCCAATCCAAAATTACCCAACCATTTTGATATGCAACTATGGCCTCGTAAGTTATATTTTCGCTGTAATTCTGCTTTGGTTGACTTGCCTCCAATAAACTCTACACATACTTTGCGCTTAAAATCCTCAGTAAAGCTGTGAGGCCTTTGGCTTAACTTTTTACCCTTTTTTATTCCCATAATTCTAAGTTTTAACCCCAACAGGGGTGTCAACCTATTTCAGGACTAGACAGTACTTAAAAAGGCGATGAATTTCATCGCCTTTTTTCATTTCATACCTTCAAAAAAGTCTTTAGGCGAAACCTTCATCGCATCCAAAACTTTGAATAAGGATTCAAGCGTAAAATTCTGCCCGTTTTCCATACGCCAATATTGAACTCGATTGATGCCATGTTCCCATGCAAAAGCCTCATAAGAGGAGAAACCTTTTTCAA
>CAYZWM010000215.1:3998-7052 GCA_964482155.1 uncultured Chitinophagaceae bacterium | reverse complement strand
AATACGATTTGATCAACGTTGGAATTGCGATTCAATTTCAGCAAGCAACTTTACAGTTACAGGGGTTATAAACCCCACGATTACCAGTTTGACTCCCATAAATTGTGATGCAAATAATGAGACCGACACGTTTGTACTTAATTTGAGTCCAATTCTTAATAGAAGCGGTCAGTATCAGGTGGATTTTGATGCCGTGCGTTACGATCGATGTGACTCCGCATGGGTGTTGCACAGCGATACCACATTCTCCATTACAGATTGCCCAATTTATGTAAACCTTCTAGCCGATCCCGACACAGTTTGTCGTGGCACATGCACAGAAATTACAGCCGTAGTTACGGGTGGTGATTCTACGTTGTATACATTCACATGGTCGAGCGGAATAAGTGGCACTTATGGTCCACATACCTATTGCCCAACAACGTCAGGCTGGGTTAAGCTTACGGTATCCGATGGCATTGCTATTCCTGGAAGGGACTCTATATGGATTGAAGTGGTCGACCCTCCGGTTGCCCAAAATGATACAACGGTTTGTGAAGCTGGAGCTCCATTTAACCTTTCCGCAACACCTGCAGGAGGATATTGGACTGGAGCAGGAATTACCGATACTACCGCAGGTTTATTCAATCCTTCGGTAGCCGGTGCAGGCATGCATCCAATATTATATCACTTCGCGGGTTGCACAGACATTATGAGAATAACTGTCATTGCCTTTGATGCCGGCTTTGCGAATGCTTCTTGCCCTGGACTGTCCCCATTTATGATGACGGGATTTAACCCTTCAGGAGGAATATGGAGTGGTCCTAATATCCAAAGCAATGGCTTATTTGATCCCATTGATACTGGCGTCTTTGTAGTCACGTATACCTGGAATGGTTGTACGGATACGAAAACCATAAACGTTTACCCTATTTCAGCACAGGAATTTGATACCGTATGTCAATCTACGGATTCGATTAAATTAATCTACAGTCCCGTAGGCGGTGTTTGGTCTGGACCTGGATTTATAAATAATCAAAGTGGGTGGTTTCATCCACCACGAGCAGGCGGTGGTAATAAGACATTAATTTATGACGCAAATGGATGTAGAGATACAACGTATGTTTATGTCAAACCCATAAACGCGCGTTGGAATCAGATTGCCTGTCCTGATGCTGCACCTTTTAACGTGTATACTGCCATTCCATCAGGAGGCTATTGGACTGGAGTTGGAATAACGGATTCAATTGCCGGGACCTATGACGCCTCGTTTATTTATGGGTTAGGCCGAACGTCATACAACGATACGGTTCGCTATCACTTAAATGGATGTGTTGACTATAAAATGGTTTACACAAGGCGTACCATAGTCTATAATGATACCGTAAAATTCTGTATTGAAGACCCCAGGTTGTTTTTAAATTGGACAAGCACACGAAGAACACCCGGTGGAGGTAGTTGGGCAGGTGCTGGAGTCTCAGGAAATTATTTTACACCTTCGGTAGCAGGCAGAGGGAGTCACACCCTAATTTATACGGCGTATGGATGTTCCGACAGCATTGTTATGCATGTATATCCAAAATCGATTATTCAGAACGATACCATACTTTGTGAAACAGACAACAACATTACACTGTTTAGTGCCGAAACCGGTGGATGGTGGATTGGAACCGGAATCACCGATACGACCTTAGGCGTTTTTGACCCTAAATTGTCAGGTGTAGGTATTCATCGAATATACTATACCTCAAATAAGGGATGTATAGATTCGTGTGAGGTTACTGTTGATCCAAGACCTGTGGTGAACATTTCGTCCTACGATCCAACCTATTGTTTTAAAGATACGACCTATGTCATTGGCGCAACACCACTTGGTGGTACCTGGGCAGGGACAACTTTTGGAGATAGTCTATTTAATCCAGGATTGTCAGGAACAGGAAACCATAAATTTCTATATCGATACGGTACACCAACCTGTTATTCAGAAGACAGTGTTGTGGTGCGGGTGCTTGACACCTTAAAAGGAACGTTCGTATTTGACGATGACTCACTTTGTTTCGGTGAACAATCAACCTTGATCGCTGGTGGCTTGCGCGGGTCCGGCAACCCATTTACCTATACTTGGTCTGTGGGAACGTCTACGAATCGAACCATATTTACGCGACCTCCAAACTCGCAGTGGGTGGTTGGAACGATTTCAGATGGTTGTTCTGATATCTATAAAGACAGTATTTACATTCATATATTTCCAAAAATTGAAGTTGATGCGGTTACGTCAGATACCCAATGCTATGGTACCGTAGGATTTGTCGATTTGACACCAAGATTAACAGACCCTTATTCCCTGGAATGGTACACCACACCGCCGCGGTTTACCAATCGGATTGATGTTCTAGTCAGTAATACGTACAATTTTAGAGTGCAAAACCTGTTAACCAAGTGTACCTTGGATTCAGGTATTTATGTGCCATCATATCCCAGAATTAATGCTCATTTTATTACGAGCCCAGCAGAGGGTTTCTGTCTGAATCCCTTTGATCCGGAAGTGCAAATTATTAACTATACGACTGGAGCTACATCCGGAACCTGGTACTTTGGTGATAGCACCATGGCTCCGTATCAAACGGGAAGTAATCCAATGCACTTATACAGCGTTGATACCAATCAATACGTAATTTGGCTCTACGTGCAAAATAGAGGGGGCTGTAAGGACTCCTTTATGCTTCGGGTATGTGTGGATGATTCAGTTTATCTGGTGGTGCCTACGGCGTTTTCTCCAGGTGTAGATGGTATTAATGATTTCTATTCACTTCGTACGGCTGGTGTGGTTCAGTTCGAGATGGCCGTGTTTAATAGGTGGGGTGAGCGAGTCTTTGAAACGTTTGACAAGGACTTCGCATGGGACGGAACTTACAAAGGGGTGAAACTCCAATCTGGAGTGTACCCATATTACATAAAATATAAGGGGAAGAAAACGGTTAGAAAGCTTGTCAAAGGGACCATCAACGTGATGAGATAAGTCGTTTTTTTAGAGCTATTTTACAGGGAATGTCTAAAAAGGTATTTTTTTAATTT
>CAYZWM010000215.1:0-3988 GCA_964482155.1 uncultured Chitinophagaceae bacterium | reverse complement strand
ATAAACCACATCAAAAAAAGCAAAATGTAGGAAATGCTTTTTTTTTGTTCAATAGGTTGAAAAATTAAAAACTTAGAGCTACTTTTGCAGCCCTTTTTGAGGAAATAATAAAAGAAACACATAGTGGACACTCTTTCGTATAAGACAAAATCAGCCAACAAGGAAACCATTGAAAAAAAGTGGTTTGTAGCTGATGCTGAAGGTAAAACCTTAGGTAGGTTTGCTTCAGAAATTGCCAAGATCATTAGAGGTAAAAACAAACCTGATTTTACCCCTCATGTAGATTGCGGCGACAACGTAATTGTAATTAACGCAGAAAAGATTACAATGACGGCAAACAAAATGGAAACCAAAAAGTACATCAGACACACGTCGTACCCTGGTGGCCAGCGCGAAACATTAGCTAAAGAGTTATTGGTAAAAAAGCCAGAAGCGTTAGTTGAAAAAGCGGTTAAAGGCATGTTGCCTAAGAATAAATTGGGAAACCGATTGTTCCACAATCTTTTTGTATACACTGGGACTGAGCACCCACATTCAGCTCAAAAACCTGAAACTATAGAACTTTAATATATGGAAGTTACCAATACATCAGGCAGAAGAAAAACTGCAGTTGCAAGAATTTACATGACTCCAGGTAAGGGAGTAATCACTGTAAATAAAAAAGATTATAAAGACTATTTTCCATCTGCCTCACAGCAGTTTAAGATTCACCAACCTTTTGAGTTGTGTGGTCTGGCTGGACAATATGACATTAAAGTAAATTTAAGTGGTGGTGGCACTACAGGTCAGGTTGAAGCGTTGCGATTGGCTATCTCCAAAGCAATTGTTGAACTTGATGCTGATCACAAGCCTGCACTTAGAGCAGAAGGTTTCGTGACCAGAGACAACAGAATGGTTGAACGTAAGAAACCAGGTCAGAAAAAAGCACGTAAGAAATTCCAATTCAGTAAACGATAAAATTCGTATATGTCAGAAATTACGACAAAAACACTTCTTGATGCCGGTGTACACTACGGTCACCTTACAAGCAAGTGGAATCCAAAAATGGCTCCTTTTATTTTTATGGAGCAAAATGGGATTCACATCATTGATCTTAAAAAAACACTTTCAAAGCTTAACGATGCAAAAGCTGCAGTAAAAGGTATTACCAAATCGGGAAGAAAGGTAATGTTTGTTGCAACGAAAAAGCAAGCTAAGGATATTGTTCAAAACGAAGCAACTCGGGTAAACATGCCCTACGTAACCGAACGATGGTTAGGGGGAATGTTAACGAACTTTGGAACAGTAAGAAAGTCGATCAAAAAAATGCAATCCATCGATAAGATGGCTTCGGACGGTACTTATCAGCACCTTAACAAAAAGGAAAGACTGATGAAGGATCGTGAAAAGACAAAATTGCAAAGACTTTTAGGAGGTATCGAGCAATTGAACAGACTTCCTGCTGCTTTGTTTATCATCGATATAAAGAGAGAGCACATTGCTGTAGCCGAGGCTCAGAAATTGAATATTCCAATTTTTGCAATTGTAGACACCAACTCCAATCCAAATCTAGCGGATCACCCAATTCCTGGGAATGATGATGCTTCTGCTTCTATTGAACTTTTGACAAAAGAATTTGCAAATGCAATTGCAGAAGGCTTGTCCGAAAGAAAAGTAGCTAAAGAAGCCGCTAAGAAAGACGAGGATAAAAAAGCTACTGAAGAAGTGGCGACCAATTAATTTAGTTTTAAAGTTTAAGATTTAAGTCAAATGGCTATTACCGCAACAGCAGTAAACGAATTAAGGAAAATGACCGGTGCAGGCATGATGGACTGCAAAAATGCATTGACCGAAACAAATGGCGATTTTGAAGCAGCGATCGTTCTTCTAAGAAAAAGAGGCCAGAAGATTTCGGCTAATCGTGCTGATAGAGACGCTACCGAGGGTGCAGTAATTGCTAAAGCATCTGCAGACAACAAAGTAGGTGTCGTTGTACGATTGAGTTGTGAAACTGATTTCGTAGCGAAGAACGAAGATTTTGTTGCCCTTGCTAATAAATTGGCGCAAATAGCGCTTGATAATAGACCTTCGGATTTAGATGCATTTAAGGCATTGACTATTGATGGTCAAAACATTAGTGAACGTCTTACACAGGAAATGGGTAAGATTGGCGAAAAAATCGATGTGACTAAATATGCCATTACCGAAGGGGAATCTGTCATTAACTACATCCATGCAGGTAACCGAATTGGTGTTTTAGTTGAATTGAGTGTAAACGCAGATCAGACTATCGTAGACGCAGGAAGAGACGTTGCTATGCAAATTGCAGCTATGAATCCAGTGTCTGTCGATGAGAATGATATCTCTGATGAAGTAAAAGAACGTGAGCTTGAAATTGGTAGAGAACAAGCTCGATCAGAAGGAAAACCAGAGCAATTGATTGATAAAATTGCCATGGGTAAGCTAAACAAGTTCTACAAAGAGAATACGCTAACAAAACAATCTTTTGTAAAGGATAGCTCAAAAAGTGTTGAGAAAATGCTTTCTGATATTAATTCTGACTTAAGAGTCGTTTCTTTTGCAAGAATCGCTCTTGGTTAAAAATATTAATTGACAAAGAGATAAGGAGAAACATAGTTTCTCCTTTTTTTTTGCCTTTTTTTGAATAATAATTTGAAATCTGAGGATTAAGGGAATGAAGTACAAGCGAATATTGTTAAAACTGAGCGGAGAAGCTCTTCTAGGTTCTAAAGAATATGGAATTGATTCGACGGTTTTGCAGCAATATGCCAGGGAAATCAAGAAAGTATCTGACCGTGGAGTTGAAGTTGCAATTGTGATTGGTGGAGGGAATATATTTAGAGGAGTTCAAGGAGTAGAGGGTGGAATGGACGATCGTGCACAAGCTGATTATATGGGCATGCTCGCAACCGTAATTAATGCGATGGCTCTTCAGGGAGCTTTGGAAAAATTGAACTTGCACACACGTTTGTTAAGTGCCATTAAGATGGAGCAGATTGCTGAACCTTTTATTCGAAGAAGAGCAATCAGACATCTTGAAAAGGGCCGAATTGTCATTTTTGGTGCCGGTACAGGTAACCCATATTTTACTACCGATACTGCAGCATCCTTACGTTCCGTAGAAATAGAAGCGGATATTCTCTTAAAAGGAACTCGTGTTGATGGAATATATTCTGCGGATCCGGAAAAAGATAGTTCCGCCGTACGTTTTGACAATCTAAGTTTTACCGAGGCTATTCAACGTCAATTAAAGGTAATGGATATGACGGCTTTTACCCTTTGTCAAGAGAACAAACTTCCCATTATCGTCTTTGATATGAACAAGGAAAATAACTTGTTGAATATTATTGATGGAAATGTGGTGGGGACGTTGGTGAGTTAAGGTTCCAATATCTTGTCTTGGTTTTCACACACTCAAACTCAAACTGACTCACACTACACTCAAACTCACACTCAAGTAGCTCAATTATCGTATTAGGGTAACCGTTCCTGAATATTCAAACTCTTTGTCGTTCCAGCTAATAATTTTTAGATAGTATGCATATACGTCTTGAGGTGCAGGCCCTCTGTTTCCATACGTGTCTGATCCATAATTGCCATCCCACTCTGCTTGTTTGTCAGTGGTTTGCCAAAGAATCTCTCCCCATCGGTTAAAGATGATCAGGTGATAATACTTAGCACCGTCGTTAACAACAGCTCTAAAACCTTCGTTTTGTCCTGGGCCACCACCATCTGGTGAGAACGCATTTGGAATGTAAACCAGAATGTCTGGACCGATAATAACGGGGTAGGTAAACACGCTTTCACATCCGTATTGAGTGCGTACCGTTAAGGTAACCTCATAGGTCCCTGTATCTGCAGGATAGAAGAACAATGGGCTGTGTTGGGTTGACGTATCATCCAAATCTAATTGGTCGCCAAAATCCCAAATGTTCTGCGTTATCGTACTTCCCAATACAGGGTCTACCGTAGACTCGTTATTGAACTG
>CAYZWM010000214.1:291-7103 GCA_964482155.1 uncultured Chitinophagaceae bacterium | reverse complement strand
CAACGAAACATTACCAATACCAAGTCCAAAACTAAATAATCTTTGCAGTGAGTAAAGAAGAAGTAAAGTGTTCGTTTTGTGGCCGCAACAGCGGCGACGTCGGTGTTCTGGTTTCAGGCATCGATGCCCACATCTGCAATGAATGTATTGAGCAAGGTCACATCATTCTAAACGAAGAAGAAGGACATAAAGCGAAGTCGTCGGCTTCTAATTTTAGGGTAGATCTTTTAAAACCGAAAGAAATTAAGGCGCATTTAGACGAGTATGTCATCGGTCAACGTGACGCCAAAAAGGTGCTTTCTGTCGCCGTATACAATCATTACAAACGTCTCTTAAGCCAGGGTGAACCCAGTTTGGATGATGTGGAGATTGAAAAATCCAATATCATGATGGTTGGGAGTACAGGTACAGGTAAAACATTAATTGCCAAAACCTTAGCCAAGATACTTAAAGTACCGTTTTGTATAGCAGACGCAACCGTGTTAACCGAAGCAGGTTATGTAGGTGAGGATGTAGAAAGTATCATTACGCGATTACTACAGGCAGCGGACTACGATGTGAGTGCAGCCGAACGTGGTATCGTCTATATTGATGAGATTGATAAAATCACTCGAAAAAGCGATAACCCAAGTATTACCCGTGATGTAAGTGGAGAAGGAGTCCAGCAGGGCTTGTTAAAGCTTCTTGAAGGAACGGTAACCAATGTTCCACCTCAAGGTGGACGGAAGCATCCAGATCAAAAATACATCGCTGTTGATACCCGTAACATATTGTTCATTTGTGGAGGTGCCTTCGAAGGCATTGAATCCATCATTGAACGCCGTGTGGCCACTTCAAAGGTTGGCTTTAAAAACAAGAAGGAGCAGAAAATTTCTTCCGATAGAGAACATATCCTTCAATACCTCTCTCCATTCGATTTGCGAAGTTTTGGTTTAATACCAGAAATTATTGGCAGGCTTCCTGTTTTGACGAATCTGGAAGAACTCGATAGAAGCGCCTTATTACAAATTTTAACCAAACCAAAGAACGCGCTGATTAAACAATACCAAAAGTTATTTGAGCTTGAGGGTAAGAAATTGATCATCGAACAGAACGTACTGGATTATATAGTCGATAAGGCATTGGACTACAAATTGGGTGCCCGTGGGCTGCGTTCCATGTGTGAAGCTTTGCTGCTAGACCACATGTACGAAACGCCTTCAAATGATTCAGTTACGGAGGTTAGAGTCGGCATAAAAGACGCCAAAGACAAACTCAATAAATTTCAACTTCAGGCGGCTTAACTTTTGCTTGCTTAATTGAATGTCAAAGACTTCCTTTGATTTGATGATAGTTAAGAACGATCCGAAGGTCATAAATGGCTGGACTTTTTATGACTGGGCTAACTCGGTCTACAATCTTGTCATAGTTTCCGTTGTTTTTCCAAAATTTTACGTCAGCGAGACTTCACATATTGTCGATAACGTAAAGATTAGCGACGTGGTCTTTTGGGGCAGAGAATTTAACAATGTAGAGCTTTATACCTACGTTCTTTCGGCATCCTTTGTTATCGTTTCTATACTTGTACCCCTCTTAAGTGGCATAGCCGACTACCTGGGAAACAAAAAGCGCTTTATGCAGTTTTTCTGTTATTTGGGCGCCATATCGTGTATGTCGATGTTTTTCTTTGACGCCAATCATTTAGAAATCAGTATGTTGTCTCCATTTTTTGCCAGTATCGGCTTCTGGGGAAGTTTGGTGTATTACAATTCGTATTTGCCAGAAATAGCGACGCGAGATCGTCATGATAAAATCAGTGCGAAGGGATTCTCTCTTGGGTATATAGGAAGTATTATTTTACTGATTTCGATTATTGTTGCTTTAAGGGTATTTCCCGATAGTAAAGGTTTAGTGCCAAGGATCGGCTTTATAGCAGTCGGATTGTGGTGGGCAGGTTTTGCTCAGTTTACGTATCGAAGGCTTCCAAACAACGCAAAAGATAAGAAGGTTAAAAGAGAGAAAGGTTATATCTATAAAGGGTATCGTGAGTTGCGAAAGGTATGGGCAGAGCTCAAGACTCAAGTCCAGTTAAAGCGCTTTTTGCTATCCTATTTTATATACAACATGGGGGTTCAAACCATCATGTTGCTTGCAGTTCTTTTTGCAGACCAGGAAATAAACTGGCCTATAGTGAATGGCGAACCGGATAAAACCGGTTTAATTGTTAGCATCATCCTTATTCAATTAGTCGCCATTGTAGGGGCATTTGTCATGTCTCGTTTATCAAAGATAATTGGCAACATTACGGTCATTAAAATTGCAGTCCTTATATGGATTGGTTTATGTGTCACAGCATACTTTATTACAGAACCCATCGAATTTTATGGCCTGGCGGCAGGTGTTGGTTTTGTAATGGGCGGCATTCAATCAATGAGTCGTTCTACGTACTCTAAGATGTTGCCGGATACCAAGGACAATGCGTCTTATTTTAGCTTTTTTGATGTCCTGGAAAAAATAGGCTTGATTATTGGCCCAATTTTGTTTGGAGTAGTCACTGGTAACTTTGGTGGTATGCGGAATGCAGTTGTTATTTTGGCGTCCATTTTTGTTATTGGTTTTATCAGTTTGTTTTGGGTGAAATCGGATAAACTTCGGGCGATAAGCGTTAAGAAAACATAAGAGTCGTGCATCATTTCTTTAGTAACGATATACAAGGTCAGACCATTTTTCTTAGTGAAGAAGAAAGTAGGCATTGTACCAAAGTTATGCGATTGACCATAGGCGATGAGGTTATGGTCTTTGATGGCAAGGGGAAGCAATACCTTTGTCAGATAAGCCAGGCAAAAAATATAGTTGCCCTGGAGATTACAAAGATTGTACGATCTCAAAACAAACCAACCCTCGAACTGACCTTGGCAGTTTCTCCGACCAAGAGTTCAGATCGGATGGAATGGATGCTTGAAAAGCTGGTGGAAATTGGCGTATCGCGACTGGTTTTTATACGAACCGAGAAAGGCGAGCGAAGTAGGTTAAATATCAAACGCTTAGAGAAAAAAGCAGTTTCAGCCTTAAAACAGTCTGGTAACCTGTGGATGCCGACGATTGAAACCGATGTAAAGTTCAAGGACTTCATTAAATCCAATTCCGCAGAAGGCAAATACATAGCGCACTGTTTCGATTCTGATAAAACTCAACTCAACAGCAGTTTTATCAGTCAATCCGTTTGTGTGTTAATTGGCCCAGAAGGAGACTTTTCTCAGGGTGAGTTAGAATTGGCCACCCAAAACGACTTTACACCTCTTTCGTTGGGGTTGCCTCGTTATCGAACAGAAACAGCGGCTGTCGTTGCAAGTACTTTAATCAACCATTTTTGCGTTACATTAGCAAGCTAGAATGAAACAGATATACATATTATTGGCGACGACTTTTTTTTTACTGAGTTCGTCATTTACCCAACGACATTCCTTTCAAATTGCCAAGGTGAAATACAGTGGTGGAGGAGATTGGTACGCGAACCGTACAGCCCTACCGAATCTAGTTAATTTTTGTAATCAAAACTTACGGACCAACATCGACCCACAAGACCAGGTGGTTGAATTGTCCAGCAGTGACCTATACAATTATCCCTTCATCTATTTAACAGGCCACGGCAATGTGGTGTTTAGTAATGAAGATATTGACAATTTAAGAACCTACCTTGAGGCGGGTGGTTTTTTGCATATCGACGATAATTATGGTCTAGAGAAATTTATCCGGCCGCAGATGAAGAAGGTATTTCCAGAATTGGAATTTATAGAGCTTCCTTTTACACACCCCATTTATAGCCAGAAATTTAATTTCCCTAATGGGTTGCCTAAGATTCATGAACACGACGGAAATCCAGCCAGGGGATATGGATTAATCTACAAAGGCAGATTAGTTTGCTTTTTTGATGTGGAATGTGATCTCGGAAACGGTTGGGAAGATGCCAGCGTTTATAACGATTCAGAAGAAACACGTATCAAAGCCTTTAAAATGGGAGCCAACATAGTTCAATATGCGTTGACTTATTAAACGTGACAAAAAAGAAACTTCTATTTGTGATCAACCCTATTTCGGGAGGAAAGTCAAAAAAAGGCCTGCCAGAATTGATTGAAAAACACCTGGATGCCGCTCAATTTGAATACCAAATATTTTGGTGGAATGAGGTACATAAATTGACCACAGAAATTTCAAATTTTGTACAAAACAAAGGAGATGTAGCGGTTGCAGTTGGTGGCGACGGTACGGTAAACCTAATGGCGAAAGAACTGGTGAATTCCGATACGGCATTGGCCATTGTACCCATGGGAAGTGGGAACGGTTTGGCCAGAGAATTGGGTCTGTCACTAAATGCAGCACACGCCATTCGGGCAATTAATACGGCCCAAATGGGCATAATGGATGTGGGTTTCCTCAATGGAAATCAATTTGCAAACGTTGCCGGCTGGGGATTTGATGCCCAGGTGAGCAAGGCATTTGCTCAAATCAAGAAAAGGGGCCTATGGTCCTACGTCAAGGCCATTTCGTCCGAGTTTCGAAAAGCGAAAAACTATTCTTTTGAGATTAAACAGGGAGACGATATTATTCAGAAAAAGGCATTTATGCTGACGGCCGCCAACGGAACCCAATGGGGAAACAATTTTTTCGTAGCACCCGATGCATCATACAGCGATGGGTGGCTTGATATTGTCTTTCTTAAAAAGCCAAAACTAAGGCAAATACCTGGTTTGGTTTGGAGCTTATATCGTAGAAAAGGGAATAAACTGGTGTCTCAAATACGTTTAAAAGAAGCTGTTATAACCTGTGATCAATCTATTTACACCCATCTTGATGGAGAGCCTAGTGCATTGTGCAATAGAATCGAGTTGACCATAAAGGAATCGGCACTACACGTGATGATTTAACGAATTAAGGAATCCATTTGTCTTTGCCAAAGTCTGGCTTTCGTTTTTCCAGGAAAGCGTTCCTACCTTCTTTCGCTTCTTCCGTCATATAGGCGAGTCGTGTCGCCTCTCCAGCAAAGATCTGTTGTCCAACCATCCCATCGTCAGTTAGGTTCATAGCAAACTTTAACATTTTAATACTGGTGGGTGATTTTGCTAAAACCTCCTGAGCCCATTCATAAGCCGTGTTTTCTAATTCGGCATGAGGTATAACTGCGTTGACCATACCCATGTCAAAGGCTTCCTGTGCAGAATAATTTCGACCTAAAAAGAAAATCTCTCTGGCCTTCTTCTGACCAACCATTTTGGCTAAATAGGCAGAACCATAACCACCGTCAAAACTCGTTACGTCAGCATCTGTTTGCTTGAATATGGCATGTTCCTGGCTCGCTAAGGTCATGTCGCAAACCACGTGTAAACTGTGTCCGCCACCTACAGCCCAACCGGGCACAACAGCGATGACCACTTTGGGCATAAAGCGAATCAATCGCTGAACATCCAAAATATTCAGTCTGTGAACATTGTCTTCACCAACATAGCCTTTGTGACCTCTTGCATTTTGGTCACCGCCACTGCAAAACGAAAACACACCATCCTTGGTACTTGGCCCCTCAGCCGAAAATAAGACCACCCCTATACTGGTGTCTTCTTGAGCATCGTGAAATGCCACTAATAATTCGCTGGTGGTTTTAGGTCGAAAGGCGTTACGAACATTGGGTCGGTTAAAAGCAATACGAGCTACACCGTTACACTTTTTGTAGGTGATGTCCTCAAATTCTATAGCCGTTTTCCAGTCAATACTACTCATGATCTTACTCGTTTGGGCAAAGGTAAAAATCTTAATAGATATTTGGATTTTTAGATGTTGAGATTGTTTGATTGTTAGATGTGAATGGATCAAAACGATTGTTTTGTCTTAACAAGATAGTCTAAAAGTCTCACGTGCAGACAGCACAAATGGAGAACGACAGAAGGTTGACACGTTCGGTTTGAAATTAGTCAGTTGTGGTGATTGTCTACTATATTGATATGTTCTAATTTTGGCTACTGGCATCTTTATTCAGTAACCTAACAACTATTTTAAGGGTGCATACGTATTTATTATTAAACATGGGATTATGAAAAATGAATTACGACTTCTGAAAATTTTTACCGGTGTGCTGTTCATTCTAGCTCTGTTTTGCCCTCAATCGTCAAAGGCCTGTGTAGATCCGGACACGACAATTGTTATTGTCATTGTGAACTACGACACAGTCAATGCCCCATTGATCACCGATGTTGAAATTAGGCTTACCAATCTCAGGTTAATGAACGAATCGCCGAACAAAGTCTGTGCCTGTGCATTAACAAAGTGGTCTAAACTTTTTGAAAACCTAAACTATGTTGCATTTGTACACGCGGGAACCAACAATCCATACCAAGGGTTTGCTGCATTTAATAGCTCTTCATCCAGTTCATCGGCTTGGGATAACTCCACGACATCTGGAGACTGGTCAGGTCATTTAGCAACAGTGGTTAATTCAGGACTTTCTGCCAGTGATCCAGTAGATTTGGTTATAAGAGCATCTACGGCGGCTGGTGTGCAATACACATTGGTTGGGGATAGCACAAAAGAGGTTCTTTCACTTGTAGAGGCTGTAAATTCTGAAAGTCTGGGTACCGATGAATGGAGCAAGACGTCTGACGATTTAGTAAACGCACATCGCGGAATTCAAAAAATATCTTCAGCCAAAAATATCAGTTACAACGCCAAGCCCTCAAGCTATTTCCGAACGTTAGATACCGCTATTAAAAATAACATCCCGTTGTCTTATCGACCTATGATAATTGGTATCACCTCGATTAACGTTTCACCTAACCCCTTCAACG
>CAYZWM010000214.1:0-281 GCA_964482155.1 uncultured Chitinophagaceae bacterium | reverse complement strand
ATTGGTTCGACCCTCCATACTGGGGTTTGCATTGTATGATCTACATTGAAAACAGATCGTAGTTATGAAAAAAAGAACATTGGGTGTAGGAACGTCAAACGTTTCCATAAATACGAAGGGTATCGACCTTAAAAAAGGCATTTACTTCATTAGAATCTCTTCCGATGTCTATGGCACTACCTATAAACAGGTGGTTCATTTATAGATATTTAGATGTTGAGATTGTTTGATTGTTAGATGTTGAGATGTGAATGAATCTACTGGCTTTCGTTAAACCAACT
>CAYZWM010000213.1:0-7104 GCA_964482155.1 uncultured Chitinophagaceae bacterium | reverse complement strand
ATACGCCTGGCCCAAATACTTGATGGTTTTATTGTACGATTTATCATCGGCAATTTTCTTAAATATTGTCTTTGCCTTTTCGTAGTATGTGATGGCCTCGTTTTGACTATTTTTGGTGTAATAGACCACGCCCAGCGTTTGGTAACTAAACGCCTCACCCCGTTCATCATTAAGTTCAAAGCTTAGTTTCAACGCAGCTTCCACTTTTTCAAGTGCTAAACTCGGGTCCGTTTTAATAAGATGGTTGGATTCGTTTACCAGGTTATACATTTCAACTTCCTGGGCATGCATTTTTTCCATCTGACGTATTTCCACCGATTGAGCTCCTACAAGAAAACTCATCAGTATCATCCAAACGGCAAATCCTAGACGCATAGCGTATACATTTATTTGGTTAGCGTAACAAAGGTAAATAATTGGATATCAAGTTATGGTCACGATAACTCAATGAACCGTTACGGTAGCTAATCCGATCCGGAAATCGATGGGTTGGTGTCTATATTTGATCACATCATGAACATAAAGACAGTTAAACTCACTGGATTTCTCGTTGGTTTGTTTATATCCGTTTGCAGCCAGGCCCAGATAAGAGACTCGGTTATATCATATATCGACCGTAACGGTGATACCATGTATATGATTACCGATAACCTCATGAGCAAAAATAAATTTTGGGGCAACTCATGGCTATTTGCTGCAGATTACAATGTATCAAAGCCTAATGAATCTGCGGTAAAAATTGATGTAGATCATCAAGTCGGGATTAACATTGGACGATGTTATGGGAAGTCTTTCGGTGGAGGTGGTGGAGTATATATTACCCTGGCTTCCTGGGGTTTGGGTTATTCTCGATTATTCAAAGAAGAAAACCAAGATTACGTCAGCGGGTTTGTAGAGGTTTCTGCGTTTCCAGTCCCTCCAGTCGTCTTTCGGATGGAATATATTGGTGCTACCAATTTTCAAGAGCATTACATTCGGCCCTCGATCGGACTCTCCTTCCTCGCATTAGATCTTATGTATAATTACTCCATCGGATTTCAAACAGAAAAGAAGTTTACCCATGGTTTCTCGCTGAGGTTTAAACTATACAAAGGTTCGAAAAAATGGGAGCATACCTATCCCAGCAGATGTTGAGGCAACGTTTACTCATTGGGCGTCTTCGTTAACTAAGAGTCCATTTTTTTCCAGTTAACTCCTTTTTATCTTGAGAAAAATTCGATTATGAAAAAGAAATTATTTCTCGCAGCATTCCTATTTGTAGTATCGGTTTGCCTAATTTATGCAGTGGTTTACTCAGCACCCACACCTATTGTACACGACACCCACTATGCAACAAACTTATTGGTACATCCAGAGGTCCAACATACCGACAATACCCAGGTGGCTTCCAACCGGATTCAAATCGCTTTAATCATTGATACCAGCAACAGTATGGACGGTTTAATTAATCAGGCAAAATCTCAACTATGGAAGATTGTAAATGAATTGACTCGAGCCACGAAAGACAGTAGCCACGCACACATATCCATTGCTTTATACGAATATGGCAATGACAACAATTCTGTTCAGCACGGTTATGTACGGCAGATATCCCCATTTACCCAAAACCTTGACGTCCTTTCAGAAAAACTCTTCGCACTATCCACCAACGGTGGAAGCGAGTACTGTGGAGAGGTGATCCAAACATCGTTAGACAACCTCGACTGGAGCGAATCCGACTCTTCCCTAAAGATCATATACATTGCTGGAAATGAGGGGTTTAACCAGGGAGAAATCAGATATGAAAATGCCTGCACCAAAGCAAAGCGCAACAACGTTGTAGTCAACACCATTTTTTGCGGAAACTACAATGAGGGAATTCGTAGTTTTTGGAAACATGGTGCCGATCTTGCTGGGGGAGAATATTTAAACATTGACAGTGATATAGCTGTTGTTCTGGTCAGCACACCCTACGATCTTCAAATAAACACCCTGAACATAAACCTGAACAACACGTATATACATTATGGACGAGAAGGGAAAAGAAATAAAGATAATCAGGTAAGACAGGACTATAATCAAACCAACATATCGTATGCGAATGGTGCATCGCGAGTGGTAACTAAGTCATCGTTTCTATACAAAAACAGCACATGGGATTTGGTCGATGCGTATAACGACGACAAATCCATTATCAAATCGATCAAAAAAAGCACACTTCCAGACAGTATTCAAACCTGGTCGGATGTCAAAATTGAACAATTTGTATCTCAAAAAAATAAGGACCGAATTGTCATTCGTAAACAAATTGTGGAACTTGGCATAAAGCGCGAGCAATACATATTGGATTCAAGAGATTCAACTACCGGGGCGGTTACCCTTGGAGAAGGTATGATTCAGAGCATCCGGAGTCAAGCGAAGAGCAAAGGCTTCGTGTTTGACAAAAGAATTCAGGGACAATAGCGCTTTCGGGCTTTTATTGCCTATGTGTTAAGTGAATCAACAATAAACCAAATCCAGCTTTAGCGAATAAAGGGGAACAACCTCAGTCTTTACGGGCTATTTGTAGCCAAGAGATTTCTTATTATATTTGCCTAACGAATGTTCGTTATGACAGAACGCAAAAAAGAAATTCTTCAAATTGCTCAGAACCTATTCAAGGAACATGGGTACACGGCCACATCGATTCGAGACATTGCCAAAGCAGCCAACGTCGAACCAGCCAGTTTATACAGCCACATAAGCGGCAAGGAAGAACTCCTGGACATGACCTGTTTTGCTATGGCAGACCTGTTTATTACGGGTATTAAAGAAGTTAACGACATTTACTTCGACGCATCTCAAAAGCTCAAAATGGCTGTCAACACGCACGTTGAGATTTTGGCAAAATACCTCAACGCTTCGGTTGTGTTTCAACGTGACTGGCGACATTTAAATGAGAAGCGAAAAAGGGAATTTATCACCTTGCGTAACGAATACGAGAACGGATTCAGGATTATCGTACAAAACGGAATTGATGAAGGCCTTTTTAATGAGGTGGACGTCAAATTTGCCACGTTAACCATTCTCTCCAGTCTGAACTGGATTGTTGAATGGTATCACAAGGACGGTAAGCTTAGTCCTCAAGAAATTGCAGAGAATTTATTTAATTTTATCCTAACTGGATTACGGAAGTAATTACCCGAATAAAGAAACTTTAAAAAACTTTTTATGTACGGAAACGCATATATCGACCCCAACGAAAGACCTGATTTTTTAAAGGAAGAAGATCCTATAAAATTAGCTGAATTTGAAGCCAGAATAAAAGCTGGTGATAAAATTGAGCCACAGGATTGGATGCCTAAAATGTACCGCAAGCAACTCATTCGAATGATTGAGCAACATGCGCATTCAGAAATCATAGGGTCTCTACCAGAAGGTACCTGGATTACCAGAGCTCCTGGTTTTCGACGAAAGTTGGCTTTGATGGCAAAAGTTCAGGACGAGGTTGGGCATGCTCAACTTCTATATTCAGCTGCCGAGACGTTAGGAAAAAGTCGGGAAGACATGATTAATGATTTGATTACCGGCAAATCGAAATACTCTAATGTATTTAACTATCCTGCAATAACCTGGGCAGATTCGGCCGTTATTGCCTGGTTAATTGACGCCGGGGCAATTGTAAATCAATTGGCAAATTCAAAGGGAAGTTATGGCCCATATTGCCGGGCTTTAGAACGTATTTGTTATGAAGAGTCGTTTCATTTAAAATATGGCCACGACAATGTGGTTCATTTGGCTACAGGAACTCCAATACAAAGACAAATGGTCCAGGAGGCACTTACCCGTTGGTGGCCACCTATAATGCATTTCTTTGGTCCGAGTGATAAATCATCGGTTCATACGGAGATATTGATGGGATGGAAAGTCAAAATGGCAACGAACGATCATATGCGTCAGACCTTTTTGGACATGTACGTCCCTAAAATATGGGACTTGGGTCTGGTATTACCTGACCCCAATTTAAAAAAGAACCCAGAAACCAAGTTATGGGAATATACCGAACCCGACTGGGAAGAATTTAAACGCGTTATTAATGGAGATGGTCCATGTAACGCGGAACGACTTGCTGTTCGAAGAACGGCAGAAGAAAAGGGAAGATGGGTAAGAAAAGCCATATTAAGGCAAGATGCTGAGTATGTGAGGCCTTTTGCTTGATTTTGTGCCACGTATCGTTAACTTCGGTTATATGACTGTAAACGCTATTAAATATTTGATATGTGTATTGATGCTAACAACGGCGTCAATGGGTACGCATGCTCAAAATATTCCGAATGGCGATTTCGAGGATTGGGGCTTTCGAAGCTCTCAAGAATTACAGGATTGGACAACAACTGGAAATGTTGCCCTAACAACCGATGCGTATACGGGTACCAAAGCAATTCGGTTTGACAATATTGCCAAGACTAAGAGCAGCGGTTTTATTTCGACTGGACCTTATATTGACAAAAATTTCGAAAAGATTCCGTACGACGAGCAACCGTTAAGCGTTCGATTCAGATGCAAATTTGATCTTGCGATAGGAGAACAAGCTCAGGTTGCTTCGTTGTTTTACCTTAAAGGAAATGCCATAGGTTATCAAAATACGTTGATTGAAGGAAATAGCGCAGACACGTTTCAGTATTTCTCATTGCCAATAACCTGGTCCATAAGTACGAATCCCGATAGTGTTTCTATCGTTATTTCCTCTAAAAATCTTGGTAATGATCAGTTCGATGGCGATGGATATATGATCGTTGATGACTTTCACTTTGCTTCCATTTCGACTCGAAATAAAGCGTTACCCAATGGGGATTTTGAAGACTGGAATGAGGTTAAGCGACCTCATCTTAATTCGTGGTTTACCACGGACGAATATTTATTTGACCTTTTTGGCCTTGAGTTCGCCACGCCGTTTGTTCAAAAATCCACCAATGGAAGATCTGGTTCGGATGCATTAGAGCTTACAAACCAAGAATTTGGAGGAGACATTGTAGGCGGAATTGCATTTACTGGAGCTCGGGTTGACGATTTAGAAAAACCAACTTTTAGTATTTCAAACCGATGGAAATTTTTTGAAGGTTATTATCAATATTCTCCTGTAAACGGTGACACAACTTTTATCGCAGCCATTCTGTATAAAAACGGGGCTGTTATTGGAAGTGCGGAGTTCAAAACAGATAAAGCCACAACGGAATACACCTACTTTGCTCTGGAAATAGATTATTACACGACCGATATTCCAGACAGTGCAAGTATTATTCTTTCCTCATGCAACCCAGACGAGCCAAGGGGTATTGGAACTACCTTGTTGATTGATGGTCTTCAGTTTTCAGATTATAACGCGGGTATATTCAATTTGAGTTTAAACAAATTAACCGTATACCCAAACCCATTTTCCGATCGCATCTACCTTTCAGGCGTTGAACAAATGATCGGTGCCCAATACACCCTGGTTGACGTATTAGGCAATACGGTTAAAGAAGGGATATTAGACAGAAATCGAACCATTCACATAGCGCATAGCCTACCTGGTGTATACATATTACATCTTAACGGAAAACACGTTAATACATCTAAAATTTTAGTAAGAGAATGATAAAATCATTAGACCCAAGAGTCAATCGAGTTGAAATGAATGAAGAGGCAATTGAGCCTTTAACCAAACTTGATCAATTCCAAACATTTGAGGTTTTTCATCAGGAAAAAAGAGGTCAGCAACATGTCCATGTTGGGATTGTTCATGCACCAAATGCGGATATGGCGTTATTGTACGGTAAAGAGCAATATGCACGGAGAGGCCAAACGGCAAATATTTGGGTAGTTTCTTCGAAACATATTCATGCCACAGAGTATATGGATCAGGACATTTTCGCAACAACACCAGAAAAATTTCATCGAGATCCAGCAACCTACAAGGTGATGGACCGGATTAAAGCATACAAAAAACGAGTAAACGCGTAGAGATGGACTATTTTAACGACAAACACGTAGAAGCGGCCAAAGACTTATTATACAAAATGGCCGATGACCAATTGATAATTGGTCATAGAAATAGTGAATGGACTGGTCTGGGCCCCATTTTGGAGGAAGACATTGCGTTCAGTAGCATGGCTCAGGACAAACTTGGCCAAAGCGAGCACCTATACAACCTATTACACGAACTTGGCGAAGCAGATGCAGATACCGTGGCATTTACACGGAATGAAAAACAGTTTCACAGTTGCCATTTAGTTGAGTACCATATAGGCGAATATGATTTTAGCTTGATACGGCATTTTCTTTTTGATACGGCAGAAGCCATTCGATTTGAGATGCTAGCGGAATCGAGTTACGAGAATCTTGCTTTGATTGCCCGAAAATTCAGAGGGGAAATTAAGTACCATACAATGCATGCCAATATTTGGGTACAACAACTTGCCAATGGCAATGAAGAAAGTAAAGCCAGAATGCAGTCTGCATTAAATGAAACGTGGCCCCTTGCTTTAGGCATATTTGAGGAAGGGAATCACGAAGCCACCCTCATTGAAGCTGGCATTTTTGGTGGAGAAAAGGCGTTGAAAGAAACCTGGTTAACTCAGGTTACCACGTTGCTTGAGAAAGCCGGTTTAACTATCCCAACTAATGCGACACCTGTTTATGGTGGACGAAACGGTTCACACACAGAGTACCTTCAGCCTTTACTCGATGAAATGACCGAAGTCTACTCGATCGATCCCAACGCTGACTGGTAGTATTAACTTACCTTATGGACAATCATAAAACGGTTACCGACCTATATACTACAGACGATATACGCGGCTTTCTAAAAGAGGTTATGGATCCTGAAATCCCAGCTATTTCCATCGTTGATCTCGGCATTGTAACAAAAATTGTGGTTTCTGACAACCAGGATGTTGCCGTAACGCTCACCCCTACTTTTGCCGGATGCCCTGCATTAAAAATAATGGAGGACCTTGTCCTCGAGCGTTTAGAGAAGGTTGAAGGCGTGGCTAAGGTTTCCGTCAAAACGACTTTTGAAGTAACATGGACGACCGACCTCATAACCGAAGAAGGTAAAAAAGCCTTGCTGAAGCATGGGTTGGCTCCTCCAAAAAAAGCTCCGGG
>CAYZWM010000212.1:0-7118 GCA_964482155.1 uncultured Chitinophagaceae bacterium | reverse complement strand
AAAACAAACGGAGATAGAATGGCAAAGAAGAAAGAAGACCAAGAAGAATCACTGGAAAAGCAACTGTGGAAATCGGCTGACAAGCTCAGAAAAAATATAGATGCAGCCGAGTACAAGCATGTTGTCATGGGGTTGATTTTTCTTAAATATATCTCCGATGCCTTTGAAGAGTTATACGCCAAATTAAAAGTAGGCGAAGGTGAATATGCGGGAGCTGATCCTGAAGACAAGGATGAATACAAAGCCGAAAATGTATTTTTTGTCCCGCTAGATGCCCGTTGGTCGCATCTGCAAGCCCATGCCAGACAACCGACCATTGGCAAAACGGTGGATGAGGCGATGGATGCGATTGAAAAGGAGAATGCTTCGCTAAAAGGCGTGTTGCCCAAAGTCTACGCCCGACAAAACCTTGACCCTACCAGCTTGGGCGAACTGGTTGACCTGATTAGCAATATTGCCTTGGGCGATGCTAAGTCTCGCAGTGCCGATGTGTTAGGGCATGTGTTCGAATATTTCCTCGGTGAATTTGCCTTAGCAGAAGGTAAAAAAGGTGGGCAGTTCTACACACCTAGAAGCGTGGTGGAACTGCTGGTTGAGATGCTCGAACCCTACAAAGGCAGAGTCCTTGACCCTTGCTGTGGTTCGGGCGGCATGTTTGTGCAATCGGAAAAATTTGTTGCTGATCATCAGGGTAGAATTAACGATATTTCCATTTATGGGCAAGAGAGCAACCAGACCACCTGGCGACTGGCCAAAATGAACCTTGCCATTCGAGGCATTGACAGCTCACAGGTCAAATGGAATAACGAAGGCTCGTTTTTAAACGACGCCCACAAAGACCTTAAAGCCGATTATATTATCTCCAATCCACCGTTTAATGTCAGCGATTGGAGCGGCGATCTACTGCGTAAAGACGGACGCTGGCAATACGGCACACCCCCCACGGGCAATGCCAACTATGCGTGGATACAGCACTTTATCTATCACCTTGCCCCCAGCGGACAAGCAGGCTTTGTACTGGCAAAAGGCGCGTTGACTTCTAAAACATCGGGTGAAGGTGAGATCAGAAAAAATTTGGTCGAAGCGGGATTGATAGATTGCATCGTCAACCTGCCTGCCAAACTGTTTTTAAATACCCAAATCCCCGCTTCGTTATGGTTTATGAGCCGTAACCGTGCCAATGGCAAGTTTCGAGACCGAAGAGACGAAATTCTGTTTATTGATGCCCGCAATATGGGGCATTTGATCAATCGCCGTACTCGTGAACTTTCAGCAGAGGATAGTCAAACCATTGCAAGCACTTATCACAATTGGCGGAATCCAGAAGGAGATTATGAGGATGTGAAAGGCTTTTGTAATGCCGCCCCCATCGAGCGAGTCAAAGAGCTGGATTATGTTCTCACCCCAGGGCGATATGTGGGCTTGGCAGAAGTAGAGGATGATTTTGATTTTGCCGAACGCTTTACCAGTTTGAAAGCGGAGTTTGAGGGGCAGCTAAAAGAAGAAACGATTTTGAATAAACGGATTATGGAAAATCTAGCCAAGGTGCAGTTGAATGGCTAAAAAAACCACACTAATAAGAAATAGTACCGCAGAGTTTTTGATATTCACCGCTCAAGACGGTAAAAATAGTATTGAAGCCCGATATGAAAATGAAACTATTTGGCTTAGTCAAAAATTAATAGCAGAGCTATTTGCAGTTGATATTCGTACTGTAAACGAACACTTGAAAAATATTTATAAACAAAACGAATTAATTACAGAGGCAACTATCCGGAAATTCCGGACAGTTCAAACCGAAGGCAAGCGTGAGGTTAGCCGCAATATTGATTTTTACAATCTTGATGCAATAATTTCGGTTGGGTATCGAGTAAATTCTGTTCGTGCCACACAGTTTAGACAATGGGCGACAAAAGTTTTAAACGAGTTTGCTATTAAAGGTTTTGTGCTGGATAAAAAACGTCTTGAAAACGGTTCATATCTGAATGAAAACTATTTTGAAGAGTTACTTGCTGAGATTAGAGAGATACGGCTTTCAGAGCGAAAGTTCTATCAAAAAGTAACTGATATTTATGCAACAAGCCTTGATTATAACAAAGAGACAAAAACCACCAAAGATTTTTTTGCTAAAGTTCAAAATAAGTTGCACTACGGAATACACGGGCATACAGCAGCCGAGCTTATTTATAAAAGAGCCGATAGTCAAAAAGATAAAATGGGGCTGACAACCTGGAAAAACTCACCCGATGGAAAAGTTCTAAAAACCGATGTCTCTATTGCTAAAAACTACCTCACAAAAGATGAGATGGAGTCATTAGGCCGAATTGTGAATGCTTATTTAGATTTGGCAGAAGCAAGAGCAAAACGAAAAATCCCCATGACAATGCAAGACTGGGCAAAACGGCTCGACCTGTTTTTGGAGTATGACGATAGAGCAGTTTTACAGGATGCAGGGGAAATTACCGCAGAGATTGCAAAAGACAGAGCCGAAAGCGAATTTGAAAAATATAGAATTGTGCAAGACCGCCTCTTTGAGAGTGATTTTGATAAGTTGATTATAAAGAATCTGGCGAAGGTGAGAGTTGGAGATGAATGATTGGCGGGAGGTTAGGTTAACAGAGGTAACATCAAAAATTGGTGATGGTTTACATGGTACTCCTCAATATAGTGAAAACGGCGAATACTATTTTATCAATGGCAGCAATCTTTCTAACGGTAAAATACTAATAAAACCTGATACAAAAAAAGTTAGCCATGACGAATTCCTAAAGTATAAAAATCCAATTTCAGGTAGCACAATTTTATTGTCAATAAATGGAACTATTGGGAATATTGCATTTTACAATGGTGAAAAATGTATGTTAGGGAAAAGTGCTTGTTTTATTAATGTGAATGAAACATCAGATAAAAGATTCATATACTATAATTTTTGTAATAGAGATTTTCAGTATTATATTAATGAAGTTGCCACAGGAACAACTATTCCAAATGTGCCCTTGAAGGGGATTAGAGAATATAGCTTCTACCTTCCCCCCCTCCCCGAACAAAATGCCATTGCCGAAGTATTAAGCAGTTTGGATGATAAAATCGACCTGCTCCACCGCCAAAACAAAACCCTTGAACTGATGGCTGAAACGCTATACGAGAGCTGGGTATCAGATAAAGAGTTTAACTCATCTGTTAAAGACTTGATTAGTATTCAGAATGGTTACGCATTTAAAAGTAAAGATTTCCAAGGTTCAGGTATAAATAAGGTATTAAAAATTAAAAACATCTCAGGAGGTGTTGTTGATATTCAAATAACGGATTTTGTTTCAAGTAAGACCATTTCAAAAGTAGATGGCAGGTTTTTAATTAATGCGGGAGATGTGCTTTTTGCAATGACAGGTGCAAAAATTGGGAAAATGGGAATTATTCCAAAAACAGAAAGCTCATTGTGGCTTAATCAGCGAGTTGGGTTATTTAAAGAAAAATATAAGGGCGTGAGGTTTTTCGCTTATCTTCACTTAAAGTCTGATTGGGGTGGAGACTATATTGAAAATACAGCAACAGGTAGTGCCCAACCCAATATAAGTGGATCAGGTATTGAAAACTGTGAATTTCCCAAATTTAGTGAACATGAAATTAGAGAATATTCAGAACAGCTTGGTTTGTTGTTTGATGGGGTAATTTTTAATCTAGGGCAAATCCGCACCCTCGAAAACCTACGAGACACCCTCCTGCCCAAATTAATGTCAGGTGAAATACGGGCGGTGATATAAAAATGGATATTATCATTAACACACATTCCAATGGATATATCCCCGTACCCGTAGGGGCAGATTCCATATCTGCCCAAACAACGGATTCCATATCATCCGCCCAACCCAACGCCAAAAACAATGCCCAAACACCCCCCCAAACAAACGCCAAAAAAGGTGGCGAATCCGATGGTGAAAACAGGGTGGATATGGAATCCGTGGGTTGGGCGGTTTGGGCGGATATGGAATCCGCCCCTACATGAATAAATTTAATCCAAAAATCCATCATCGAAAATCCATTCGATTAAAAAATTACGATTATTCACAGGTGGGGTTTTATTTTATAACGATATGCACCCAAAATCAGGAAAATTTGTTTGGGAAAATCGTAGGGGCAGATTCCATATCTGCCCAATCTGCCCAAACCGCCCAATCTGCCCAAACCGCCCAAACCGCCCAAACCGCCCAAACCACCCAAACCACCCAACCCACCCAACCCGCGGATTCCATATCCACCCATGATCAAATGGAATTAAATAATGCAGGGGTAATGATTGGTAAAATATGGCATGAAATTCCCAATGATTTTACAAATACAAAATTACATGAATTTATCATCATGCCCAACCACATCCACGGCATTATTGAAATCACCGTACGGGTGGATTCCATATCCACCCAAACCGCGGATTCTGTATTGGATAATAAAAGGGCAGATATGGAATCTGCCCCTACGGGTACGGGTACGGGAATGGGTATACCGACGATCATTCAATCGTTTAAACGACATACGACGATCAAATACATCAAAATGGTGAAACAAAAAAAATTGCCATCGTTTGATAAACGTATTTGGCAACGTAATTATTGGGAACATATTGTCCGTGATGAAAATGAATATGATCGTATTGCGCAATATATTATGAATAACCCTAAAAAATGGGCGCTGGATAAATTAAATGGTGGTGGCGGCAACCAGGTAATGGAACCACCAGCACTGTATTCCTGCGGGGTTGGTATAGAGGAATGGATGGTATGACAAAAATTACCGAAAATGTGATTGAAAAATTTTGTATCGAACTACTGGAAAAACAGGGCTACGAGTATATTTACGCACCTGATATTGCGCCTGACAAGGTGAATGGCAAAGTCAGAGAAGGTGCCTTGGGGTATTCCGACAATCCACAACATAGTAGTTTTGAAGATGTTTTACTGCCCAAACTCATGAGTGGTGAAATCAGGATAGCCTGTCATGAATAAACAAAACCAAATAGAAATCTACCAAACAGACGATGGTCAAGCACAAATCGATATCCGCTTTGGGCAAGAGACGGTGTGGTTAAACAGACAGCAGCTTGCAGTGTTGTTTGATCGTGATATTAAAACGATTGGCAAGCATGTTAATAATGTCTTTAAAGAAGGTGAGCTACAAAAGGATTCAGTTGTCGCAAAATTTGCGACAACTGCGCAAGATAGCAAAACCTATCAAGTCGATCACTATAATCTTGATGTGGTTATCTCCGTTGGTTATCGCGTTAAATCCTTACAAGGTACCCAATTCCGCATATGGGCAACGGCGCGACTCAAGGAAATATTATTGCAGGGCTACAGCCTGCATCAACAACGCTTTGAGAAAAATTCCCAAGCCTTGCAACAAGCACTTAAACTGATTAACAAAACCGCCAAATCAGCTGATCTAACCCTTGAGGCAGGACGTGGTTTAACCGAAATTGTCAGTCGTTACACCCAAACCTTTTTATGGCTACAACGCTATGATGAAGGCTTGCTGGATGAACCAACAGGTCAATCAGGTGGTGATTTAGCCTCAGCCGAAACTGCAATGGATTTGCTTGGCGAATTAAAAAAATCCCTTATGGGACGTGGTGAAGCCACTGATTTATTTGCCCGCCCTCGCGCGGAAGGTTTACAGGGGATTTTTGGCAATCTGGAACAAAGTGTATTTGGTGAACCTGCTTACCCAACGATCGAAAGTAAAGCCGCCCACCTTTTATATTTTGTGGTCAAAAACCATCCGTTCTCTGATGGTAATAAACGCAGTGGTGCGTTTTTATTTGTTGATTTTCTTAACCGTAACGGGCGATTACTCAATGCTCAAGGTGAACCTATTATCAACGATACGGGACTTGCGGCGTTGACATTGCTGGTAGCTGAATCTGACCCGAAACAAAAAGAAACCCTGATTCGACTGATTATGCACATGCTCAATAGCACGGAGGTTAAAAATGACTAAACTCACCGAAAATTTCATCGAAACCTTCTGTATCGAGCTGTTGCAAAAACAGGGCTATGAGTACCTCTACGCTCCCGATATTGCCCCCGACTCTGACAACTCACAACGCAGCAGTTTTGAAAGTGTTCTATTGTCTGCTCGTTTGAGCGATGCCGTAGCCAGAATCAACCCGACCATTCCCCATGATGCCCAGATTGAGGCCATCAAAGAAATCGACCGCATTAACTCCCCTGAATTGCTCGCCAATAACGAGACTTTCCATCGACTGCTCACCGAAGGGGTCAAGGTCAGTTATCACAAAGACGGCAACCAACGGGGTGATTTGGTTTGGCTGGTCGATTTTAACAACCCCGAAAACAATGATTTTGTGGTCGCCAATCAGTTGACCGTGATTGAAAATGGGGTGAATAAACGCCCCGATGTGGTGTTGTTTGTCAATGGTTTGCCCTTGGTGGTGATTGAGCTTAAAAATGCCGCCGATGAAAACGCCTCGGTGAGATCGGCATATAAACAACTGCAAACCTATAAAGAGACCATTCCCAGTCTGTTTACCTACAATGGTTTGATGATTGTTTCTGACGGTCTGGAAGCCAAGGCGGGTTCATTATCGGCAGGGCTAAGCCGCTTTATGAGCTGGAAAACCGCCGATGGCAAGGAAGAGGCCTCCCATCTGGTTAGTCAGTTAGAAACTTTGATTAAAGGGATGCTGAATAAAGAAACCCTGCTGGATTTGATTCGCCATTTTATTGTGTTTGAGAAGTCGAAAACCGAAGACCCTAAAACAGGCGTGGTGACTATCGAAACGGTTAAAAAATTAGCCGCCTATCATCAATATTATGCAGTGAATCGAGCGGTGGAATCGACCTTACGGGCAACGGGTCATACGCTAGAGAAACAAACACCTGTTAGTCAGGTGATGGAAGACCCTGCTAGTTATGGCGTGTCAGGGGTAAAGGAACAGCCCAAAGGCGACCGCAAAGGTGGTGTAGTCTGGCATACACAAGGCAGTGGCAAGTCATTGTCAATGGTGTTTTTTACGGGGAAAATTGTACTGGCACTGGATAACCCCACAATTTTAGTGATCACGGATCGCAATGATCTGGATGATCAATTGTTTGATACGTTTT
>CAYZWM010000211.1:0-7143 GCA_964482155.1 uncultured Chitinophagaceae bacterium | reverse complement strand
TTTTTGAGATACTCCAGATTTGCCAGAATAATAAAAGGCAGACACGGCAGTAAGTATCGATGCATTGGGCCGGTCTTGGTTGTGGCCGCTAAGGCAAGCGCATTAAATAAATAAATGATGAGAAAAAGCACCATGGGGTGTTTCCAATTCCAATTCGCTTTTTTCTTAATCAGGGCGGCCATAGGAAGAATGAAAAGTGCAATCTGGCCGTAATCTACCATTCGCCAATCCGACATAATCAAATTGATAATGAACCTCTTCATGCCAGGGAAACCTCTATGTCCAGCATAGTCAGGTGAGCTTAGGACCCAGCCTGTGATCTGATAGTGATACCAAAGCCAGGCTAGAAACGCAAAAGCGGGAATTGCCAGTATTTTTATGGAGTACACGACCCTATGTGTATAGGATTTGTCGGAAGGAGTGAGGAACCACCAGACCCAAATAGGGGTTAAATAGTACAGTCCCTGTAGGTGGCTTACGACCAGAGCAAGTGAAAATAGTACCTGGCCTAAAACCTTATTGTAACGCAACGAATATCCCAATCCAAGCGCAAAAAACGTCATAGGCAAGTGCATATTCGGGTTGACGCTTTGAGCCATGAATAGCGGAGTGATGAGTAACAGAACGCCTCCGATATAAGCCTCTTTTTCAAAGCCTTCTTTTTTGCCCCATTTTACGATAAGCCAGGTTGTGGCCAGGCTAAACAACAAATGAATCAGGTGGCTCGACCAGAGTGTTTTTCCTAAAACACGCCATGTGGCCGCATGAATTATCGGAAAGGTAAGGGGGTGACCTGGGTCGAGATTTTCAGGATAGCTAATCTGGGTAAACCCACTGGAATAAATATGGTTAGCGGCACGCGATATCGATGAGATTGCATCTCCAAAGAAAGGGTCTTCTTTGGTTAGCCAAAATAGGACGATATAAAACAGGCCTGCAAAAATCCAAAAAAGTTTGTTCACGTTCTGCACGGCGCAAAAATAGAAGAAGGTGGTATAGAAAAATGGTAAGGTGTCGGATTTAATTTAAATCGATGGTACCCTCAAAGGTTTTCTGTGTTGGGCCGGTCAGAAAAATGGTATGAAAACCGGAGTCGGAGTGAGAAAATTCTACCGACAAATTGCCCCCTTGACTCTGAACTGCAATGCGATTCTCAGCCTGGTCGGAGCCGGATTCAAGATACTGAGCAAGGGCTGCTGCAGTTACTCCTGTGCCACAACTCAATGTTTCGTCTTCAACGCCTCGTTCATAGGTGCGTATTTCAAGGCGACTATGTGTTGAACGTATAAAATTGACGTTGATACCTTCTTGCGCAAATTCGTTGTTATATCGAATCTTGCGTGCCTCAGTAACGATGTCCTTTGATTCCAATTGGTCACTGAATATGATGTAATGTGGTGATCCTGTATCAATGACAAAGTCGTTTCCGCGCTTTTCGTAATGGCTTACGTCGTGCATTTTCAGGCGAACCTCATTGTCCTCATTGATTTCGGCATAGTGTTCCCCGTCTGTCGATAAGAAATTAGTGGATGCACTAACGATACCCAGAGTTTTGGCAAATGCAACAGCGCACCTGCTTCCATTTCCACAGAAACTTTGAGTCCCATCGGCGTTGTAATAGATCATCGTAAAATCAAGGCTCTCATGGTTCTCAATAACAATTAGACCATCCGCACCGATTCCAAATTTACGATCGCAAATGGCTGAAACAGGTAGTTGTGAAGTTGAGATTGCTTGTGATCGATTGTCGATCATTACAAAATCGTTTCCAGTACCTTGATATTTCTCAAAATGAAGCGTCAATGGAGGGTCGAATTATTTGTTTAGAGTTGTCAGAACATCCGTGTCTGTAACCTTAGACAATTGATTAAAGTTATTGTTTGGGTTAAGCACATAATATGTGCCACCTTTCTTCAAATAAGTCTTGCTGTTGAAGCGCACAATTTTTAGGGCAATGTCCTGAGGAGTGTCGAACAAAAGAAGCTTTGAACCATCAAATTTGTAGCCTTTGAAGTTGACGATACTGTGCCAAAATTCGACTCTTATGGAGCTAGACTGTTGTTTCATCAATACCTTCTCAACGACATCTGTGGTTAACACGTCCGCCTTTTGGTTTAAATCATCGTCTTGCTTTCTTTTTTTTCTTCGACTGGCATTCTTTTTTCCAACCTTTTCCGCCTCTACAAATCGCTCACTGTCTTTAGTCGCCAGTTCAGGTGTCTGATAGGTATATGCCCATAAGACCACGGACTTAGTTCCAAGCATGCTGTCTCGTTGTGCGTGAACATTACTTCCATCTATTTGGTCTTCGTTCTTCTTTAATTCTGAAAAGTCAACTTCCGAATCGTTTGAAAGCAAACCATCCCTATCGTCATCCATTTCATCAGCTTGTTCAATTACTTCGACAATGAGGTTGTTATTGCTATCGTTCTCACCCGATGTAGCCTGGGCAACAATCACAACTTTACCCTGCGAATCAAGGGGCAGAATCGGAATGTCCAACTGCTGCTCATTATCTTGGGCGACATCTTCAACAGGTTCTTCAGAGCTCGATAACCTGTTCATTTGCTCCGGCAGAACCGTTTTTAGGACCAATCCAAAAGCCATTATAGATAACAATGTAGCTGCAATTGCTAAAGGTCTTTTTGCAAAAGGGATTATAAACTTCCTTTTCGAGGTGGCGCTTGTCAGCAGAGCTTTTAATTCAGCATTTCGATTAAATTCGATGCTTTGGATAATCGCTTTTTGAACCTGAACCTGTCGCAAAAAGTCAGCATCATCTTTCAGGCGGATTTTGAACTTATCCAAATCCTGACCAGCAAGATCACCGTTTAAGTACTGATCGATCAACTCGTGTGTATGTTGTTCTTTGGTCATGACATCAGTTGAAAAAGTCTTCCTTTTTGTACTGAGACGTTACAGCAGCCTGTAGCCGTTTAAAGCACTGATATTTCTTTGATTTTACCGTATCCGTATTGGCGAAACCCATTTTTTCGGCTATGATTTTGTTTTCTAAACCATCAAAATAGAAATAGCTCAACAGTCTTTTGCAGGTCTCGTCTAGCTCTGCCACCATTTTGCGAATAACGTGGTGATCCAGGTGGTCTGTGGAAATGTCATCAGCTGTAATTTTTTCCTGAAGAGATTCGTCAACGACGGTGAATCGTGTTTTTTTCTTGAGCTGTTTGTACCATAGATTTTTGATTATGGCCATCAGGTAAGTGCTCATTTTTACGGTAAGAGAGAAATCCGGTTTATTAACGTTTCTCCAAATGGCAATCAAACCATCTTGTAAAACATCATCGATTTCGTCTTCCGAACCGTTGTTTTTAAGTATAAAGTTCCTAATCATCGCGTAATATGATTTGTACATAACAACCAATGCATCTTCATTACCTGCCTTTATCTCCTCAACGAGTTGAGAATCAGAAAAACGTTTATTTAAGAGCATTTGGTAGAACGTTAATATTGTTTAATCGAATTTGGTAAACGATGTAAATGAACTTTAACTTTTAAAACGTTACAAATATCGAAAAATACATGACAATTTAGGATCATGCCTAATATTGCATATGTTAATAACCGTAGAATAAAGAAAAATGAAGAAGATTTTAGGAATTTTAGCAATTGCTTTTGTTGGAGGTGTAATGGCCCTTGGGTTAAACCACTTCTTTTTTAGCGATAAACCAATGCCCCAATCCTTTGAGGAGCAGCAGAAGGTACAATTTGCGATCCAGGAGGAGGTTGGCACTCTACCCACTGGAGATTTTGTGGCGGTTTCTGAGAAAGCGACGCCAACGGTTGTTCATATCAAAACCGAAATTGATGTGGCTTCAGGCGACAACACAACAGAAATGTTTGATCCATTCGGGTTTTTTGATGATCCGAGGTTTAAACGAAATCAGCCGCGGCATGGATCAGGCTCAGGGGTGATCATAATGAATAACGGCTATATCGCAACAAATAACCACGTTATAGAGAATGCGACTAAAATTGAAGTGATTCTCAATGATAAAAGGAGTTATGCTGCAGAGTTGATTGGGCGTGACCCGGAAACGGACCTGGCACTTCTTAAGATTGAAGAGCACGATTTGCCTTTTTTGTCCTTTGGAAATTCGGACGACTTAAAAGTTGGAGAATGGGTAATAGCTGTGGGAAACCCATTTAACCTGACAAGTACAGTGACGGCTGGAATTGTAAGTGCGAAAGGAAGAAATATCAATTTGTTGCGCCAGAACAGTGAATATGCTATAGAGAATTTTATTCAAACGGACGCTGCTGTTAATCCAGGCAACAGTGGAGGAGCCTTAGTGAATACTAAAGGGCAACTGATCGGAATAAATACAGCTATTGCGTCACAAACCGGTTCGTATGCAGGTTATTCATTTGCCATTCCAGTAAATATTGCGAAGAAGATTTTAGATGATTTGCATAAATATGGTGAGGTTAAACGAGCTATGCTGGGCGTTCGAATTCAGGATATTACGGCTGAATTGGCTAATGAAAAAGGCATCAAAGAAATTAAGGGAGTATACATCCCCAACGTTGTTAAAAATGGCGCCGCAGATAAAGCCGGGATTATGGCCGGTGATGTGATTATTAGCATTGATGGAGAAGAGGTTAACAAGGCATCCGAGTTGCAGGAAGAAATCAGCAGATATCATCCAGGCGATGATATAATTGTGGTCTTAAACCGAGAGGGAAAAAGGGTTGAGAAATCAGTGAAGTTACTGAGCAAGGACGGGGAGAATGAAATTTCGACGGACGCAGTTCGAGAAGAGAAGGTTGTTTTGGGTGGAACATTTGAGAATTTGGGACACAGCGAAAAAATTGACCTACAAGTATCGAATGGTGTTCGAATCAAAAAGATTAGGAAAGGGCCTTTAAAGGATAAAAATATTCCAGAAGGCTTTGTAATAACAATGATTGATAAGCAACGGGTCTATACAACGAAAGATGTGGCAAAATTGCTTGAAAATAAGACGGGGTCAATTCTCATTGATGGCATCATGCCAGATGGGGATGAAGAGTCGTTTGCTATTCGTGTGATGGAGTAGAATATTCACATATAAATATTGAAAAATAGGGCTCTTTTGGGGCTCTATTTTTTGTTGGAAATAGATTAACCTTGTAAATCAGGATTTACCAATGGCTAAAATCAAATTTTGTGGTGCAGCTCAAACAGTTACTGGAAGTTGCCATTTAATTACCCTTGACGACGGAACGAATATATTGCTCGATTGTGGGTTGTATCAGGGCCACCAAAAAAAGTATGAAGGCTTTAACCGCGAATGGTTATTCGACCCGGCGGAAATTGACTATTTGATATTGAGTCATGCCCATATTGATCACAGTGGCCGAATTCCGAAGTTGTGTAAAGACGGTTTTGAAGGTGACGTGATATGTACAAGTGCCACGCGAGATCTGGCATCCATCATGCTCATGGATAGTGCATACATTCAGGAAAAGGATGTGGTGTATGTCAATAAGCGGAGAGCAAGACTTGGGGAAAAGCCTGTTGCTCCCTTGTATCAAATCGAGGACGCTCGAACGTGTTTGGAGCAGTTTATTGGAGTGGGCTACAACAGATGGTACAAAATCAATGATAAGATATCGGTGCGATTTCGAGATAGTGGTCATATACTGGGTAGCGCGAGTGTAACACTTCGAATAAAAATGGAGGGTGGATACGACAAATTTATTGGGTTTACAGGTGACATCGGTCGTCCGGATCGACCTATTTTGAGAGACCCGCAACCTCTTGATGATGTGGATTATTTAATATGTGAGTCGACCTATGGAGGGAAACAACATGGCGGAATTCCAGATAACAAACAGGAACTACTCAACATAATTAGAAATACCTGTGTTGTCAAAAAAGGGAAACTGATTATACCCGCATTTAGTGTGGGGAGAACTCAAGAGATTGTGTATATGCTTGATCAGTTGGAGTCAGAAGGGAAGCTTCCTAAAATACCGGTATATGTAGATAGCCCGCTGGCAGTAAATGCGACGGATATTTTTACCATGCACCCAGAGTGTTTTGATGATCATATATTGGATTATATGCGTGAAGATCCCAATCCCTTTGGCTTTAATAATTTGAAGTATGTGCGCAGTGTCAATCAATCTAAGAAAATTAACGATTTGAAAGGCCCGGCAATAATTATTAGTGCAAGTGGGATGATGTCTGCGGGTCGGGTTAAACACCATTTAGCCAATAACATCGGTGATTCTCGTAATACAATTTTGGTCGTTGGCTATTGCTCGCCAGGTACCCTAGGTGGGCGAATACGAGGGGGTGACAAAGAAGTGCGGATATATGGAGTGCACTACAAGGTACAAGCTGAAGTAGAAGTACTGGATTCCTTTAGTGCCCATGGTGATCAGCAGGAGATGTTAGACTATTTAGACAACCTCAATAGAGGTAAGTTAAAGAAAATCTTTCTCGTTCATGGTGATCTTAAAAGACAGGAAGCATTTAAAGAGGGGCTCACAGATCAGAAATTTTCCCAAATAGAAATCCCGCATCTAGGGCAATCTTATAAACTGGAATTATAAGGGATAAGCATGTTATCGGTACGTGTTTGTGCTTGACTAAAATCGTCTCGTCGAATTCGGGAGATTTATTCCATAACCGTAATGGTTCCTTTTGTACGCTTCATTTCCCCGTTACAAGCGCGATATTCTATGATGTAAATGTAGGCCTCTGGTTCAACACGCATGCCCTGGTACGTGGCATCCCAACGTTGGCCATGCACTTCTGAATCAAATATTTTTTCACCCCAGCGGTTATACACCCGAACCAGATACTCAGGTTGAGGAATCAAATCTTTAAAAGGAAACAGTTCATTAAGATTATTCCCATCCGGACTAAAAGCGTTTGGAATAAAAAGATTGTTCGGCAGCGCTTCGGGGTCTACGGTCACATAGACTGTATCGTCATCAAAACATCCATGTCGGTCAATAACTTTGAGTATATAGAATCCAGAATCGGAAACCTCAATGTATGGGCCGTCTTCTCCATTATTCCAGATGTATTGAGCAAAGTCTCCATCAACGCCGTACTTAACCTTGCTTCGAACACATATAGTTGTGTCGTTACCCAATTCAATGGTCGGAGAAGTGGTCAACGTTAGGGTA
>CAYZWM010000210.1:0-7184 GCA_964482155.1 uncultured Chitinophagaceae bacterium | reverse complement strand
ATTCGTATTAATTTACCTTCTCCGCATCCTAAATCAAGAACACGCTTAGCTCCTGATTCTTTGAGTTTATTTAAAACCAATGCAAGTCTTTGTTGATGTAAAGTCTCTTTTCTTTTTACTTCGTCCGTCTGTGTATCTTCTAACAATTCTTCTGATTCTGTATCGTCATTTAATTGTTCTAATGCTTGTCTTGAAAGAGAATGAAGATTAAATAGATAACGTTTGGTTATTTGTTCTTTTTCGGGATGATTCCCCAACCACCCTTTACCTTTAGCTAATAGTTTTTCAATCTCATTTTGACTCACATAATAATGTTTGTCATTGTCCAAAGCTGGAATCATTACGTATAAATGTGATAGTAATTCTTGGAGAGTAAGGGTATGTCTAAGTTTTAAGGTGAAGTATTTACTGTCACCCCAATTAACAAATTTCGCATCCAAAATATGTCGCTCTAAGTCTACTGAATAGCCGAGTGGCTCAAACATTTTCCGAATAAGAATTTCTCCGCCTTTTGGAGCAGGTAAGACCGAAATATTAACTTCAAATGGCATTTTAATATCTACCAATTCAGGTTTTTTACTGCATTTGCCATTCATCGCGGTTGAAAATGCTTTTGCAATTGCCACACTCATAAAGGATGAAGCTACATAAGGTCTGTCGTTTACATACTGTCCTAAAGAGAAACCTCTACCAGATAAGTTTCTACCACCTCTTACCATATCAATTGGGTCAATATCCAATAATAATGAAGCGGTGGTTCTTTCATATGAACTTTCAGGATAAAATATATGTGCTTTTCCAATTGATAAATCAATGGATTGTAATTTATCTGGATGCTTATGTAGCAAATAGCCTAAGTCTGTTGCGGGTTTATGTGTTGTAGTTATGTTTAGTAACATTTATTTGTTTTCAGTGTTGGTGAAAAAAGCAATGTGTGCGATAACACTCTTTGCTTTTGTATGTTTGGCTTTTCTCTTTAGCTCTTATTGGCGCTTCGTTATTTATTTTCCTTTTGTTCGTCTCACATTTTTCGAATTCCGTCCCACCATTCCGTGCCCCAACTTTTCATTTTGTCAAGTGTCATTTCTTTCATTTGGTTATCAAATATTTGATAATTTGTTGCATTCAACGTAATTCTTCCGAATTCTATTTGACCAATTTGATTTCCATATGAACTTGTACTGTTGCAATGAAGTACAAAATTGTTAGGTTCATTAAATTCCCGACTTTGAACGTCTAATTCAAGTTCCACAATTTTATTTGGATCAGTTGTTACGAGCTCTTCACTTGGATAATAAACTCCTTTTTTCCATTTCTTTAATTCATTACTTGTACGCTTCCAATAGTGGCATTTTAAATTTTTACAGCCGCCAAAAAGAAAGGTCATTTTATAATCTTCTATGTCCCACATCTGGCTCCAAGGAAGAAGAATTTCCATGGTTAACATATTTTCGTCCAGTTTTAACCCAACGATTTCAAAGTCATGGAACATAGAAAACAAATCGTCAATATCATTTATAATATCTGCCATTATTTAATGCACCACAACTGTTAGAATAACATGTGTACCATCTCAAAGAGTGCCATGATTTCATAAACAGTGTTAGCAGCTTATTATTTAGTCAATTTTTGATTCTATCAAATTCCTGCCATTTTGGGTCATGATTAAAACCACAACCGAATTCAACAAGCTTGTCGTCACTTTCACTTAGTTCACCTAGTATTTGTTGTGCAAATTCTGGATTGTCAATGTATAAATCCATAATCATCCCAAAATCAGTAGCAACTCTTGCAACTCTATGCACAACGCACTCTTTTTTGAGAATGTCCGTAAAATAATCTTCGATAGTTGCCATATCTAATTCTTCTGGCGTGGACTCGTCAATCCAAATATTGAATTGTAGGTTGTACGGACAGTGTTTCTTATAAGCATAATCCTTATATCCTAAGTCAACCCATCCAGTTGCTGGCTTCCCATTTTCGGATTGAATCATCAAAATGGATATTGAAGTGGCAGGGTAAACTTGATCCGTTAATCTTATCTCATCCCAATTCGTGTCGTCTTTCTTTGCTTTTAAAAAATCAAAAAGGCCCATTTATAGTTTTTAATTGCACACAACAAGTGTGTAAGCGTTTATTCGGGCCAATATACCATAACTATCCGTGGTCTGTAGCAAAGGAAACCGACTGGGCGATTACAGACAAAAAGCCATTTTAGAATTGGAGTTCATAAAGTCTGTAGTCATCGTTGCTCAAACCGCGCCTCAGACTACGGACAGACGTGTTTACTACTTTTATTTTACTTTTTCCCAGTAAACTTTTTCATTTGTCGAGTCACTCACATCAAATACATCAACAGTTCTATAATGATACTTCTCAAGTATTGCCTCATTAGTTATTTTAACAATATTTTTTAGCAATACCGAATCCCTTTTCTGTGGTGAAATCAATTCTATATTAAGCATCCAGTATCCGCCCTCTTCCCAAAGATCTATATCTGTTCTTATAGAATTAGTTAAAGAATTTATTTCAGATTTTAATTGGTTTTGAACTAAGTATTTTCCACTGTGAATTGGATCTCCGTTAAAAGTATATGTCCATTCTCCATTGGGAATTCCTTTGTCAAACTCAAATGTTGACACATGATTTCCATTGTATGTGCCTCCAATAGATGTCATTGTTTTATATTTTCCGTCAAGTGGATTATTCGTCGTTACGTTTATATAAAGACCATTTCTTCTTTCGATATCACTGAACTCAACCGATTGTTGACATCCAATTAATATCAGAAAAAATATCGCTAGAAAAAGTTTGTTCATGAGCATTTATATTGTGCCCAGCGCTTGGACAAAAACATGTTGTGACTAATATACACTATGTTTTGAACCTGTCTTTGATACAGTACCCTGGAATACAGACAATTGTTGTCATCCATTTGTTATTGCATAAATGAGATTCAATTCATCCAGCTTTTTTACAAATGGAATCACTTGATGATCTTCAATTGAGTATTTAATGGGTATGCCATCCAACATTAAATCCATAAGTTCTTTTGCTGATTTTAGCCCTATCTCCGTATTGAAATCAATCAAAAGTTTGACAAAATTTATCCGTTTTGGATGCATGTCTTTGAAACGTTTTATGATGACAACTTTCATGAGGATGACGATAAGGTATTGCGAGCAACTGCTTTTTTCAACATCTGGTTATAGAGTATGGGTTCCATGCAAATTACACTAATTAAGACGAACTATCTTCAGGCCTTACTCTCACACACTCTCTCAAACAGCAGGCCGCCGGGAGTCAAGGCCCAAAGGGTTATTTGGTTTCGAGCCCAATAATTTTAGGATCTTCTGAATCATATTTGTACAGATACTGTAAAACCAAGTAATTATCCGAATAGGTTCTCTTATTCCAAAACGCAATTCCTTTTTCCGAGCTTTCAAGCTCGACAAGGTCAAAACCGACTATTTGGGATGATTTTACTCCACCGACTTCCATTTCTTTATTTCGCAATATCTCAAATGATTTATCGAATGCCACTGCATTCCCACCAAAAGAGTCCAAATCAAAAAAGTTCATATATTCCAGCGGACTCATGTTGTGTTCATTTGCAACCAGTTCTGAAAGATGTTCAAAGTTCTCATTAACAACCTTTAAATCGCTAATGGGGTATGTGTAAACATATTCTCCTATCTCGCTATTAGGAGTCAGAATTGTTACCTCGATATGCGAAAACTCTTCAATGCCTTGTTCTGTTAAATTTTGAAAGGCCATAAGTGGGATAGTCGAACCAGCAAAGTCCATAAAATATTCCTCTGAATCCAGTATTTTACTATTCGTTATTTCTAATAATAATAATGACTTACTTCCTTGTCCTGAAGCAAAAGAAGCGCCTTTCCGAACACTTACATCACATTCGAATAAAGTTCGAATTGACTGATACTCCTCATCGCTATGGTAAGCGCTCATATCACACGATACCAGAAGAGTCATTAGAATAAATACCAGTACGCTTTGCCTTACTTTTTCCATAGATCACGAACATAAATAAAATAACTAACTGAGAAAAACCTTGAAACCGTTTTGACTAAAAAAGGGATCACCATCTAATCATAGCTCGTCCTTGAGGGCCGAGAATTCAAACACTCCCTCAAACAACAGACAGTTGGGTTAACATAGACGCTTTCCGATATTGGCTTGGTGTGCAAGTCATGTTTTTCTTGAAAAATGCGATAAAATTAGACGTATCACTAAACCCCAGTTGGAAAGCAATGTCATTAATGGTTTTTGTGGACTGATTAAGCAATGACCGGGACTCTAAAATGAGGTATTCCGTAATAATTTGTTTGGCCGTTTTACCCGTTGCTTTTTTGACACATTCCGCAAGATAAATGGAACTGAAGTTTAAGATATTCGCATAGTATTCCAGATTTTGCCTCTTACTTTTAGTTTGCAGGATTAAGGCCTCAAATTGATAAGCTACTTCTTCAGCCCGTGAATTGGCAACGCTTTTAACCTCACCTTCCATAAACATTGTTTTGGCTTCGAAAAGCATAATGGTCAGATACGAACGAATAATTTCAAGATTGTCTTTATCCAAGTCCTTGAAGTAGCCATATATTTTGTCCATATGGTCTATAAAGACTTTATTTTGTTCTCCCGTTAAGGTGTAAACGGGCGGACAGTTCACATTGAAATACGGGAAATTTTTTAAGAGACTGTAGTTCGATTGGGCAATGCTCAAAAACTCGGATGAAAAAACGAGGCTGTAGGCAATGGTTCCTTTTTTAAAGCTTTTGACATCGAATGATACCACCTGGTCAGGAGCAATAAAGACGATACCCACTTTCATCCCATTGTATTTTGTACCGTCAACAGTCAACGTAGCATCGTGATTGTTGCTGATAAAGATCTGGAAAAACCCAAGCTTTCGTGAATTGACTTTTAGGGAGAGTTTTTCTTCTTCAATGTGGGTATGAGTGAATTCATCCAAATTCACAATATGAAAGTCTTTGTGTTTTTGAGTGTGTGCCAGGTGAATCATTTCCAAATAGGATGTAATATCCGGGCAGTAAATACCTTCGTTTTCTGTTGTCATAAACCAATGAAATCGGTAACCCTAAAATTAACCTTTTAATCCTTGATTGTAGTACTTATTTTATGTTTTGCAGCCTGTTTATTGGGATACCATAAACTTCTCCGTCCATACGTCAGAATAACTGGATACGACCACAAAGTAGATGCCGTTGCTTAATTCGTTGATATCCAGTTCGATCTCTGTACTTCCTTTGGGTCGTATGGTATGTATTAACAGTTGTCCGTTGAGGTTATATATTTTGATAACCAGGTCTTCGGATGTGTTGTTGGGCGGGTTTAATCGAATAAAACTTTGTGCTGGGTTAGGCTGAACGAGTGGTCTTATGTCCTTTACTTCGACGGAAGAATTTCCGCTTAGAAATAGATCACAGGTAATGGTAGAACCAATTTCAATATAACCCTGGGGAGTTAGTGTTTTTCCATCAAATGCGGCATAATCGGCGGCATATCTTAGACATCGAAAAACATTGTTATCCTGGGGTACAACTCCTTGCACAATAGGACCCAGGTTATTTGCCGGATTAATGTATTCCCAAACGATGGTTTCGCTAGCGTCTATTTCAAACAATCGCCCACCAACGCCTTCACAAATCAGCGTATTCCCATTTTCTAAGCGTTGCACTCCAGATATCGATCCAGAAAAAAAGTCTGTTGGATTGGGTGCCTTATACGTCCAGGAAAAATCCGTTGGGCCATAGGCACCGCCAGAATAGCTGTAAAAACCATTGGCGTCAACAGGAAGTTCAAACGTATTAACCGTCGAATAATCTTGATTAACCGGACTACCTGCCTGGTTGTTGTACAGCAGTATTTTTCCGGCATCGGGGAGTCCATCGGCAATCCAATGGGTATTGTGTTGGCCAAATAGTTTTTGATCACTAGTGCTACCCTGGTCGTAGGCACGTGGATTCCCCCAACGGTACAACAGACCGCCTCCTTTGCCATATTTACCACCGGTGGTATCAGCTGCTTCACTGGTGGTGGTAGAATGATCCAGAATCCAAATCTCACCAAAGTCGTGTACACTCAGCATGATTTGGTCGAGTTCTTCGTTGTAATGCACAGCATTTATGTGTAACCAATCCGCTCGGTTCAAATTAATAAAATTCAAATCTATTTTTTCCGGGTTTTCAGATATGTTTCCATACGTGGCTAATGCGTTATCGACGTCTTGAATAAGATGATCCCACACCTTCCATTCCCATACCACGGTCGCTTGTCCAGTAGCTATGTCGGGTTTAATCTCGATAATTTGTTCAGACAGTATCGACGTATTCGTGGTATTACCTCCAGCTAAAGCGACGTCAGCTTGAGATATTTCATGATAAACAATCAGCAGTATATTCCCGTTTGGCAGGATTTCAATGTCGTGGTGTGCCTGGCCATGTGATTGACTTACCGAATGTTGCCAGATGGAATTGTTGTTCCAATCAATCATTTCAGCGCCTGATCCGCCTGTTTTTAACAGCGTTCCATCTTCTAATAAATAGGGTGACCCCGAAACGTATTTGCTGGTCCAACTATGAACTTTTTCTCCGCAATTATCAATGAGGTATACGTCCTTACTTTTTGCTGGGCCAAAGAGGGTATATCCGTTAAACGATTCGATCGTATTGGTAAATACCCCTATGGTTTGTTGGGCAAGGGTGTTTATGCACACCGATGAAACCAGGAGGCAAAGTATAAGAAGTTGTTTCATTAATCGTGTTTTAATAGTATTCATCCGTTTCAAACTCCACTCGAATATCAATGGGGTCTTTTCGATCATTTTATCTTTTATCAATAGCTTTTTACCTCTGGTTATGATCCTTGCCTGGAACGATCTATGAATTATTCCGCCAAAGAAATCAGAGTTTAAAGGTACCGATTACTGGTTAGACAAAACGGAACGTTGAAATATTGCGTTTTGTTCTAATACATTATTCATATCCATTTCTTTAGGATGTGGTCACTTGGTCACTTAGAAAGCGTTTCCAAACCACAGGGTGGCTATGAATTATCAGCCATTTTGTGAGATTTCTTCTTCTTCTAAAAACTATAATTCGCACTCAAGGCTTAAGTCAGATAAATAAGGTTAAATTAGC
>CAYZWM010000209.1:0-7253 GCA_964482155.1 uncultured Chitinophagaceae bacterium | reverse complement strand
ACATTATATCGGGTGATCAGGAAGCTAACCTAATTTCAGGGGAAGAAATTCCACAGTTTATCAAAACAAAGGATCAAATTCTGTATGTGGATGTTGGTGGGGGTAGTACGGAGCTAACCTTTCACGATAAAAAAGAATCTTATCGTGAGTCGTTCGATATTGGAACGATTCGATATATGTTCGACAAGGTAGAAAAAGAGGAGTGGAAGAGGCTCAAAAACTGGTTAAAACTACATAAACTCATAGATAGTGCCATTCCAATGCTCGGATCTGGTGGTAACATTAATAAGATTTATAAGTTGAGAAGACGACGTAATACGGATATTCATATTACAACAAATACCTTAAAAGGGTTTTATGAAGAACTCAAAAGCCTCAGTTACGAAGAACGCATCATCCAATTTAACCTGAATCCAGATCGTGCAGACGTGATAATTCCTGCCTGTGAGATATTCCTACGCGTAATTGAACAGACTGGAACACACAAAATATTTGTCCCTAAGATGGGACTGTCAGATGGAATTGTTCGCGCTCTTTACCAGGAATATAAGGAGTCTAAAAGGCAAGATTAGACTGAAGGCCTAATCACCCTCCTCCTCATCTTCCATTCCCTGCTCATCACTGGCCTCTAGTTTTTCAAGCTCATCTAATGCCACAAGTTTTGCATCAATTTCATCGATGATGGCCTGATCGCCGTCATATCCCTCTTTCATACCTTGTAAGGTCGCTCTGGCCTGAAAGTAATCCTCTTTAGCCACGTAGATGTCGGAAAGTAAAATAAAGCCCTTTACAACCCAGTATTCGTACGTAGCATAATTGTCTGCCAATTCAAATATTTCATTGATGCTTTCGTCGTTTTTGCCCTGTTTGTAAAGTATTATGGATCGATAATACTGAGCTTCTGCACCTTCTTCCGTATTGGATTCTTTTACCACAAAGTCCAGATGGAACATAGAGGTCAGTAAGTTTTCTGAGTGAAACTGAATCTTACCCAAAACCAGGTTCGCCTCGATCAAGTACTCTGTTTCAATATTCTCTATCGGCAATACATCTGTTGCATTCTTTTTAGCAGCATTGGTGTTTCCCAATGTGTAATTACATCTCATCTGACCAATTACAGCAGAGGTAAAGTGAAGCTTGGTGCTGGCTAATCGCTCAAGTTTACTAAAATAGGGTAGGGCTTGAGTGATTTTCTTCTGCCAGTAAAGTAGTTCTGCCAACTTATACGTAGCATCTTCCAAATGCTCGCTCAACGATTGATCAGCCACAAACCTGTAATGCTCTACGGCATTGTCGTATTCATCGTTCGTGTATGCGCATTCTGCCAGATAATAGTGAGCCTGAGTAACGAAGTAACCCGCTTTGCCAAACCGTTTGTTATAGGCAGTGAATCCTTTGCTTGCACCAGCACAGTCACCCATTCGATATTTTTTAAGGGAAGTTTCATAAAGCATTGAATCCTGATAGGTAACACTCATGTCACTGTTCCCTTTTAGATTCACATAGACATACCATTCGTCAAGGTTGGCCATATCCATGGCAACAGACTCGCCTAGATCGTAGGCTTCCTTTGCACTGCTTGTATTTGGATATTTTTCAATAACCTTTTTACAATATTCCATGGCCTTCTTGTTATCTCCACTCTTAAAAAATATTTGTGCTATTTTTAAATTACTGGGTGGGACATAAATGCTGCTTTTATGTTTGTTTATGATCCGGTTGAACAGGGTGAGAGCCGTTTCGGGTTTGTTTAGGTATTTAAAGTACGTATCTCCTATTTCAAATAAAGCATCAACAACAAAATCAGACTTGGGAAATTTCGATTCAATCCGTTTTAGTGTCTTCACCTTTTGCGATGGATTTCTTTTCAGGCCATAAATTATTCCAGTCTGAAAAATGGCGTAATCACTCTGTGGGTATCTACCATTGGCTACGCCGGAATAGGCCTTAATCGCTTTGTCGTATTGTTTCTTAAGAAAATAACTGTCGCCCAATCGCAAGGCATTGTCGTTAGATACAGCCGATCCTCTATCCGTTGCTGTCTTGTCATACTTCTTGAAGTAATTAAGTGCTTTGTTCACGTCATGCTCCATGTAGTGGGTGTAGCCCATACTGTAAAGCGCTTTGGTATAGTATTTACTCCTACTGGCCGATGACATATTGAGCATGCGGCTGTAGTTGCTCCTGGCTGATCGGTACTTTTTGGAGTGGAAATCAATTTCTCCCAACCAGTAATAGGCTTGTGCTTGTAATAATTTGTCGCTGGTAAACCGAAGCGACTTATTAAAGTAGACTTTAGAATCGTCATAGTGACGTTCAATAAAGAGTTGTTCTGCTCGATTGTACGTGACTTTTTGGTATATGTTTTTACTCTGAGCATTAAACGATTTAATTTCTTCCAGCACCCGGATGGCCTGAGGATAGTTGTTTGTCGTAACCAACATGTCAGCCAACATTCCTCTGGCGGCGTCTAGAAACTCGCTTTGAGGGTATTTCTTAATAAACTTCTGTGTGGATTGGATTGCGTTGTTTTGTGCCCCTTGCTCAAAAGCCAGTTTGGCATAGTTGAAATGAGCCAATTCCTGAATTTCCAGGTTAAAATTCATTCGTTTAGCCGCACCCAGAGCGTGAAACGCCTTCTGTTTATCATTCGTGGCCAGAAAACTTTGTCCCAGTTGATAGTTAGCGAGTTGTCCCAAACCAGATTCCAAACCTGAAATGCGAACAAACGACTGTTGTGCTTTCTTATGATTTTCATTGAGGTATTGGGTAAATCCCATCATATAGATGTCCTCATCGTTTAGGTAATTCGATTGAGGGTCTATTTCGTCAAAAAGAGGTTTCGCCTTGTCAAATTCCTTTAGTTGAAAGTAACATTTGGCTTCCAACAAGTCGTATTCCTGTTTGTATTTGTCGTTTCGGTGCTGCCCAATGTAGTCTAGAGAAGGTTTATATCCCTTTTGGGCATAATAGATCTGAGCAATGTACAAATGCATGATGGCCGGGGCGCTTTTGTCTTTGATTCGCTCAAAACTTTGCAAAGCACAATCATATTTCAAGTCCTTATAGCAGATATAGCCATAGAAGTAATTTGCTTCAACGTAGTATTCGCCCTGCTGATTTCTTAATTTATTGAAGTGCGCTTTAGCCTGAGCGTAATCCTTCGTTTTAAAAAAGGAATATCCCATCTTAAAGTTTGCCTCTTCCCAATACTCCTTAGGTACGTTAGAAAGGTCCAATTCAGCATAGTATTTAGCTGCTTTTCGGTACTTGCGATTGCTAAAGTGGTAGTTCCCCAACTCAAACATAGCCAGGTTATGCAACGTGTTTTGTGGGTTTTGTTTGATGTATCGTTCCAGTTTTCTATCGTAATTCTGATGGTCGAGTTGCATATGACTCATCATAGCATACATCTGGGCCTTATCTGTAAGAAGAGACTTTGTTGGTTCTAAAGACAAAAAACGTTCGAATTCTTCAGCTGCAGGACCGAATACTTCCTTGTTGTACAGTTCTACTGCGTGATAATACCGCTCTTCGTTTTGCTCATAAACCTGCGTTTTTTGTGCAAATCCTACCGAAGACAGCATTGTGATAAACAAAACCGTAAAACCAAGACGAATACGTATAGCCGAATGCATAGTACTTATTTAATGTATGTTTCAAAAATAACTGCGAATACACACGGTTTGGTATTTTGTTCTGCACAATTGTGGATAGGTGTGGGCCTGTTTTCTGCTCGAGAAGACGGTAAAAAATAAATTACATTCCATTGGAAAAAAGTAGGGGAAAGTATCAAAAAAGGCTAAATTTGCATCCTCAAAAAACGAGACGGTGGTTGTAGCTCAGTTGGTTAGAGCATCGGTTTGTGGTATCGAGGGTCGTGGGTTCGAGCCCCATCATCCACCCAAGAAAGAGTTGGTTTATGACCAGCTCTTTTTTTTTGCAAAAAATCTTACAAAACGAAGGTAGGGGCGAGATCGGAGTCTGGAGTGTGGGTTTGGATAGGACCGAAGCGTCTTGATTGTGTAGGAATGCGCGTTTTATCCTGACCGCAGCGTCTGGAAGTCTGGGGTCTGGGTTTGGATAGGACGGAAGTGTCTCGATTATTTTATTACTTTTGGTTCATATATCCAATTGAATGAAAATAGCTGAAACTAAAACCGATCATAAAGACCAAATTCAAGCATTATGAATAAATTAATTGCAACAAAAGGGTTCGTACGTAGTTTGATGCTTGTCGGCTGTCTTATTTTGCTTAGTTGTGTACAAGACAAAAGGCCCACAACATTCCCAAAACCCGTTGGATATATAAACGATTTTGCGTGGGTATTAAGTACCGATGAAGAAAAGACATTAACCCATATCGTATCCAAACATCAAAAAAAATCTGGGAATCAAATCGTCGTAGCAACCGTAGACTCCCTTTATGGTTTTGACAATTTATTTGACTGTTCATTGGCTATGGCCAATGAGTGGGAGGTAGGTGAACAAGGCAAAAATAATGGCGTACTCATACTTGTAGTTCCTTCCAAAAGAGCGTTGCATATCCAAAATGGCAAAGGCTTAGTCAACAAGTTGACGAATGAAGAAACCAAACAGATTATCGATTCTGTTATGATTCCCAGATTTAAAACTTTAGGGTACTACGACGGTTTGGAGGCCGGTATCGCGGCAATTATTAACGAAATCAAGTAATGTCTGGACACTAACCATGGCGCTCAGAAAACGATTTTTACATCCTGAGTTTCCAATCATTTCCAATAAACGAATGGGAATTGGAGTCATTACGGGACTCGTCTCAGCCGTGGTGATGTATTGCTTTTTGAGTGGAATTCGAGATGTAATACGTTTCTTTCCAGTGTTGTGGGCTGGAGAGATGAGCACAATGACATCCAGCGAACTTTTATTCCAAAACTACATGGTTGCCTTTATTTCACTCCTGTTTGGGCAGGGAGTATGCATTCAAAGTTGGTTTTTGAAACCCGGAAACCAGGCTCCGATTAAACACCTTGGTCTGAGACGTGTGGTTCACGACCAGTGGAATTTATGGTGGTACGGTATCTCCTGGCTTGTTAAACTTGGTTTCCTTTACGCCGTTTTGGTGTTTTGGAGAATGTATGGGGAGTTTCACGTTTCGGAAATTAGTCCACACCATGGTGCGCTGCTTTGTCTTATTGTTCTGGTGTTATTTCTAAACTCATGGTTAACCCTGGTAAGATTATTTAAAAGAAAAGGACAAATTTGGATGATGATTTCTTGTTGCGTTTATGGTGTGCTTAGTTTTCCGTTGGCACATATAAATGTGGTTAACAGTGAAAAAATAGATCAATATTTCGCCGATCACAATACGATGTATCATTATAAAATGCAGTTGTCATCATCTTCTGCGTACAAGTATATTTACAAAAAAACGTTCCTCTTTGATACTTATTTGGCAAAGTCTCCAATAGATGGTAAGCTTAAAATTAGCATTGACCACGAGGAATTTTCTTTGGAGGAATTAAGGGACATTACAGAAATGAGCCTACTGAGTAGGCAAGAGGTCCTACGACCATATTTAACATTTCGTTATTTTGTTGACAATGAGATGCCTATGGAGATGGTTCGCAAGGTTGTAGTAGAATCCATGAAGATAGGAGTCAGTAAAGTGGCCTATGCAGTATTCCCTGATAACCAATGGCCGCATCCTAAGTATTACTGCAGTTCATTGCTGCCAGTATCATATGGTTGGGGTTGGTTTGAGTACGATGTAAACAATCCTGCACCACCTTATAGCCGTCAGGAGAGTGCTTTTCAATTGAGAATACGTTCAGATAATGAACTGGTTTTTAATGGAGAGGACGTAAGCTTGAGTGACTTTAGAGTAAAACTTCTTGAATTGACGCGAACCGATTCCAGTAGATCATTGGATTTGGATTACGATATACAAATTAATTTCGAAGCCTATATCCACACAATTTCAGCCTTTATGGAAGTAAAACTGGAAAGGAGAAACGAGATTAGTTTGGCCGAGTTTGGCAAAATATTTGAGAAACTGGAAAAGGCAGAAAAAATGATAATAAAAAAGCGCGTTCCGATATATTTATACGACGTCCCATTTCAATCTCAACGTTAAATGAACATCTATGCCATACCTGGATTAGGCGCTGATGAACGTGTGTTTCAATATTTAATAGTGACACCCAAAATAGTTGTCTTAAAATGGATTGAATTTGGAAAGAATGAAACGTTGAAATCCTATGCTCAACGCATGGTTAAACAGATTGATCAGACTCAGCCATTTGCCTTACTGGGAGTGAGTTTTGGTGCAATGCTTGCCGTAGAAATGAGCCTTATAACCAGACCTGTATGTACGGTCTTAATTTCCTCGGTTGAAGTCGCGTCCGAATTGCCTAAAACGTATAAGTGGGTTGGGCGCACACAATTGATACCAAACCTGCCTTTATTTCTATTCAAGCCACCTAAATGGCTGATAACCTGGCTATTTGGTGCAACAAACAGAAAGCTACTTGCGGCGATTCTTGATGACACAGAACCAAAACTCGTTCGATGGGCATTGCAAAAAATAACCACATGGAAAAACACAAAACGCCTCGCCAATTGTTTGAAAATAAACGGAAGAAATGACAAGTTGTTTCCACCTGCAAATCATAGTGATCAAGTGATTATTGATGGTGGCCATCATTTTATGATTGTGGACAAAGCAGCTTCCGTTTCAGACGCAATTAATCACTTTTGGAGTAACTATGTAGATGTATGAAAAAACTTAAAACGTATCTCACCATAAACGCACTGTTTTCCGCCTTAACGGGCCTGTTCATGGTCTTGTTTTCAAATCAACTGCAATCTTTCTTAGGGTTTACCAATACCATGATTCTACCGGTGATTGGTGTTCTATTAGTCGGATTCGGTTTATTCGTTTATTCCGTTGCAAACAAACACCTGGAAAACAAAAAATTGGTCAACCTCATTTCCATTATGGACGCCTTTTGGGTGCTCGGAAGTTCAATGATTTTAGTTTTGGGTTTATTTGATCTTACAATACAGGGTTATAAAGCCATTGGTATCGTAGCTGTTTGGATCGCTTATTTGGGTTATAATCAATATCGCCACAATAAATAAGTCGGTTCTCTTCGAATTGTTTACCACAAAAACCACCTATTTTTGACGCTTTAATTATGCAAAAATTAATGTTCGTGTTTCCCCTTATTTTGGGCGGGGCGCTGCTACTCGGAATAACGATAGCCGTTGTA
>CAYZWM010000208.1:0-7290 GCA_964482155.1 uncultured Chitinophagaceae bacterium | reverse complement strand
AGGGTGTTCCACTTTTTTGGATTCTCAATAATGGCTTTTCTAATTTTGAGCAAATTCTCTTTATTCGGCATATACATGCCTCCGCCTACCCATTGTTCTTCTGCACTAAAGTGTACATATAGACCAGGGATTTCCATGTTTTTACGTCCACCATCTGAAATAACAGCACCAACATGCAGTTTGTATGGCGATTTGTCTTTGCTAAACCGAACGTCGCGGTTAATGCGAAACGTGGCATTTTTAGACAATAAGTCTGAGCCGGTTCGGTCTATTAGGTCATTCACTAATTGGGTGAAAGGCTGCTTGACCTCTTTCTCATAAACCTTTTTGTTGTCGTGAAACCAGTCCTTGTGATTGTTGGCGGCTAGTCCCTTAAAAAAGTCGGTGAATGCGCTGTTGAAATAAGCTCCCATAGTAATTTATTTGAATAAAAAAGTCATTGACACAGGTGCCAATGACTTTTAATAAGGTGTTTAAATATTAGTCTTCTGAACTTTCCACTTCCGCAGCAGCAACAGGATAATATATTCGTGTATGCCACTTGGTTGTGTCCATTTCTACTCCTGGATCAGTTAAATATTCTTCCATAACTGCACCATTCATACGTAAACCGTTGGCACCCATATATGCACCGATCGTACCATGTGCAGCTTCAGATTGTGAATAGTCGCCATAGTAGTCGACCAAAAGGTATTTACCTTCAGGTTGCTCATAAACTTCATAGCCATCTGGAGCAACATCTCCACTTATTGGCATGGCTACCGTCATTTCAGATTGATGGTTAACCGTGTCCCAATCCCAATATAAAGCAGAAGGAGCACCTGCTGCCATATCCTTAGCAGCCTCGCCTATTTTTGGCATGTTTTCCATAAAATAGGTATGCATATCGGCCATCTTCACAATTTCTTTGTTTCCAGCGTACTTCGTAGCCGCTCGATCAATTTCCTGAACTTCATATACTGGTTTTTCTTCAGGTACATTATTTGCTTCTTCTTCAGCAATAACTTTCAAGTTAGCCAACCCTTTCGTAAACTTATTTGTCATCATTCCCTCAGCATCCATTAAAGCGCTAAACAGATTTCCAGGAATCCCGGTCTCCTCATGATAGTCCCATGTGGCTTTAACCGTACCGTCGCCCATGTCCTCTAAAGACCAACTTCCAGTACCCTCACCATAAGAATGAGTAACCTTCGATTCAATTCGATGATTTTCAACGTCAACAGCCGTAATTGTTTGTGTGCCCGTTCCTACATTTTTGTTTCCACTCCAGGTAAAACTTGATCCAACAGCTCCAGATTCACCTTCAAAGTTCACCTTCATGTCTTCATCATCATCGTACCACGGAGACCAATTGTCGGCCTTTTCGTATGAGCTAATGTTTGCGTACACTACGTCGATTGGTGCTTCAATCGTTTCTTCTACAGTCACGTTAATTTCCTTGGGTAACACCAAAGATCCAATGAGGCCTAATGCCACCACTACGAGCAGCAGAATACCAATTACTTTTAAAACTTTCATTTTTGTTCCAATTATTACAAGCGGTGAATATAATAAGAAAAATTATTTCTGTGAAAGAAACTCGGTCATTATGGATGATGTAGAGACATATCTTATTGGAAAATTCTGGAAATGCTTTTCCCGTTTTTAGAGCCTATACTCATTTAAACGTCTGATTTTCTGCAAAATAGGAGAAAACACATCGTCATTGTTTATTTTTGTTAACCATGCGTTACCTAATTTCGATGAAAATATGCGGACTCCTCATTTGTTGTTTAGTCAGCTCAATTAATTCTCAAGCACAATATGCCCGACCATTTGCCAATAGCAATTATGGTGCATTACAGAGTGTATCTTACAATCCCGCAAACCTGGCCGATAGCCGATACCGATTTGCATTGACCCCGGTAACTGGATTCATAGATGCCAGTAATACGTTTGTAAAAGTAACGACACCTTACAGCCAATGGAAGGCCGCATTTGATAATCTTCCTGCAGAGCAAATTGATTCCAATGGATACCCATTTTTTAACAATTCATATTTAGGAGATAAACTAAACGGGCGCCGAAAAAGGGTGTACGCATCTGTAGAAGTTATGGGCCCATCGTTTATGTTTGGCTTTAAAGACAAAAGCGGAATTGCGTTTACAACAAAAACGCGGGTGTTTGCAAATGTGAGCCGATTGAACGAAGATCTGTTGAAAATATTTTTGGAGGATTTTGATACCGCTGCACCTGGATACTCCCCAAATGCGAACCAACTGCGGTATATCGGTAAACCCAATGTACAGAATAAATTTGGCGCAGGGGCTCTGGCTTATCAAGAGTTTGCTTTTAGTTATGCGACCGTCCTATACGACAAAAAGGAAAATTTTCTTAAAGGCGGTGTATCTATAAAATATTTAATCGGTCTTGGAGCGGCTTTTATAAGCGTAAATGAGCTGAATTATGAGTTGTTGGGTGTCGATTCCATTCGATTCCGAAGTGCGAGTATGGAAGCTGCCTATACCAGCGATCGATATTTTTCAGATCCGGATCGACGATTGTTTCATTACTTTGGAAAAGAGAAATTGGGCAAAGGAATGGGTATTGACATAGGGGTCGTTTATGAATACCGGCCCAACTATAAGGAATTTTATTATCGCATGGACCGGAAGAAAAGGGAAGACCGTACAGCGAATAAGTATAAATTCAAATTGGGTGCATCCATTAACGACTTTGGAGGTATCAAGTTTAGTCATTCCCCGTATACGCAATATTTAAACATAGATAGCAATGGAGATTCAACAGATTGGACCAATTTTAAGGAAGTGACAAGTTTTGCTGGTATAGAGGATGTTGATTCTTTTGCCATACGGTTATTTCCATATACCACTATAGATAGCTCATTTTCTGCGAAGCTCCCTGCAAGCTTTAATCTCAATTTTGATTATCATGTTGACGAGAATTGGTATTTAAATGCCTCCTATGTACAGAGCTTAAGAAGCAACAAAGTAAGAGGTGTCCGAAAGCAAAATGTATTGGCTTTAGGCGGAAGATACGAAACCAGAAAGTTCGAAGCATCAACAAACCTGGTGTTCGGTAGCTTTTATAACCCCATTTTACTTGGAGCGTTTGTACGCTTAGGCCCAATATATGTGGGAAGTGACAATTTGGGAGGAATTTTTTCGCCAAAAACGACGAACGGGTTTAATCTATATGCCGGTGTGCAATTACCCATTCTTAGAAACCGAATTCCAGATGAAGATGGAGATGGTGTAAGTGACGAAAAAGACAAATGTCTAGGCCTGTTTGGAAGCGATAGAGCCAAGGGTTGTCCAGATGAGGACGGAGATAGAGTCCCTGACAGTGAAGACAAATGTCCGACCATACCCGGCGCTAAGATTACCGACGGCTGTCCAGATCCAGATGAAGATGGATTGGTTGGAGACGAAGACGAATGTCCTGATTTGGCTGGCACAAAAGAAAACAACGGTTGCCCAGATTCTGATGGCGATGGAATACCAGATCACAGAGACGCTTGTATAGACGAAGTAGGTGTCGAAGAGTACAATGGTTGTCCATCAGCACCCGAAGAACCTAAGGAAGAGAAAAAGGAGGTTGTAGAGAAAATAATAGAACCTAAAGTGGTCACCCCTAGAAAGAAAGTTCTTACGGCGAATGATGTAATCGACCTGATGAACTTTGATATCTATGATTACTACTTGATTCTTGGGGCTTACAAGAATAAAAATCTTGCTGACAATCTGGTTAAACGATTAAATAAGGAAGCGGGAATTCTTACCTATATTTATTTCGATCATGCCAACCAAATGAACTATGTAACCTTTGGAAGAACTACGGGAACCACAGAAGCTAGAAATCAGCTGGATGTGCTGAACCAGCCTAAGGTGGAGTCTCGCATAAATGGACATGTCTGGTGGAAGAAAGTGCCCAAATAAACTCGCACTTTCACGTACATTTGCCGCATGAAGATCGTAAAATTTATGTTGATTTTTGTATTGTTTGGAACAGCGGGAACGTTCCTTGCAACGTTGTTCGCACCTAAACAACATGTGGTTGTTCACGAGATGGTAATTAACGCCTCTTTAGAGCAATGTTGGGATGTCAGTTTCAATCCAGACAAACTAGTTCATTGGGTAGATGGTTTAGACACTGTGGAGACCGTTTTAGGTCAATTCGATGAAAAAGGGTACAGCGCGCGTATGGTTTTTAGATCCGAGGACCAGGTAACCAAAACAGATTATACGATTGATTCGATTACACGTCACAAATCAGCAAAAACCAGTTTGGTTTTAGATGAAAAAATATTACTGTCAACCCAGTTCAATTTTGAAGAAGTGGATAGCAATTCAACGAACGTAAAAGTAATAACTACCCTGGTGCCGTCTGGATGGATGTTTCAACTTATGTTTAGTGGTGCCAAAGACGGCCTTGATGAAAAGCGTAAAAGCGAACTTCAAATCATGAAGAAGTGGTTGGAAAATCAATCTACCAGACCAGCCGAATAAACTCGTAGCTAATAACCCCTACAATCCCCAATTTTAAAAGTGCGCCTCCCACAAATCCAAGGAAGGAACCAATACCTGAATTGACGGCGGTTTTTTGATTTTGGCCAGAGATTAACTCACCAACCACGGCACCTGCAAAAGGGCCGATTATCAGTGTTAATGGTCCAAAGATTGGAAAGAATATTCCGGCAAACAACCCCAAAATACTACCCCGTTTTCCTGCGTTGGTTCCACCAAACTTTTTAGTTCCCCATATAGGTAGGAAATAGTCTAAAATAGTCACAACGATCACTGCAACCGCGTACCACAACAAAACAGACGAGGTAGGATGTTTTGCAACCGCGGAATGAAAATGAAGAGCTACAAGTGAGAAGTAGGCAATTGGTGGACCAGGTAGTGCCGGAATGATACAACCGATAAAACCAATAAGAAGTATCAGTACACCAAGGATTATGAGCATGATATCCATGGTACGAATGTAGACTTAATAGCCAGTCTGGAGAGGTGGTGTTATATAAAACAAAGGAGTTTTTCTACAAACTGAGCCAGGAAGTGTATCAACTCAATAAACAGAGGTATTTTTGACGCTTCAAATAAATTCATCAAAATGAAGCTTTATATCCAGGATGTGACACTACGAGACGGAATGCATGCCATTCGTCATCAGTACAGCAAACAGCAGATAAGGGATTTAGCCATTGCGTTGGACAAGGCACGGGTTGATGCCATTGAAATAGCCCATGGTGATGGTCTTTCTGGGGGGAGCTTTAACTACGGTTTTGGCGCACATACCGATTGGGATTGGCTGGAAGGCGTTGCAGAAGAGCTAGAACACGCCGTATTAACCACCTTATTGATACCAGGAATAGGGACGATAGAAGATTTAAAGAAAGCCTATGAGCTGGGTGTTCGTTCCGTTCGCATTGCTACGCATTGTACAGAAGCAGACATTTCGCAGCAGCATATTGAAGCGGCAAAAAATATGGGAATGGACGTTGGAGGCTTTTTGATGATGTCGCATATGAACGAGCCTATTAAATTGGCCGAGCAAGCCAAGTTAATGGAAAGTTATGGAGCAGATTGTGTTTACGTAACGGATAGTGCAGGAGCGCTTTTGATGAATGATGTTGCCGACCGAATGAAGGCATTTAAAGATGTGTTAAAGAGCGATACAGAGATCGGTATTCACTGTCACCATAATCTGGGTTTAGGCGTAGCCAATACTATTGTGGCAATGGAACATGGAGCAAATCGACTGGATGCGTCTCTTGCGGGAATGGGTGCAGGTGCAGGCAATTGCCCGTTGGAAGTGTTGGTAGGTGTATTAAATAAAATGGACGCCGACCACAATTCTGATCTTTTCCAATTGATGGATTTGGCGGATGACGTTATTCGACCAATTCAGGACCGACCTGTACGTGTAGATAGGGAAACCTTAAGTCTTGGATATGCTGGCGTCTATTCAAGCTTTTTACTACATAGTGTTCGAGCAGCAGAAAGGTATGGCTTGGATACGAGAGATATTCTCCTTGAACTCGGAAAACGAGAAATGGTTGGAGGCCAGGAAGATATGATTCTTGATGTGGCCCTTGATATGAAAAAGAACAAAGATTCGAAATGAAATTAAAAGAAATAGCAAATCATCTGGACGCTGCAGCGAAGAATGCAAAGCCCGTTGAGCAAATTAGTCTTTCTACCCAGTTTACGGAGGAAGAAGCCTACGAAATTCAGCGTCTTTCTATAGAAGAAAGAAACAAACGTGGTGACCATTTTGTAGGGCTTAAACTGGGCTTTACAAGTTATGCGAAAATGAAACAAATGGGTGTTCATGACATGATTTGGGGGCGGTTGACTCAAACCATGAAATACGAAAACAATGCCAGCGTTTCGTTGAGCAAGTTTATTCATCCACGAGCGGAACCTGAGGTGGCCTTTTTGCTAAAAAAAGACCTTGATCGAGAGATCAGCCTGGAGGAAATTCCAGAATTTATCGAATCGGTATGTGCGGCCATCGAGATTATCGATTCCAGGTACACCAATTTTAAATTCTCCCTGGAAGATGTAATCGCAGACAATTGTTCGTCGAGTGCATTCGTGCTTGGGGATTGGAGTGATTTGCCTGATTCATTAAATAATTTGACAATGAGCCTGTACTACGATGACGAAGTAAAAGAATCCGATTCGAGTAATGCCATTTTGGATAATCCATTTTTGTCAATTTGTAATGCGTCAAGACTTGCGGCGAAATATGGTCAGAGCTTCCCAGCAGGTTCTGTGCTTCTTGCCGGTGCAGCCACACCAGCGGTATTTGTGGAGAGTGGGAGAAAAATAACGGCTGTGGTTGAAGGTCTCAGCGATGCGTCAATTACGTTAGGCTAATCGCTTCGATACCTATTCATTTGGCCTATTAGAACTGAAATAAGGAAGTGATCAATGAAGATAATTTGCGTCGGTAGGAATTACAGAAAGCATGCAGAAGAGTTGGGTAATGAAGTGCCTTCAGAGCCTGTCATATTCATGAAACCGGATTCGGCCATTCTCAGACAACGCGACGCATTTTACATTCCGGATTTTTCGAACGACGTTCACTATGAAGCCGAAATTGTGGTGAAATTAAATCGCCTTGGAAAGCGTATTCAACCCAAATTTGCCAATAAGTACTATGCTCAGTTTACCCTGGGCATCGATTTTACGGCACGGGATGTACAAGCAAAGTTAAAGGCTAAAGGACTGCCATGGGAAAAGGCCAAAGGGTTTGACAACAGCGCTGTTTGTGGGGAGT
>CAYZWM010000207.1:0-7302 GCA_964482155.1 uncultured Chitinophagaceae bacterium | reverse complement strand
GAGCCTGCCTGCGAACGGGTATCGGTTTGCTCACAATTCATTCGCCGGAGTGCGGGTATCGGATCTTACAAACTGCTGTACCGGAAGCCATGGTAGATAGTAATACAGGTCTTGATGTTCTTCAACCAGGTGATCTACCACAGAACCATTACGCCGTCATCGGAATTGGTCCAGGAATTGGCATGCATAAGGATACCAATCAATTCCTCAAGGGTATCCTGGAAAACACCAACACTCCAATGATTATTGACGCTGACGCACTCAACATATTGGCAACCCATACGAAATGGCTTTCCCTGATTCCCAATCACAGTATTCTTACGCCACATCCCAAGGAATTGGAGCGTTTGGTTGGACCCTGGCAGTCCGATATGGAAAAACTACAAAAAATGAAAGACCTGGCCAAGAAGAACACATGCTACGTGCTTGTAAAAGGAGGGCATACGGCCATGGTTACACCCCAAGGGAACGTTTACTTTAACTCGACCGGAAATCCAGGCATGGCTACTGCCGGTTCGGGAGATGTTCTTACAGGCATAATTACCAGTTTAATGGGCCAAAACTACTCGCCGGAGGAAGCCCTGTTTATTGGAGTCTATATACATGGCCTTGCAGGCGATTTAGCAGCCAAACGTATTGGACAGGAAGCTCTAATGGCGTCTGACATTATTGACCACATTGGCCCTGCATTTAAACACTTAAAAGGAGAATGAGCAAAGAACAAACCTATATCGAGAACTACCTGTCAAGCGTAAAGAGACAGTTCAATTATTACAAAGATCTGGCCGACAAGTCAATGGATCAAGTATCTGATGATCAACTATTTAATGAAATATCTCCAGAATCAAACTCCATTGCTATTTTAGCTAAACACATGGCGGGCAACATGTTATCGAGGTGGACCGATTTTTGGGAAACCGATGGTGAAAAGGACTGGCGTGACCGGGATACTGAATTTGAAATTCAAAACCTCAAAACCCGAAGCGACCTAATTGACTACTGGAATAAAGGTTGGACGTGTTTATTTCAGGCGATGGATTCAATTCATAAGGACAACTTTCACCAACTCATCTACATCCGAAACATGGGTCATACCCTACCCGATGCCATCAATCGACAGTTGTGTCACTATTCGTATCACGTTGGACAGATGGTTTTTCTGGCCAAAATGTTAACAGGAAATGATTGGGTTAGCTTGTCTATTCCCAAAGGAAAATCAGCAGAATACAATGCAGGTAAGTTTGCCAAAGACAAACGCAAAGAGCATTTTACAGATGATTTATAGGTTTATTTTAACAAGTGAATTATGCCTTTGACGGGAGTTTTGACCTAATAAGTCACAAATGGTAAAATAAAAGTACTGCAAAGTAAATTTCGAGCAGTAGATATCCATACAGCCTCAGTTAATTCGATTCAAACTTTATATGGATTAGATTTGCTTCACAGACTAATGTTGATTTATGAAACCCCTTCTAGCCATCCTATTTTGTTTACTATCCACCTATTCCAATGCTCAAACCGTTTCAGACCTTAGAATCAATCATGTTCGAACTCTAAAGCAAACACCAGACGTCGGAGAAACTGACCAAATAGGACAGCACAGTAGCTATGCGGTAATAGGATCTACAGAGAAGTCTGTCATACTAAAGGAAGTGATTCACATTACCCGCCAGACTGGGAAAATATACGATTATGATTATCAGGTTCGTATTCATTTTTTAGATCCAATAACCTTTCAAACCAAATATACTGAAGCCATTTGGACGCAGACCAAGCAAAGCCAAATGACAGGCCCGTATGGGAATTCGTTCGACCTGGAACTGTTGGATCAAGTTCCAAACATTTTTGTCTTTAGCAATAACGTCTACGCAGTAAGCAAGACCTTTGGTTTTGAACATGCCCAAATGTCTGAACGCGTGGCGGCCAAAGGCACTGTACTTAAGGAGATGGCCGATCACATACTCAGTAAAACGGCTTATATACATTCGAGGGATGCACCAGGAACTCCGGTAGAACTAAAAATTGCACATGATTCGAGTTTTCTCTACATAGTTTCGGGAGGCATGCTTAAAGAAAAGGATCAATATCCATTTAGATACGGTCTTCGGATAATCAATGAGAACTTACGTCAGGTTGACTATTTAGCGCTTAAAGTAATCACACATCTTCAAGTTTTTGAAGAACATGTTTTGTATTGGACATGGGGTGGTCGAAGAAAAATAAAAAACGGCGATAAGATAACTTATCCGGTCTTGAACATTGTAAATATGATGTATGAGGAAACGACTAAACTTCCCTTGTTAAATCTACATTACGACGTGAAACGGATAACCTCAGAACTCAATGTGCTAACAAAATGGGACGACACTGGATTGCATCTACTTATTGGGGCAACCTGTACATATTGCCCGGATCCAAATCAAACACTTACTTTTTGGGAAATCACAGTAGACTTAAATGATCAAGAGCCTTTAGTAGCGGATATTAAGAAAATTAGTCTTGAACGAATACTCGAGTCTGAAGAAAGCGACCAGGATCAAATTCAAACAGACTATTTCAATGCACTTGCCCAGGTCAAATTAGGCAGAGAATTGAAACCTAAAGGCCTTAAAACTTTTCAAAAGAAGGGCAATGTCACCACCGGCAATCTTTTAGTCTATCGGACAAGAAGCAAAGTAGATTACATATATAACGCCCCTTTGCTTATCGCATTTGACTACTACGACCAGGCCAAAGTCGTTGCACTAAATCGTATGTTAAATACGAATGCCCTAGACACCAATAGACCTCTTTTAGTTGATTACAATGGTGATCAAATGTATTTTCTTGCCAATTTTACCATGCCCAACAAATACCGAAACAAAACTCAGATGTTGTATGAAAGTCCTCAGATACTCCAACTTGTGACCGTCGAACTAGACGAACTATCCGTGATCCGGGAAAACATAGAAGGTTCTGTGGACTCTCCGGAGAAAAACGACTATTATTTCATCGACCCTTCTACAGCAGTGGTTTTGAAGAATGCGGTTCTATGCATCGTGCGAAGCCCTGAAAATGAATATAAACTAGCACACATTACCTGGTAGTTAACCACAAACAGGATTATAAAAGTAATTGAGAGTCCCCATTTTCTTTTGATTAAAAAAAATAACCTTCACTTTCAACAAGTCTATTATATTCGAATTTTTAAGAAACACGCATAAGTAACGTAACCGTTTATGAAAAAGATCAGCATCTTATTCCTTTCATCCTTTATAACCCTTACGGGCTTTGCACAGGAACTAAACAGTGCCTATATCGACTCTGTTGTAAACCACGCCATGGAAACTATGCCCCATGCTGGCATTGCAGTAGCGGTTATAAAAGAGGGTAAAATCATCCATTCGAAAGGGTATGGAACGGCTTCTATAAAACTAGGGACCGAGGTGAACGAGAATACCGTATTCTCGATTGCATCAAACTCAAAAGCGTTTACTACCATGGCCTTAGGCCTTTTGGTCGATCAGGGCAAACTCCGGTGGACTGACAAGGTAGTTGATTACATACCTGAATTTAAGATGTATGACGCCTATGTAACCGCTAATTTTACGATCATAGATTTGTTGACCCATAGATCGGGTCTGGGTTTAGGGGCAGGCGACCTCATGTTTATTCCGTCTGGAGGCGATTTTACCATTGACGATATCATCACCAGCTTCCAATACCAAAAGCCTGTTTCCGCTTTTCGAACCAAATACGATTACGACAACTTGTTATACATGGTGGCCGGTGAGGTAATTAACCGCTTAAGTGGAATGTCGTGGGATTCTTTTGTCGAAACACAAATCATGAAGCCGTTGAACATGGATAATTCCGCCGCATTTTATTACAATCTCAAAGACAAATCCAACGTGGCTGAAGCGCATCGTGTTGAAGACGGCAATCTGATTGAACTTATTGGCTACGAGGAGAATAGGTCCATTGGGGCCGCGGGTGGAATATACTCCAGCGTGAACGATTTGAGCAAATGGATGTTGCTTCACCTCAACAAAGGAATTACCCGTGATTCGACGACATTTATTTCTTCAAAAAGCCATCGTGAAATGTGGAAGGCTCATACCAACATCGCCTTTAATGCCACGCCTCCTCCCCCATATAAATCACATTACACCGCGTATGGACTGGGTTGGAAATTGAGTGATAAAAATGGATACACAACGGTATCACATACCGGAGGAATGCCTGGTATGCTTAGTCATGTGGTATTATTACCCGAACTCAATTCAGGTGTGGTGGTGTTAACCAACTGCGATCCTGGGGGATATAGTTTTATTTCAGTTACACGATCCATTGAGGATTTACTCATCGGTGTGAAACCTGCCGATTGGGTTGGACGGATGGAAAACTACATCAACAACAGTGGTTCGTTTTCAGACTCCGTGGTTAATGACGTTTGGGAAATCGTCGAAAAGGCGAATACGAAGCACCTAAACATGGAAGACTATCAAGGCACCTACGTGGACCCCTGGTTTGGGGAGGTGGTTATTGAAGATCGCGAAGGTCAACTTTGGTTTTCGTGCAAACGATCGCCTAAATTAACTGGCAAAATGTACTTCTACCAGGCAAATACGTTTGCTATTAAATGGGAATATCGGGATATGGAATGCGATGCATTTGCGCTGTTTTCTTTGGATGAAAATGGTCTGGCACAATCCATTAAAATGAAAGGCATAGCACCCAACATTGACTTTAGCTACGACTTTCACCACTTGGATTTAAAACGTAAGATCGACGAGTAAGAATCGTGTAAACTGTTGACTATCAATCAAATCAACGCCACCGAACCATGAAATATGCTTTCGTTTTACTCATTTTGCTAAGTTCTTTAACGAATCAGGCTCAAGATAAATTTGAACCTGATATACGATTCGTACACGACTTTATCAATGCTAAATCTGCACATCAGGAGTTTCAAAGAAAACAGGCTAGCACCTATGAACTACTAGGCCAAACGGAAGCCTATATTTTGGTTTCTGAAACGGTGCACATTACCAGCCATAAATCGTTTACCTATTCGTACGACAATGAGGTCATTCTTCACTTCTTTGATCGCCATTCACAAGAACTCAAGTTTTCCGAACGTATTTGGCGTCAAACAAAGCAAAAGAAAGCTAGAAAATCGGTCAAAGGTGGGCCTGGGTCGATTGATATTGTCCCAAACATATTCATTTTCAAAAATCGAATTTATTCAGTCAGCAAACACCTATACAAACAGTACTCCCAATATGATGATTTTGTTGCCGCTCGTGGCGTAATTCTTTCGAACTTTCAAGTTGGTTCGATCCAATATGATACACAGTATATACATGTAAAAGCAAAAAATTTCACCCCATTTGAGGTTAAAATATCAAGCGATAGCAGTTATATGTACGCCTTATCTAAATCTTTATTAAAGACTAAAGATCGTGGTGACTTTCGGTTTGGTATGCGCTTTTTTAATACAGATTTACGCGGTTACAAATACCTTCCCATCGGTTATAGTTATGGATTTTATGCATTCAAAAACCACATCATATATCTAAGTCCTGGAGCCGAAATTGAGTTTAAAGAGGAATACAACTCACAGATTGAGTTAAATCTTAATGTATTCAACCTATTGACTGGAGAGAATGACCAGCAAAGATTGGAAGGATTCAGATACAGCACTCAATACGCCATTCATTTTAGCGAAGTTCTTCACCGATCGAAGGATGACATAACTCTTTTAATTGGCATGAAATGTTCGGAATGCAATCCGATTGTGCAGCTGCATTTCAAAACCCTTACCATTGAACTTAACGGGAACGATGAACGGTTTACGTCGATCAAGGAAATTGAATTAACACGATTGTCTGAAACCGATGAAGGAGAACAAGATGAGATACAAGACACTTACTTCAAGTATTTAAGTCGGGTTGACGTTTCTAAAAATGATGTCTTTTCTGGTGATGCCATTGAAGTTCAGCGACTTAATAACATGGTTTCAGGAATAACCAGTTACGAGCGTATTGATAATCAGGTGCGGTACATAAAATCTGTACCTCTGTTTATTGGTCATTATACAAAAAATCGGGTGTATACGCTGGAGAGAGTGCTCAATATGGATGGGATTGACAAACACCGACCATTCATCGTGAGGAACATTGGAAATGAAATCCATCTATTAGCCAATTTCACCGTCCCAACGGTGACTGAAGATGGTTTAACCATGGAATCAACCAATTCTCAGGTATTGCAATTCGTTGTGGCAGATTTGGACGACGAATCGGTATATCGGTATAATATTGATGGGGAATTGGAACAATCTGCTAATAATTACTTGTTCAACATCGACCCAAGTGGTGCCAAAATGATTGACCACCATGTTTTCTGTATTGTTAAATCTGTAACAAACACCTACCATTTGGCAAAGATCGGCTGGTAGACTAGTTGATTAACTGAATTACACTTTAAACTCAGACGTTTCATGAAACGTAACGTCAGGGTTATTCGATCTAGCCATTTGAAGTACATAGGGAGAGGTAGCCAAATACACTCGGTTTCCATCCTTATCCATTACGATTTCCTTTGGCCTGTATTGACAAAACGCATCTATTTTATCTTTCTCGCCAGTCATCCAACACGCTTTGTGAAATTGAAGTGCTTCAAAACGACACTTCGCCGAATATTCATGTTCCAATCGATATTGAATCACTTCAAACTGCAATTCTCCGACTACCCCAATATATTTTCGATTACCTGGATTTTGTCTATACAACTGAGCTACTCCCTCGTCGGTTAACTGTTCAATTCCCTTTTCAAGCTGCTTACTCTTCATCGGGTCAAGATTAATAACCTCTTTAAATATCTCTGGTGAGAAACTCGGAACGCCTTTATACATCATTTCTTCCCCTTCCGTAAGCGTATCCCCAATTTTAAAGTTACCGGTGTCGTATAAACCAATAACATCTCCTGGAAATGCGCTTTCAATAACACTTTTATTCTGAGCTAAAAAATTATAGGGATTGCTAAACTTCAGGTCTTTATCCAATCGAACCTGATGGTAAAAGGTGTTCCGCTTAAACTCTCCCGAACAGACCCTTAAAAAAGCGATACGGTCGCGATGTTTGGGGTCCAGATTCGCATGAATCTTAAATACAAAACCACTGAATTTCTTTTCATTCGGAAGAACCTCCCGTTTGTCTGTACTTCTTGGCTGTGGTGCTGGAGCAATTTTGACAAAGGTGTCCAGTAATTCCTGTACACCGAAGTTGTTAACCGCAGAACCAAAGAAAACTGGAGCCA
>CAYZWM010000206.1:0-7317 GCA_964482155.1 uncultured Chitinophagaceae bacterium | reverse complement strand
TCTTTTCGATATCCTAAGATTTCCGACGGTGCTTCTGAATTATTTACATAAACCGCATAGTCATCTCCAATACTTTGTGGGTGTGATATATCACGACCTTGTAACGAGCTAACCTCGCCTGCAGTTTGTACTGGATATAGAGAATAAGCATCTTTTAATACGAACTGATTCGCATCATATCGCTCAATTCGAACACCGAGTCTAAAAATCAAATCCTTAAACGCGAATTTATCCTGTAACCATGCCGCACTATATATAGGTGCGAATGATCCTATTTTTCTATTCTCCTTGTCATACAAAAATTCGGCTAAACTAGGTCTAACACGACTTCGGTTACCTAAATGATCGTATCCGTAATAAGAAACATACGAATTACCATTATTCCATAAATCATCTGCACTAAACATATCAAGAGACAGATCATTTGGAGACAATGAGTTTACATCAATAAAAGACGACTGAGTAATTGCGTTTCCATATACGTCTGTTCTCCCTTCTGAAATCAACTTTTCTCTTAGGTTTCGATCGAACGTCTTTTGAGCATCGGTATCAATATATACATTATAGGTAACGGTATCCAAAAACCGACCATTCTCATCATATCCGTGAATTCCACCAACCGTGTAATTTCCTGTTTCGAAGTTATCCAAATCAAGTACGTGTGAATTTGCCAATTGGGGCATTAATGTCCAAAGCCCATTTGCATTTAATCCGTATGAACTTATTAAGTTTTGCTCGTACGTTAAGCCAAATTGAAGATCGTGTTTGTTCTTCAGATTCAAACTTGCCTCACCCATGGCGTATGCACTAAATCGTTCTGATTGACTCTTACTGAAGTTCGATGCGTTGGTTCCAGGGTTTAGGAACAATGAGTAGGTGTTTTGAATTGGGAATCCATTAATAATCCCCAAACCTTGAAACACTTGAGCATCCAAAAATACTCTTGCGTCAAGGCTCGCTGCATTGTCAAAAAAGTTACTGGTGTACTTAGCTCTTTCCGGATTTAAGTCAGACGCCTGATACGTCAACAATGTATCGCCGTAACCAACCAATTCGAAGAAACCTCTTCGGGAAACTGTGTCGCCATTTTGATCAATAAATTTCTTCTCACTATCGTTATAGTTATAGAACGGCGTTCGGTAATGGTTAAACTTCCCGACATACCCATAGTCAAAAATATTATCACCATGCGTCGTACTCTTTGTACTCGAAATAGACGTTTGGTAATCTAAACGAACCGTGTAAAAGGCATCCGTAATAAGCGACTTTGTTTCTTTATCTCTATCGTCCGCATTTACACTTCTTAATCGCTGCGTGAATTTCAAGTAGGTTCGGTACGTTTGGTTAATCCGTTCCGCATTATTTTTATAGTTTAATAAATACTGCGCTCTACTAAATGAATTCGAATTTTGGTAGTTTCCACTTCCATAAAAAGTAATGGTTGAATTCTTATTGGGTTGATACTCCAACTTCGCTTGTAATGACCCTCTAAGAAAGTCCACATTTCTTCTTGCCTTTTCCAACACCAAATCATCCTGGGTTAAGAATGTAGAAGCCGGCACAAAACCACTTCCTTGTGGGTTTGGCGATAATGGATTTCGTTCAAGCTCGGCTAAAACATCATCCTTAACAACATAAACTCCGCCGTATCGTGGAGATGGGTCTTGAGAATAGTTAATATCACCAGATATTTGAAAACCTAAAGCAACATACTCCTTGTCTCCACCACCTCTATTTTTAACCCATAAAGGCCCTGACATAAAACCTTGCGCGTAACTGTAATGATATGGATCAAACATGGATGAACTGATCACTTCCACAGACTTTCTCACATACCGAGAAGGCCCTTTGGTTGTGTAACTCACACCTCCACCTGTAAAGTCACCATATTGAGCTGGAATTCCAGACTGGATAATATCTACCTGACTTATTGCTCCCTGAGGAATTGACGAGTTACCGATTACTGGAACACCATCAATAAATACTCGTGTTGCATCTGTTCGTTGACCCAGGAAACTAATACCTCCACTAGCCGTTGTATTTGCTGCGGAAGACGTAGCGGCAAGTGCACCGGTTGACCTCGCGGCCATTTTAACCAGGTCTTTATCGCTAAACGATTTTTGATTCCTATCAGGTTCAATTAGGTTCGTTTTATATCGAGTAACTGTAACTACCTTTAACTTCTCTCCACCTATTTCTGGAGCGAGCTCCACGTTTAGGTATGAAATGTTGTTTCCAGTAACCATTACACCACTAATTTGCCGGGTCGTATAACCTACATAAGTCACCTCAACAAGGTACTCTCCTGGCTCAAGAGGTTTGATCGTATAATTACCACTTTCGTCGGAAAGGCTCCCACCTTTACCGATTCCTTCTTTTCGTACAATAATTTCTGCGTAATCTAGAGGTTTCTTGGTACTCTTATCTATCACTTTCCCCCGGATTTCACCAAAATTGGCTTGTCCAAAAGCAAAAACACTAGAGAAAACCAAGACAACCGTCAGGTAGAGATTTTTACTCATATTGAATCTTATTAATTCTTTTTATACAATTACTTTAAACCGCGAAAGCTAAATAACTTTCTATTAATGTGCAAAAAAAACAAATTATCCGACAATATGGGTATTTCGTCGGTATGCGTTTTTGCTATTATTACTCATTCGTATCCATGTAGTCAATTTCTTGACTAATACTTCTGAAATTTTCCTGTAAGATTCGTGGGTCCATCCACCTACGTGAGGCGTGATTATCACGTTCTTAAGTCCAATTAACGTCTCTAAATCAAGGCTTTCATCCTCACTTAAATCCGCCATTTTTTCATTCTCTAAAACATCGCTTCCAAAGCCTAAAATTTTTCCACTTTTCAGCCCCAGAATCACATCCTTCGTATTCATGATTCCACCCCTCGATAAATTGAGTAAAACGAACGGCTTTTTCACCTTAGAGATAAAGTCATTTGCCACCCATTTTTGGGTCTCATTTGTCAATGGGACATGAAATGTAATTACATCGGATTCTTCCATTAATTTCTCAAGGCTTACCTCTTGAACATACGCATTAGAAAAACCATCTTTAAATTTATCGTAAGCCAGGATTTCACATCCAAAGCCGGAGAGTTTTTTTGCGACGGCACTTCCCGTATGACCATAGCCAATTATGCCGATGGTTTTACTTCCAACCTCAAACCCCCGGTTTCCCTCTCTATCCCAAATTTTTTCAGCAATTTCGTTATTGCCCTTCACAATGTTGTGAGCCAGAGATAACAACATTCCAGTTGTTTGTTCGCCCACGGCATCGCAGTTGGCTTCTGGTGAGTTGATACAGGTTACCCCCATATCGGACGCTGCATCTAGATCAATATTATCCAAACCTGATCCTGCGCGTGCGACCAACACGATCTGCGGATTGGCGTCTAAAAACTGTTTATCTACGTTGATTTTGCTGCGTACAACCAGGCCATTAAAGTCCTTCATTGCCTTTATTACCTCACGTGCGCTTATCGTAGGTTGGTAAGAATACGGAATTGACTGGGCATCCAATGCTTCCATCAAAGATGGATGAACATCATCTACTATTAAGATATGGATATAGTTTTGCACTTGTTTCAAAGGTATTATCAATTAACCGTTACAAAAAAGCTGTTTTTACCACCGTCAGGTACGAATTGAGAAGCGGTTATTCTTAAAAATCGAGTTTAGCTCCAATATTCATCATTCTTGGTGCGCCAAAGTTACGTGGATTCTCCATTCTCATCTTGTATAACATGGCAAAAGCCTGGGCATCAATTTGGCTTTCTAACTGTTGCTGACCATGTGGCGAGTTTAGATATCCATCGTCCGAAGCCAACCCGGTATATCCATATACATTGTTTACCAACATTGTGTTTAACACGTTGCTAATGGTTACATACACGCCTACCGATTTATCATGCCATGGAAATTGCTTATTGAATCTCAAGTCCACATTATGGGTCCAGGGCATTCGGCTTCCAAAAGGATTCCCCTTGGTTTGAGATCGTTGAACCACACCATTTCCAGCTTGTGCTGAAGAAATAGCGCGTTGCAGTGATGTATACGGTCTTCCAGAGATTGACTGGAATGTGGTGCTAATATACGTATCGGCGAATAAGGCTTTCCCTCCTATTCTCGGTCCACGATATTTGGCAATTCTACGATCCTTTGTCACCGAACCAAAGTTATAAACCACTCCACCTTTTATGGTATGTCTGTTATCAAAAGACATGGGGAACAAGCTTCTTAAGTTTGGCAGACCGCTTTGAATTAACGCTGCCGCTGAGTTGGTATTCGACCCGGTTCCATCCGAAAATTGCAACGCATAGCTTGTGGTCACAGACAGGCGGTTGTTTCTATATTCATACTCGGCCACATATCTCCTAATCGTTGAAAAATCAATATTCGAATAGGTTGTATAGGAATAAGGATAGGCCTGTACCATTCGTAACTGATTAAACTCGTTGGCCATATTTGCATATGACGCCCACAGTTTGAGTGAAGCAAAGATTCCAATGTTTTGCTTAAACCCAATGTTGTACTCTGTTTTTACCCGGGCCTTTAACTCGGGGTTTGGTAAAACACGCGAAAGATTACTTTGCATAAAGTAGTACGTGGTATAGGGCAAGTAGGTCTGACCGACGGTTGGGTTTTGAGCAAGTTTGTCGTAACTCATAAAAAACAGGCTTCTGGTATTTAATGGGAACGAAATTGAAATTCGAGGCAACACCATATTTTGTGCCTTGAAGCTTTTGAATGAGTGTTTTGTTAGAATTTGGTTTTCAGGGTCAATCAGGTAGGGTTGAATTCTACCTGAGTTTGATTCATTTGCCAACACACTGGGATCAGACAATTCAATTCCATTCGCATTATACCAGTTACCTCCGTTTCTATAACCCACTATTTCATTAGGTCGATCCACGTTGTCTACATAAACCACATAATCCTCTCCAATATTAACTGGGTGGCTAACTTCTAATCCGTTGATTTCAGTTACATCACCGGCGTGATACGTCGGAAATATGGAGTATGGGTCTTTTAATACCTGCTGATTCGCATCGTATCGCTCAAAACGGAGACCGGCACGAATTATTAAGGATTTCATTACAAATTTATCCTGAATCCAGGCAGCGGCAGTTATTGGTGCGAATGCGTCAATCGGCCTGTCTTCCTCATCATTTAAAAAATCATGAATGCCTCGTTTGCCAGGAGTTCGCTGTCCAAGATGGTTATATCCTGAGTATGAAACGTATGCGTTTCCATTGTTTAACAATTCATCAGCACTAAACATAGACAGGTCAAACACATCAGGAGAAAGTGAATTGACATCAATACGGCTGTTTTGTGTTATTGGATTGCCATTGTCATCACGGTAATCCGTATCCATCAATTTTTGGCGTAGATTTTTGTCAAAAGTCTTTTGGTTCTCCAGGTCCACATAGACCGGATAAGAGACGGTATCTGTAAATCGTCCAGTTTCATCTGTACTAAAGATGGGGTTGTTTCTATCTACGTTCTGAATATGACTGTTGGCCAATAAAGGCATAAGCTGCCACAAACGGGAAGCACTCAGGTTGTAGTAACCAGACACATCTTGCTGAAATGACAAGCCAATTTCAAAATCGTGCCGATTTTTTCTGTTGTTTTTGAATGGGTGCAGAGAAAACTCGGTATTCGCTGAGAGGTTAAACCTCTGTTGAAACGACTTAGAATAACTACCATAAACCGACCCCGGATTGGCGTATAAAGAATACAACATGGGTAAATTTTGTCCATTCATGATGCCACCTCGCGCAACCAGATCCTGAATGGAATTTTCTCCATTCAACTGGTCATAGAAAAAAGAGGTATAATCCGCCAAGGTAGGATTAGCTGCCCCAGGTTCAAAACCAATCAACGAGTCACGATACCCCGCAAACTCATGGTAAGCTCCTAAGGTTCGTTCATTTCCGTGCTCATCCACAAATGTGGTCTGTCCATCTTCAATGTAATTGTATTGAGCAACCTGCAAGGACTGAAAGTCACCAACATGGCCGTAGTCAAAATATCGATTGCCGTGTCGAGAATTGGATATTTCAGAGTTGGTTTGTTGGTAGCTTAAATCAATGGTATAAGACAGCCGACTGATTACACCTTCGGACGAATCAACCTTATTGCCGTAAGCGTCGTAGGGAGATTTTACCTTATGCGTTAATTGAATTTGAGAATTAACGAAGGTATATTTCTGTTGGGGGTTTTCACCGCTGTTCATGAGCACATTATTTGGTTGCGACAGCCTTCGGTTTAAATAATTCATGCTGTTGATCCAATCGATCGACAAATTTTCTGTCGGATTAAAACTAAATTTCAATCTGGCCTCCGCATCATGCCGCTGTGCATTGGGTCTGGCTTGCTGTTGTTTTATATCCGAATTCTCCATAAAAGAAGACGACGGCACATAGCCACCAACTAATTCACTGGAAACCAGCGGATCTCCGTGCAGGGTTTCCAACGCTTCTGGCGTAATTACATACGGGTTCACCGAACTGGGGGAAGGATCTGCTTGAAACTTATATGTAGCCATTAAGCTAAACCCAAACACAGTTGTCTCAAACACTTTCTCGTCGAATTCACGTTGCCGAATTTTTAATGCTCGAGATAAATAAAGAATGCCCAGGTTGTGGTGGTAGGCGTTAAACGGGCTGGTCGATTGTAACTGATATGAAGTGACCGGTTTAATATCGATGGGGCTGACATTATACTGGATTCCTCCACCCGTAAAATTGCCATACCTTGCCGGGACACCACGGTCAATTATTTCTATGCCCGAAAGCCCGGTTAGCGTTAAAGGTGCACGGCCAATTATCTGTACAGGAGAGTTTATATAAAATCCGGTACCTCCACGTCGAGTCAGTCCAACTTCAATACGGCCGTTTCGCATGGTTAACGTTGGGTTAAGGTTGACCAATACCTCTGGTCCTGGTCCAAAAGGCTCTAGCTCCTTCACTTTTTTCTCTTCGATATCTTCCGATCTGGCACCATTAAAAACCATTGCCTCCAGATCCTCAGCACCCCCAACTTCTAGATCATAACGTGTTAACATTTCTCCAGACGTCAGACTGATGGACTCCTGATACATGGTAATTTCCGTATAGACTACTTTCAAGGTGTACCCGCCAGGGCGAATACCGGATAGTTCGAAGTACCCAGTTGAGTCTGATAACGTGCCATATTTTATGTCTTCCCCGTTATAAAGCAATACAGCAGCTCGTTCAACAACGTCTCCGGTGTTTGCATCAAGCAACGAGCCTCGAATTTCAGCATTTTG
>CAYZWM010000205.1:0-7374 GCA_964482155.1 uncultured Chitinophagaceae bacterium | reverse complement strand
ATCACACTTCGACAACTTTGTCACCCCGATCCACAAAAGCGAGGCCACCCCAAAAACAAATTGGTAAGGGGTAGTTCTATGTCTGTCGAGAGGTATATTTCCCAATTTGCTCGGTTGGCGAGACTAGCTGAGTTAAACCTGTTAAACTAATCTAGTTCGACTATGAGTTTGTATTCAGACCGCCCAGATAGATATGTAATTCCTAGATGGAGAGGATTTAAAAAGACCTGTGGATCAAATGAATTGAATAAACAGGTCACAGGTCATTCCCCAAAAGTGCCAAAGGTGTCATGTGAACCACAATTGCAAAAGTGGAAGGATAACCCTTCTGTTGGGAATACCCTGGAGTTGATAAATTCGGCGTTCATTAGTGGTCAAAAGGAACACGCCATGACTGCAGCCCACTATATTATTGAGAACTGTAAAGATCAAACAAATCCTATTTTTACATTGGCTAACAGTGTTCTAAATACTACCACACCACAGCGAGATCAAAATGAAATATTACCAATTGATCGCTTAGAGCAAAAGATTCAAGTTAAGATTCACCTAATCAGAAACAACCTTCGGTCTTTTGCGCACAATCCAGTTTTATGGGTTGATCTTGCTCGTTGGTACACAGTCATTGGTAAAATTAATAATGCTGAACGCTGTGTAAAAACGGCTATTTCGCTTGCACCAACGAACCCATTTGTTATTAGAAGTGCAGTTCGGTTTTTCATACACAAAGCAAAGTACGATTACAAGGACGAAGATAGTCTGGGATATGCTCTTCAATTAATTAGAACAAACCCTGCTACTAAGTCAGATCCTTGGTTGATGGCTACTGAAATATCTTTGACCTCTTATATTGGTAAAGTTTCGAGATTAATTAAAACGGGCCTATCTTTAATTGAATCACAAAATCACAGTTTGTTTACTTTATCAGAACTAACCTCGGCCATAGCAACTGTAGAACTCAAACATAGTGGTTCAAAGTCACGGAAATTATTTAACCAATCCCTATGTGATCCTAATGAAAATAGTATAGCCCAGGCCCACTGGGCCAAAAATAAAGTTGGGGGTCTTCCGATTGAACTTAATCAATATAATACCAACTCATTCGAAGCAAGAGCATTCGAAAAACAACTTACAGGGGATTGGAAAGGAGCCTTCGATGACACTTTAAATTGGTTGATTGATGAGCCGTTTTCTAGTGCTCCTGCAAACCAGGCTTCTTATCTTGCTGGATCAATTGTGGACAATAACATTCAAGCTATCCGAATATGTGATTTTGGGTTGAAATCGAACCCAAATGAGTTTATTCTTTTAAATAATAAAGCATACTCCCAAGCGATTGAGGGCTATGTTGGTCAAGCGGAGAAGACCTTTTCGGCTGTGCAATATGGCGATCTAAGTATTCAACAAAAGGTTGTTTATATGGCGACTAGTGGGTTAATACAATTTAGAAAGGGTAATACGGAGCTTGGTCATAAACGTTACTTTTATGCAGAGAGTTTAGCACTAAAGAATGGTGATGAAAGTAAGGCATTTATGGTACAGCTTTATAGAACCAGGACAGAATTTATTTGTGGTGTTAATACCATTGATAGTGCCACCGCATTTGCAAACTTAGAAAGGAAGTTTGAGAAGTTTAAGAGTCCAATTAATTCTAAGATAATGGATAACCTTAAGGATCGCTTAGGGCTGAAACCAAATGAAAAAGGGATTGTTCCCATTTCTCATGGAAAAGAATGACCAATTAATAAAGAAGATTTGCTCGTCAATATTGTTGCCGCTGGTGGGCGATTGCTTCTAAGGAAATGAGTAAGTTTATTATTAAAATCATTAATTATTCTCACTGTCTCATTTTTGGCCATCTGTAAATCTGTCTACACGATCTTGTTTTTATTCAAACCCAGTTTCTTTATCTCAAATATTTTTGCAACCTGCCTTAATTGCTTAGCCCGTGATCTCGGATCAATATCAATTTCAGTAATTATAACATGGTAGCCTGCAATGAATTGCTTTTTGGTTTTCGTCTTAGACACGCTATTATCATTCAGGGGCTTTTCTGATTGCCTAGGATTTGGTAATTGCTTCTTGGCCAAATAGGTACTTGCAAGGTCTTTTCGGCACTGTCCTTTTTGTCTTTCGAAAGTGCTAGATGAGTTGGAGGAGCTTTGGTCATTACTATTCTCAGGTGTGGGTATTCGCTTTCGTAAGTCAGGAAATTTATTTTCAGATTTAGTTTGATTAAGAGCTTGGTTTAAATCTAGGAGCAATGGACTTATGGTGGTTAAAGCCAGCAAGATGTTCTCCTGTTCTTGTTCAGAATACTTGGAAAAAGCCTTAAGCTGTTTCTGTATTGTGCTATTGTCCTTATTGGGGTTCATGGATACGTGAAAAAGCAGGCGATGTGAACCGCCTGCTTAGATTAGAATGGATTAGCTATAATTTCGGATGAGCAATTCCTTGGTTTTTCCTCGATTCTTCAGATTCGGTGTCAGAGAGCGATTGGCATAGACTTCTTCAATCAAAAAGTCTTTGTATAAATCCCGAATAAATGGCGTGTCGGAATTGGACTGCATAAAATTTCCACCAACCTCATCAATGGCTTTGCAGTAGATGGATAAGCCGATATGTTCGGCATTTTTGAAGCCATTTTTTGTATAGTCGGACCATGTAGAATGGTATGGTGGATCGATGTAAAAAAAGGCATTTTTATGGGGCTTTATTTGAGTAAATGAGGCACAGATCAGAGATACACCTTGGAGCGCACGTGAAGCCATAATAAGGGCCTCTGTGTCGAGAATAGTACGCCTGCCGTGTAATGTTTCCTTGTTAATCGACATTCGAACACGACCATCTTTATTCTCTGAATAGATACCACCAAATGCCGTTTTGAGGAGATAAATAAGGCTTGCGCCTTTTTGTGCTTTGTCCTTAAGAAGATGAAGTCTATCACGTGTGGAGTAGAAATGATCCCGACTGTGTTTTTCTTTATGAATGGCCAGATGAGCTATAACGGCATGGACTGAATCACGAATAGCGATGTAGCTATCTACAAGATGAGGATTCACATCCGAAAGATATGCTTTGGGGGCTTGCAGAGAAAAGTGCAGTGCAGCTCCACCCATAAAGGGTTCGTAGTAGGAATCTAAGGACGATGGAAGTTTTTCGTGAAGCGTTTTTGTGAGTTTTCTTTTGCCTCCTACCCAAGGTAGAAACGGTAAGGTTTTGTAAAACATAAATGAAAAAGATTGTGAAACTGGGAGGCTTAGATGTCCTCCCAAAGGCTTCGGGTTTAAGATATTGGTTGACCAAGCCTGAGATTATAGGTCGACGGTCAGAATGACCGTATTTCGTGTTTCTTAGCTGAGAATCAGCCAGTGATTATTCTTTAAAGTGATTTCCTATCTGCATAGGACAGGCTTCATTTGAGTTTAGTTACAAGATTGCTTTGTGACTGGGTGAACCCTGTCCAAAGTGATCTTGCTGGGGACACCCCAGACCCCGTAACGGAGTTATCGCTTTCGCTTGATTTTATGCTCTGGGGATATTGTGTCTTCAAAGTCCTCAAGAGCGAGCATTCGTTTTTGAACAGCTTCTATTTTTAGATCTTTTTCAATCCGATCTAAAACCTGGGATTTGACCATGCCCAATATGCCCAAACGGTATTTCCGTTTTCCGTATTGGACTCCTATAATTCCTCCACCACGATGGTAGAGTTGTATGTCATAAGGTTCAAGTAAACGTTCCCATGAATCAATCGATGTGGCTTTGGCAAAAAGAGCTGGAACCAATTTGATGATTTGCTTTTTGTTAAGTGCCGCATCCACAGTAGGTAATTCATGTTCATGTACCAATTCTCTATACTTAATACCATGCGTGATACGGCTCTGAGTTAGTTGTAGTTCCCTATCCTGATAACGCTCCATCTCCTGTTTGATTTCGGTGAATCGGCCCTTTGAAATACGAATCGCTTTTCCTGTAGCAAAATCAATTCCTGACAGACATAGATGTAAATGGATATGTTCCTGATCCACATGCAAAGTACAAACTGCCATTGCCTTGGGAGCTCTTTGCTTGAGGTAATGGATGGCCAGTTTACGCAGGTTTTCTGTGGTCAATTTATCGGAATCATCTCTGTGAAATGAGATGATTTCCATATAGATTTTGTTGGTGTTCTTTCGCTGGTGAATTCGATGTTGTTCGTTGTCCTCATAAGCTGAGATGACGTTTTTAATGTTTTTGCTGTCTCTTACAAATCGAGTCACTAAAAACGGTTCTTGCTCGTTTAGTAGTTTATTTCCCCTTACACAATATCGAATAACATTGGAAATAGCTTTTATTGATCGGTAGCCTTTGCTTTTAATAATCATAAGAGGCTTCTTAAGTGATGAACCATGTCTTCGAGCTGGGTCAGTTGATGTCTGATTTGGTTTAAAGCGGACTGCGGAGAGTTCATCTTTGGCTCAAATGAGTCAAAAGCATGGAGCAGTTCAAACACAGATTGATGAAGACGATTGATGAGCTTTTTGGGAATTATCGGCCTGTTATTATTTACGATACGCTCTTTCATCAAATCATAAATCGATTCATCTAAGGCAAAGGCTTGTCGCTTAAGTTCAGAAAAGTCTGAACGGTCAATCGACAATGTGACGTATTTTAACAATTTCCGTCGTCTGGCTTTGAGTGCATTGTTATACATTCGCCAATAGACCTTTTTGTGCTCCTTGATATCCTCCGAAGTTGGTTCGTTTGTACTCGAGCCAAAGACTTCATCCAAGTATTGATGGACACCTTGATATCGAAAGTTGGTTTTCATCCTAGTGTTTAGGTGTTCTGTTGCGTGTTAGCTTTGGTGAGTTGTCTTTCTTTTCAAGCTGACTTAAACGCTCCTGGATACGAATGAGCTTAATTTCCTGCTTGCGATCTAAATAGTCGAGTTGCATTTCACCCACGCCAATCTTTTGTAAATCAAACCTTCGATTCCCAGCATCCCGAAAGCCCACAACCCGCTCTTTTTTGTAGATGAGTTGTAAGCCAGACTGCTCCAGTTTTCTGTAAAAATCCCTCCTTGAAGAACTTTTATGATACATTTCCAAAACCGCATCCATGACTTAGTGCTTAGGTGTCTTCTTGGGCTGAGATTTTTGCTGTTTGGGCAAACCTAGATGTTCGTCTATACGGTTAAGCCGTTGATAGACTTTGATTCGAGCCTTATCCTGAATCAGATCAAGCTTGGCCAATTCCACACGGGAAATTCCCAATTGTTCAAAGCTTTGATGACCTTGATCATCAAGAATTCCAACTGGAATCCCTGTGTGGTCGAGTGAGAGTTGAGCTCCCGCTTTTTCGAGTTTTGCGAAGAAGTCTCTCCTCGAGAAACTCTTTTCATAGATTGATTGTATTTCCATAATTTAAAATATTAATGTGCTTTGTTATTGTTCTAAGCCATTGTCTTCCTTCCACTCTTTGAGGTAGGCTGTGATATCAAATCGCTTTGGCATATGGTCATCGTTTGGCTTGATGTCGGCTCCACCAGAAACGGGAGCCATCTCTGTTAATTTTCGAATTTTGAGTGTTTTGTAATAGGGTCTGAGTTTGGCAAGAATGGGTTTCTTCCCCGAAATCGTTATCAAGCCTTCGTCGTCAGGCAGTTGCATGATTTGGTCTTTGGTCAAAAGTGACCGCGTAAGTTTATGACCCGTCTTTGTGTCTTCATACTCGTATTTGCCTAGTTCCTGTTCAAGCTGGCTAGCCATCGACAGTGATGTGCTTAAAAACAGCTTCGTTCGCAAATTTGAAAGGATGGCTTTTCCGTAATTGGCTGAAATTTGATTCTCGGCATCCTGACAAACAATCATCATTTGACCTTTGTATTTCCTACATACAGAGCAGATAACATCAATGTTATCAAGTCGCAACACTGGAAATTCATCCAAGTGAAAACTGATGTTATGTGGCTCATCTTTGGGATTGGGTAATTTTTCAAAAAAAGCTTCGAAAAACTGATTAAAAAAGATATTGGACATGTTGGCATAATAGTCCGCCGAGGTGGTCGACGAGTGGACATAGATGGCTGTCCGCTGTTTTCGCATAGCCATAAAATCGCCCAAGGTGTCGTGCGATGTAATCAAAGCCAAACTCTCATCCAGAGCAAACATCTGTACAGCATTTTTGGCTGAGGCCAGTACACCACCAAGCGACTCACCACTTTCAATCAAACTCATGTATTTATCATACAAACCCTTGTCTTCCTCTTCCAAAATAGCCACCAGTTTGTTTACCTGTTTTCGGCTTTCTTCCGATGATATTAAATCCAAAACATGGCTAACCTGAAAGAGGTTGCGATACTTATCTGGTAATTGGCATACGATTCGCATGACACTGACTAAGGCTCCAATAGCTGAGCTTGACCAATAATCTTTTTGCCCTTCTTTAATATGTTGACTAACCAATTGAGTGGCGAGCTTGGTCTTTTGGCTTAGCGTCGTGCAGCGCAGTAACGGATTAAAGAACTGGGTTTGGTAGGGATTATTCCAGTTGATCTGCTTGATCGCTACTCCATCGCTGTGTAAGGATCCGCTTGTTTTCTCGTGTAATTCGCCCGAGACATCAAAGATGAGTTGGGAGCCATAAGTACTTAAAATTGATGGGATTACGGTTATTGTTGATTTGCCAGAACCGGTATTACCATTGACCAATACGCCTTGAGCCGACAGAGATTGACTGATTCGTTTTGGAGTTAAACAAAACCCCTGATTGCTTCTTGAGAGAATAGACGATTCTTTGTCAAAAGAAGCATTTAGGCTGTGGTCGGTTTCTGAAATCAGCTCAACTAAACCGCTGAGCAAACTCTCAAGCAGTTCAAAGATTTGCCCTGCCCGATAGAGGGTTATTTCCAAGGCTTTGGTTAGAAACTTCATTAGCTTTTCAAATGCTATTTTTTTGTTCATTGTTATGTGATTTATCATTTGAGTTTATCAGCAATACTGTTTGCCATTTCAGCTATGGCATCAGCCACCACGGCAGTGATTTTTGATACGACGTGAATCAGCAGAAACACGATGCGAAAAATGACTTTGATTACTTTCACGGTCGCGGTAATTCAGGCAGGGACGAAACAATGTTTACCCGAAAACCTTTGTCTTCTAAATTCATCTTTAGTAAGCTCGATATTTTGTCAAACATCCAGTCTTCCTCTGTGTTGCGGGATTGAAAGACCAGATTAATCGTGATGTCTTTTCTTTCAATTTCTGGGATCGGGTAGTGTTGGTCAAATAATCTCGATAGACTGTCAGTATCATATAATAGAGCTACATCGTCTTTGTTATAGGAGTTCCAATCCGATGTGGTGTTTCTTAGATCGGATAGGACATAAATGTT
>CAYZWM010000204.1:0-7393 GCA_964482155.1 uncultured Chitinophagaceae bacterium | reverse complement strand
TTCTACCTCCTGCATAATATGCGTTGAAAGTAAAACGGTTCGCTCCTCGCCAATTTCCTTGATCAGCTTTCGTATTTCAGTAATTTGATTCGGGTCGAGTCCCGATGTAGGTTCGTCCAGGATCAACACTTTTGGATCGCTCATTAAGGCTTGAGCCATTCCAACACGTTGTTTATACCCTTTTGATAGGCTGCTGATCTTTTTGTTCATTTCTCTCGTTAACCCGGTTATTTCAACCATATGATCAACGCGGGTTTTGGCTCCTTTTGAGATGCCACATAGGTCTGCAACAAATCGCAGATATTCCTTTACATACATGTCGTAGTAAAGGGGGTTGTGTTCTGGCAAATAACCTATTTGTTGCCGTATTTTTAATGAATCCTGATCAATGCTTAATCCACTGATACGTGCCGTTCCGGAGGTTGGAGTAATGAAACAGGTAAGCATTTTCATGGTGGTGCTTTTTCCTGCACCATTGGGGCCAAGAAAGCCAACCACCTGTCCACTTGGAATTTCAAATGAAAGATCGTCAACTGCCCACTGGCTCCCGTATTTTTTTGAAATCCTACTTACCTCTATAGACATTCGCTATTTATTCCACTAGAATCTTTAACGCTGCTGATCCATTCGAATTGTTCAACCAAACAAAATATGTTCCAGTCGCCAATGCATTTAAGTCAACTTCCAATTCATTTACACCTACATATGTTTGGTGTGTTTCGGTGAACATTACTTTTCCAACAAGGTCTATTACGCGAATTTCCATTTCATCTGGAGATGCCGCTTCAAAGTTTATGTATAGCTGATCACTTGCGGGAACAGGGTAGAAACTCAATGAAGTTAATCCCAGATTTTCAATTCCGTCATTATGACACGTCATGGTGTCCAAATTCATAGAAGCTGAACCACTGCATCCGTTGTTGTCCTCTACAGTAACTTCGTAAAAACCAGGAAGTTTAGCATAGATACTCTCATCCGGAGAACCCGTATTCCAGGCATAGGTAACAAAACCAGCTCCTGGGGTTAAAAGGAGTGAATCTCCAATGCAAATGGTCGTGTCATTGTTCAACGCGATAGTTGGGTTAGCCACGTCGTTTACAACGATTGTATCTGTATAAGCACAGGTGTATTTATCGGTAACGGTAAGCATGTACGTACCACTTGAATTAACCCGAAGAGAGTCATTAGGTGGGCCGACATTCCATCGATACGTAGTCATATTGTCTGGTCCTACCAACCATTTTGAACCTCCAAGACAAAGCCCAACATCGGGCCCAAGGCTAAATGCAGGTTTGTTTCTGGTCACTAACACAATGGTATCGGTAGATGGACAACCAAAGCTATTGTGTGCTTTTAGATGGTATGTACCAGCACTTCTTACTACCAGGTTTTGCAGGCTGGATGCCGTATCGTTCCAGAAGTAATTGCTCAATGCACCAGGGCCTAATATGGTAAATTTACCACCATCGCAAAACGTGTCATCTGCTCCAATACTAAATGGAGAAGATGGATTGGTTAGAATCTGTATGTTGTCCGAAAACTTACAGCCATTGCTGTCTACAACGTCTAATGTAAAGGCTTTTGATATGAACGTTTTAATACTTTGCTTGCTGGACTCTCCTTTATTCCAGTCGTACGATGTCATACTACTTGGTCCGGTTAATGTTATTCCATCGTCTTCACAAATGGTGGTGTCTTTGCCTAAAGAGAAGGTAGGCAAACTGTGCGTTGTAACGATCATGGTATCTTTATACGTACAACTGTTTATGTCGTTGCCCTGAAAGTAAATGGTGTCTTGCAACTTAACCGTTATGAATCTGTTTTGAGAGTTTAGGTGACTTCCTCGCCACGTATGGAATACGATGTTGGCAGATCCTGAGATCCGAGCCGAGTCGCCAATGCAGAAGCTTGTATCTCGAGCAAAATCTTCCTTAAGAAGCGTATTTACGGTTACCTTAACGGTGGCCGAATCCTTAGTACATTTACTATCATTGGAAGAAACTACCAATTTGTACGTAGTCGTCGAAGTTGGGTTTACCAAAGGATTTGCTTCTGTACTTATTGATTTACCCGAACCATCGGTCCATTTATACTTCATACCTGAAATTTCAAATGTTCCAATACGAACCGAAGACCCTTCACATAGAGAAATGGCGTCTTTTGGCAATTTGGCTGAAAGCTTACAACACAATGTTGTCTCAGTCGACTTTGTTACGGTTGTTGTCGTTAGCGTTGGAGTTGTTGAAAATATACCAACGGTTATACTACCAAATGACCTACCGGCAAGATTAACAGTAGACGCTTGTAATACCTCGGTTATAGTGTTGCAATTGGTTTCTCCATCGCCATTTGTTTTAATTAGGAATAAATCATCACCGCTGCTGCTTCCAAAAGAATTGGAAGTACTTAAAATAGCAAAACCACCATCGCGTGTTTTGGTAATACCAGTTGGCCAATGACCGTCTTTACCTGTTGAACCGATAAGATTAAATCCTGTAAGCTGGCCAGCGCTGCTAAACTCAGCATAAATAACTTCTTGATCTCCGCCCATTGGGTCTGCATATCCCACAATAGCGAAATCGCCATTACTACCTGGTTTTACGACTATTTCAAAGGCTTTGTCATTTCCAGTTGAACCGTAAATGATTGAATTAGATACCTTCCCATTCGTGTCTGTAGTCACAATTAAGATGTCATCATCGCCAGGGCTAACTGCCTTCGTCCAACCTGCCAAATAGTACGTGTTTTTATCAACCTTTATATCCCAAAGAACATCGTCTTCAGTCGAGCCCAAGGTTTTCATCCACGTAAAGCCACCCGTAGAATCAAACTTCGCAATAAAAGCGTCGGAGTTGCCAGAATTACCTGTAAGACCACCTTGTGTGATACTGTCGTATGTGGTAATTCCACAAATAACGATGTTACCACGATTGTCTTCCGCAAGGCCGTAAGCCTCTTCATTTCCGTCGCTTCCAAATTTCTTATACCATTTTACCGTTCCGTTTGAGTTCAGTTTAGCAAGAAAACCATCATCTCCTGTTGAATCGTTACGCACAAACCCGGTAACATAAAAACCTGAACCAAAAAGCGATGATATAACGCTATACCCATCTTCGAAGCTATCGGAAGAAATGCTTCGTGTCCATTCCACCGTACCCGATTTGTCGGTTTTAAAAATCAGTGCATCATCGTTTGAGCTGTTGAACGAATTTGTTGTACCAACAATCACATAACCAGAGTCGTGTGCAATAGTTATATTCCATCCTACGTCATCTCCAGTCCCACCATAGGCCTTTGCCCATTCGATGGTACCTAAACCGTCTGTCTTAACAAGATAGACGTCTTTTTTTCCTTGCCCAAAACTCTGGGTATAACCAACAGAAATGAAGCCACCATCAGAGGTTTCTTCAATTGCATAGCTGTTTTCAGTGCTACTTCCTCCAATATTTCTTTGAAATTGTGTCTGTTGGGCAAAACCCGTAAAAATAAATACTGTTAAAGCCAATAACGTAGTAAGTGTTTTTCTCATTTTTTCGATAGTAAAATCATATTTAGCCACCAATGTGATTTGGTGAATTATAAAGCATTTCGCAATCTAGATAATATCGCCTAATTATTGTGCAATAACAAGCCAGAATAGGATTTTATTGCTTAAATCGTAGGCAAAGCTGTGCACTGTAGTCCACAAATTTTTGAAGTCTTTCTTTGAATCCGGAAGTTTGTAGGAATAGGCCATCTTCATCCAGTTCCTGAGGCGTATAATGAGATTCAAATTTATTGGGAGAACAAACCGATTGTTGATTGAGATAAAAGATCAGTTTTTCGAAAACCGATGACAGTTGCATTGTTGGAAGCCGACCACCAATTCCACTGGAAACTCCCCCAAATGCAAACACTTTATTATTATATAAATGCGCATGCCCTGGGCCACTATAGTGATTCGCCATATTGGAAAGTTCAGGTGTAATCAACCAATTGTATTCAGGACTAAGAATATACACCAACTCAGCGCTTCCCCATGAGTCCAGGAGTTGCTTTTGAAATGGCGATGGGTTCTTTTCGTCCATTGGGGGGCCATTAAAGAATGGGATGTCATAGGCCCTGAAATCAACGATTTGCACGTCGTCATTTTTAGCCTGGTGTAGTCTTTCAATGGCTTTTGCTACCCGCATGGTGTTGTTTCCAGCACGAGATGTACCGGATATAATGGCAATGTTCATGAACGATTTGCTTCTTTTAAATATTTACTTAAAAACTGTGTGTTCTCCAAATTTCTTGCCATGTCTACAAAGTCTATTTTATATTTTGGCTTGCTTTCAACAATGAAGCCGTTGGGACTTGATTGAAGATTAACAACGTCTCGAAAACCGAATTTGTTTTTGACATTAAGCCAAATGTCTTTTTGGTCAAGTTTCACACGTGTCCAATATTTGTTGCTCTTAACCAATTCACTTACGTATTGGTTTACGTCTTTTTGAGACCAGTTTTCCGATCCAGTAATGACGTATCGCTGGCGAACTTTTAAGTACTGCTTTAGGTCAGAGGCGTTAAGATCTTCAAAAGACAGAGCGTGCCAGGTATTGAGTATTAAACCAAAGCCCAGAGCAATCACAATGGCCCAATTGTAATCCACGGTAAAAAAGTCATAACCATATTTTAGAATCCACTCTACGTTAAACTTACGGTCAACGACTACACCATTCTCATCTAGAACAGTGGTCACCTCGGTCATTTTTAACGCAATAAGGGCCATACTAAAAGGAAATGCAAAAACCGAAATCTTGATCCAGTTGATGATGTATGCGACAAGTTTAAATAACGATCTGGCGTTCATATTACCTATTCTTAATAAGGAGGTTTAAGGCGAGTTGGGTTTGATTTTTTTGGAGCAGTGAATGGGCTTCCGTGAGGGCTTGTTCAAAGGCCATTTTTGGCGTTTTACTTAATTCTTCTTCATTTGGCAGCTGTTCCATTTGACCAAGTTTGCCCAATTCGTTTCCAGTTAGATGGTTGGACAATCGGATGGCCTCTGGAAGTTTATCTATTCCAATGCCTATTGACGTGATTGGTTTTGGAATTTCAAACAAGGAGTCGCCATTGGCGCGGCTGTAAAAATTGCCGCCCATACGTGCTACCAGGTCAATTTTATACGGATCGATATGGTTATTCTCCGTAATAATTTCTTCCGAAATATGAAGTTTAAGCACCTCACAAATGATCAGGTTTCCAGCACCGCCGTTTTGGCCTAATTCTTTAATTTCTATCACCTTACATTCCAATTGAACCGGAGACTCTTTCACTCGAGCTGGTTTAATCAGTTCCGAATCTATCGGTGTAAATCCGGCTTTCACAAACTCGTCCACATCCTTGGGATACGGCGAACTCGCCAAACTCATTTGTTCAACCATGTTAAACGAAACTACGTTGATGACCACTTCACCAACTTCCTTACAATTATCGAAGGTGTTTTTGGTCTCTCCAGTTCTTCCACTTCTTGCCGGCGAAAAAACGGCTATGGGTGGGTTAGCGCTGAACACGTTAAAAAAACTAAAGGGGGCTAAGTTTCGGTTGCCTTTGGAATCGACCGTGCTTGCAAAACAAATCGGACGTGGGCCAATACTACCCAATAAGTATTGATGTAATTGGGGTATTGGGATGTCTCCAGGATTAATGCTTCGTATGCTCATAACGCTAATTAACAGTTAATAGGAAATGCTTTCTTTTTCCTCGCTGAAGAACCACGTATTTGCTGTGTGTTAGGTCGTCTTCGGAGAAGGTAAAATCTTCGGTTACTTTTACTTTATTGACAGAAATTGAGTTCTCCTTCAAGGCGCGTTTTGCATCTCCCTTCGAAGATGTCATACCAGTCATAGCAAGTATCTCAACTACATTTATTCCAATTATAGAGTCTACGCTAAGTTGTTTCTCACCAGACAAGGCATCCACAAACTCATTTTTGGACAGCTTTTTTAGATTCGTCATTACATCGTCGGAGAAAAGGATGCCGGACATAGCTTCTGCTTTCTTGGCTTCCTCTTCACCATGAACCCAGGTAGTCGCTTCTTGGGCAAGTCTCTTTTGAAGTCCCCATAAATGTTCATTTCCTGTGTGATCAGCAACGATTTGGTCAATAGTCGATTGGTCCAAAAGGCTGAATATTTTGATTAATTTTTCCGCTTCCGCGTCGGTTTGATTTCTCCAGAACTGGTAAAACTGATACGGGCTCGTTTTTTTGGGATCCAACCAAACGTTTCCACCTTCCGATTTTCCAAACTTACTTCCATCGGGTTTGGTCAAAAGAGGGGCGGTTATTGCGTACGCAGAGCTACCTCCTTTTCGACGTATTAACTCAGTTCCCGTTACGATATTTCCCCATTGGTCACTGCCTCCCATTTGAAGCTTGCAGTTTTTATGTTGGTTGAGGTAGTAAAAGTCATAACCCTGAACCAATTGGTAACTGAATTCGGTAAACGATATTCCGTCATCAATTCTATTCTTTACAGAATCTTTGGCCAACATGTAGTTAACCGTGATGTGTTTGCCAATGTCACGAATAAATTCAAGGAAATTCAAATCCTTAAACCAATCATAATTATTGGCCATTTCAGCCGCATTCTCGCCCTCAAAATCCAAAAACATTTCCAGCTGATTTTTCTGACAGTTTAGGTTGTGATTGAGGGTGTCGAGATCAAGCAAGGTCCGTTCTGCCTTTTTTCCTGAAGGATCACCAACCATCCCTGTAGCCCCACCAACAAGCGCAATAGGCTTATGGCCAGCACGTTGAAGGTGAACCAATAAGATGATAGGCACGAGGTTCCCAATGTGTAAGGAGTCTGCCGTTGGGTCAAACCCCACATAACCGCTTACCTGCTCGGTATTCAAAACCTCTTCTATACCGGGTATATGTTGGTGGTGTAACCCACGCCATTCAAGTTCTTTTAATAAATCAAATTTTGGTGTAAAAGACATGCTCAATGTTTTGCGGCAAAGATAAACGGGATTTGGAGAACCATTTTGAGTTATGCAATTTTGTTGTAAGCGTTTTAAATGATGATGAATATTGATATTCGAGAGGCCACTACAGACGATTTGACAGAAATGGCTGGGCTATTTGTAGAAACCATTCGTGCGGTTAATTCCCCAGACTATACGGCTGAGGAGATTGCCGAGTGGACTAAAACGGCCGATAACAAAGAACGTGGACGTACAGCTATTGAGGATCAGTATTTTATTGTGGCTATGTATCAATCCAACATAGTTGGTATGGCATCTTTGCGAATAGACAATTACCTGGATTTTATGTATGTCCATAAAGACTATCAACGCCAGGGCATTGCTCAACGCTTGTATTCAACTTTGGAGTTAAAAGCAAAAGAGCAGGAAATAGGTAAGG
>CAYZWM010000203.1:0-7473 GCA_964482155.1 uncultured Chitinophagaceae bacterium | reverse complement strand
ATGGTGGAATTGGTAGACACGCAGGACTTAAAATCCTGTGATCATTGCGATCGTGCCGGTTCGACCCCGGCTCCGGGTACAGATATTATTTATAAAGCCTTGTAAACTAGATGTTTACAAGGCTTTTTTGTTTCATAGGGGCCGGATTCGGGGCCGGAGTTTTGCACAAAAACAGCACATTCAGAATATTTTGATCTGCACGAGATTATCTTTATCAGAAAATGAACAAAATAGATCTAACGTATTTACTTGGTGCCGGTGCAAGTGCATACGCAACACCTATGGTAACCCAGATAAGGACATCTGGAGTAATTAACAAATTTGCCAAGTCTCTAGACAATATTAATAAATCTCGAGATACACATGAAATTGGCCACTGGGAGGAAATTGCAACAGAAATTTCCAATATGATCTCCATTGACACTCTTGCCAAAAAGTATTGGGTAATGGGCAATAATCGTGCATATAAAAGCCTAAAAGACCTTACCGAACTTTACTTAACATATGAAGCCATTTTCACAACACATGAAGTTATAAAACAACGCCCGTATATAAAAACTAGTCGTGAGGCGACTTTGGAGGACGTGAATAGATCCACTTTGGAAAGAAAAGAAAAAATTGACCAAACTAAAAAGTACATGCCTATTGATGAACGAAATTATTTATGGTTATTAAACTTTGTTGGTCCAAAGAAAACTATTCCATCGAATGTTAAAGTTTTAACTTGGAACTATGATAATCAAATACCTCTGACCCTTTCAGACATATATGATGTTAATATTCTATCTTCTATTAAAGATAAAAGTGAACAATCTAGTTCCGAATTTAGTTTAGGTAAAAACTATTTACTTAGAACGGAGTATCTAAACGGTGGAATTTTCAGAACAGAAAATGAACTAGAAGAAATAATTAAAATCAAAAATATTTCTGCCAAAAGTCCTGGTTTATATTCGGGCGAAATCCCAAAACATGCTTTTGATTATTTTAAATCAAAGTTAGAAGAGTTTAAAGTTAGATCTGAGTCCAACATACGATATGCTTGGGAAGACCTTGACTTAACAAGGATTTCAAATTTCATGAAAAACACTTCATACTTAGTAATAGTTGGCTATTCGTTCCCTCAATTTAACAGACAATGGGATGAAAAAATTCTTCTTCCATTTATTATTGATAGTCACAGAAATAAAGAGACGAAAAAAATAGTCATTCAAAACACAGAAGCCGAATACAATAAGACGGTAACCATTATAGAGTCTATTGCAAAATCCAAAAATATCGACTTACTTAGGATTGAATTTCTTAACCATAAAGACTTATCCATTATATATAGCCCGCCCACCTACCCATTTTTTCATGTTAGCTCAGAGTCGGATTCCATAGTTGACAAATCACATAACTTATTTTAATAGTGGTGTTTATCACTTTAAGACTATGATTTAGTCTAATGGAGTTCTTATCTATTGGATAAATCTTTAGACTACAAAACTCCAGGTCGATCTCTTTCATTTTCTTTCCGTAGATTTTCTCTAGCTGTTCGATGTATGAATAGTCCGAATAAAAGTCCGTGTATAGGCGAGAAACGCCTTTTGAACAATTCCACACCTGGCACTTGAACTTCTCTTGGTTCTTCGTCACATATTTGGTCAAATACATTCCAATGGAAGATGGGTTTTTAGTGCCGATAGACTTTACATCGAATGCGGAACTTGGCCTGAATGATTCATTCCGAGGTTTAATTCCATTCTTTGCTTGAAGATTTAACCAATAATTCCAAGTCGGTTCAATTTTCAAATAGCTATTGGTAATCATATGAAAATGAATGTTGCCCGGAAACAGTTGGTTTTTGTTTTGTCGCTCAGCCACCCATAAATATTCAAAGTTCTGTTTCCGCTTTTTCATGTTGTCCAAGAACTTCCGGAATATCAAGATGGCGTCTTCGTCGTTTACTTGGTTCACAAACGTTAAGGTCACAAAATTGAGTCGTTTATGAATTTGCGAAAACGCCAATATCTTCTTACGAATTTTACTTCTCGTTCGTTGAGACATGGAACGTTCCTTCGGAACGCTTGGTTTCTTGGGCTTCGCCCGAGTTTTAGGTTTGTACTTCTTATTCCTTCCCAAACTCGAACCGGTACAAGTCCCAACCCTTAGGTCATGCTTTCGTTGGGTTCTAGTGCCTAAAATGGCACTAATACCAAATGAATTCTTTACGATCATAATGGATTTAAGAATCTGAATCGTTGCAGTATTATTAAAACCATTAGTAAAGGTTACTAAAGGTGTAAATACTAAAGGTTAAAAAAAATAATAGGTCTAAGAATGGAGGTACCGAATTATTCGGGTAAAACCGTCTGAGGTAGTTGGCTTCTCTCCTATCGTACACATTGAAATACGTCCATGTGGCATGCGCCCGATCTAGAAACTTCCTAAACTCATACAGATTATGAACGTAGGTCCATTTTTTTGGTTGACCAGATTTGAAGAAAGCCACCACAGAGTAATCATTTTTGCGTTTCATGATTTCTATGTTTGTGGGTGAATCTAAGTTTTAGTGCATGGTTTAGGTCTTCTACTTTGTACCTTACAGAATGACCAACACGGTACGACTTGATTAATCCTCTTTTGGAGTATGCGTGTAAAGTTGGTAATGAAATCTGAAGAAACTCAGCTGCTTCTTTACGGGATAAAATCTTGAGGCATCCTTTCTTAGCTTCCTCAATTGCATCGAATAAAATTGTCTTGACAATTTTTTCATTTTCGTATCCAAGGAGTTCGATGATTTTCCTAGGATCTTTAAATTTTAATATCATTTTGTCTCTTTTTGTTGGTTCAAATGAACCCAGAGACTCAAGATGTAATAGGTAGATTAGGTATTACAACTTTCCCAAATTTTTCTTATCTATCTCATTACTAAGACTTTCATAATATGACTGGTCATTAAGATCTTGCAGTGCTTTCAATAAGTTCTCCAAATGTATTTTGTTTGACTTATCATCTGAAGTTACAAAACCGCCAACCAAATCATCTGACAAAGCATTTCTAATGCTGTGTGAACTACTATTCAATAATATGGCCAAAACTTTGGAAAGTTTTGTATCATAATTTTTATGCTGAAGCGGTTTCAAAACACCAAGAATATCCAACAAAGCCAATTGAACTTTTATAGGAGTATCTTTCTTTCTTTTCCTAACTTTTCTTTCGTTATCAAGAAGTTCTGACAAATAATTATGGTACTGAGCATATACCATCCCATTATAGAAATATGCTAGATAAGGGACATCCCATCCACTAGTTTCCGGTAGCAATAATTCACCATTTTTCTTGTAATAATTAAAACTTAGATACGTCACCACTTCAGCTCGTTGTCTAATTTGAGTGAAATGATGTTTAGCCGTTAATGGCTTCGGTTGATTAACGAATCTTTCAATATCATCCATCTCAACCTTGATCAATTCCTCATAATCAGGTGCATATTTCGAACGGGAAGTAAACGATTGGATCGTTTTATTTAAGCTAATAATTGGAAGTGCCTTATTGCCATGAACACCTAGAGTGACTTCTGACATTATCTCAGAAAACCTTGTGATCATGTGTGAGTTTATGTGGTAATGGTCTTCTTTGGTATCGACCTTAATTCCAAAAGGATCAGCTAATTCATGATTAACAAATGACCAAAAACAATAGTCGATATTCAATTCTTCTGACCAGAATTTCAATTTATCGTCAACTGTGTCTAATGCGAGAAATTTAATCCGATTAAGTTCATTAAACTCATTAACTAATACTTCGATGGTGTATTCCTTCTCAAAAGACAGATTAACAACAATTTTATTTTTCCATACGAATGGCTCACTAAAGATGTCTTTTAATGATGCTTCTTTCATTAGCTTTCTGCGATTCACTTTAGTTTAATAAATTCTATATGATTATTATTTACTTGCTTTAACGCCTCCTCATATGGTATGTCTTGGATAAGCTGACAAATTCCTTCTTTATGAGAAACGTTTCCATTTTCAAGCACCTTCATACAATGAGTATAATTATAGCCATGATCCCCATTATCGTCTAATGATGCAAAACTTCTAAACATAACTATATCTGCCTCTTTAAATGTAGAAACAACTCTATATTTAGAATTGATTATACCGGACGGGTTTAGTATAAAATATTTCCCGTCTGCGAAGCAATATCCAAAACAATTATAAGTTGGGTCAAAGTTCATACTGCGGCATAATGATAGTGAATTCGGAACTTCTTCCATCTTTTCAAAATCCATTAACTTCATTTTAAGACTATTGGGAATATATTCTTCAATTGGTATTTGTGCACCACCTAAAGAGATTATACAGGTGTTGCAGAGATATTCATAACTTATGCAAGTTTTGCCCCACTTTCTAGCTATTGGCCTTGAAAATGCATTACTTCTCTCTTCGATTGCTGAAAGCAATATTCGGTTTTTATTCACGGTTAAAGGCTATTTAAAAAATTTATGGTTCATTAATTTTTGGGCATTCTCCTCGTTAGAGATGCGGATGTATTTCAAAAATGATTTTTCGGTTTTATGTCCAGTGATTTTCATGATAGAAATGACAGGTACGTCATTCAAATAAGCATTGGTGGCAAAACTGCGTCTGGCAGTATGTGTGCTAACCACCTTGTATTTTGGTGTTGTGATCTGTGTTTTTATACCTCCCTTGGTTATGCTGGTCATGACATCTTGGTTGATTCCTGCAATTTGAGCAATTTCTTTTAAATATTCATTCTGTTTCTGATTGCTAATTTCTACCGGGATTTCACCCTTGTACTTTTTATAGATGGACAACACCTTGCTGTTAAGCGGTATGATGACCACCTCCCCCGTTTTCTGGGTTTTGATTTTTAGAAGTCCCTTGTTGGAGAAATTCTCTTTTTTCAACTTCCGTAAGTCCGAGAAACGAAGACCTGTATAACACCCAACCATAAATAGATCTCTAGCCCGATCTAAATACGACCAATTCGAAAAGTCAGCATCGTAAATTTGATCAAGCTCTGTTTCAGTCAGATATACCGTATCGGTCACTTCCTCCACGACCTTAAACTTCCGGTTGCGATATTCAACGTTCTGATGATATCCCCGGTCTGCTGCTTCATTCATAAACACTTTGATGTTCTTTACCAATGTGCCGATGGTGTTTGTTGAATAGTTGCGTTCGTACAACCATTTCATAAACCGATTGTAGAAATCAATGTTTATTGAATCATACTCTAGGCTTATGCCATACTCGCTCTGATACTCGCTAAGTTTGGTGTATGTCTGTTTGTAATTCTTAAGGGTATTCGGGCTTTTAGGCGATGTTAGTATGAGCGCACTTATGAAATTCATAAGATTTGGAATTGACGAGTTTCGATCCCCTCGAATAACCTTGGATAAGGTTTGCTTGATTTGATCTCTAGAAGACGGTTTAAGGTCGTTTTTAAGCGCATAGATCGCCTTATTCGCATCCGAAGTAATGTTTTCCAGTATCGCATTTAACTCTACGTATTCCGGCTTAGAGGCCATCGCCTTGGCCTTTTGTCGTTTGGTGTTCCAATCGGTAGGTAATATGCTTTCACCAGTCGACATTTTTAACTTTTGGTTATGGAATCGAACCACCAAATAAATCAACGTTGGTTTAGTAGCTTTAGGCTCTCGGAGGTTGTAGGATAGGTTTGCCATTTTAGATTACTTCTTTGTATCCTTAAATGCGATTCCGTACAAACTAGAGATTTTGCCGTTATCAAATGTCCCTTCTAAAAATGCGATCAAATCGAAAGCAAAAATGGCAAATTGTGACCTCCCCCATGTTAAAAGGCCATGTAGATGCCGATTTGCGGGCAGGACCAAAATAGAATCAGACATTGAAGACCCCTTTAACAATGAATGTTTTGGGCTTCCTTTTCCAACATTTGAATCCACTTTTACATTATTGCTTGCATATCTTAGTAAACCCGTCTTACTTACGTCAAGACCTTCACCAGAAAGAAGCACACTACCATAGATGGGGAAAGTTGCAGTTTTCACTAAATTATTGATAACTGTCTTTTTAAATTGATTGACTTTCTTCAACTCAAAAAAGACCGTTGCGGCCAAAAATGGTTGACCAATTAATCCATCGAATTCCTTTACAGGACCCAATCTTATTAATGGTTCAATTTCGCATATTTTCGCCAATGCTTTTTTGGCGCTATATGGTGTAAGTTGTGACTTAACTTCAATTATTCCAAGAATAAATTCAGCTGGGATAGCTCTAGTCATACCAGGTGATGAATTATCAGGATTATACTCAACCCACAATGTTGGACTGTTTAACTTATCATAAATAATTACATCATAGTGAGGCAATTTCTTACCTCTAAACCTTTCGTTTTGGCTTACGATATAACCTGATGAAACCCCATATTTTTTTGGAAGAAAGCTTTCTAACCACTTTCTAAAGACTGCTTCGGCAACATTCCCGTGTGAGGTTTGAACGATATGACTCTTTGAGTATTTCTTTGCTAGTTCATACTGATAAAGCATTTCTTGTTTACCAGCTATAAACTGATCCCAACCTTGAGTTCCAATAATTTTTTCATTCTGTTGCATGTTGACTGTCTATTTATTGGTTAGCGAAGATATAACAATATGGGATCGGGGCCGGAATCGGGGCCGGTTTTTCTTTGTATGTTGATATTTGACTTAATTGCATTTTACCACAAAACTCACATAAACAACTGATTATGATTAAAATAGACAAGAATTGAGAAAATGCGATAAAGGAAAATATACCCCGGCTCCGGGTACAGATATTATTTTAACCTCATTGTTGTTTAGACGATGAGGTTTTTTTATGCTCTAAAGTTAGGGGGCGAAGTTTATCCGGCGGAGTTTATACAGATCGACGTAGTCGCATCGGTGGGTACAATACAGTGTGAGTGTTGAGTGTGAGAATGAAAATTCTCAATACTCACACTCTAACTACCAACCAACCAAACCTTATTCCATGTTCGATTTCGAAAAACTTGATGTTTCACATCGAAAACACGTTCCAAACGATTTCACAATTATCTAATTTTATAAAACCTATTAAACTTAGGACCTGGTATTGAACTGCGTATGTCTTGAATAATAATGGTGTCTCTAGAACGATTAAACATCACCTGGTGTCGCCAATACTTCTGCGTTGGAAGTATGTCTGTATACCCGTCATATTCATAAACCAGACTGTCACAATCGCGGTATTTAAATTTGAATCGGTCTATGTGAGAGATGGTTTGGATGATTAAGGTGTCATTCTCCTTGAAATCAAGATGCTCCCGCACATATCTCCAATCTCCATTAATCTTTGCTGCAGCCGAGTCTACACTAGCCCAAACACCTAACAAATCAGTTATTTGAGCCGTGTCGCAGGGTATCGGTTCATCATCGTTGGCACACCCGTTCACCAAAACAAATCCGAATAAGATGCAAATTAA
>CAYZWM010000202.1:0-7777 GCA_964482155.1 uncultured Chitinophagaceae bacterium | reverse complement strand
TGAGCATCAAATTAGGTGTATTTGCAAGCGGTAATGGATCCAATGCGATAAACCTTCACGCCTATTTTTCGAACCACAAGAATATTGAGTTTGGCAAAATATATTGCAATAACCCAGTGGCTGGAATTATTACCAAAGCGTTTTCCAACGACATAGAGTTACAGGTTTTTACCAGGCACCAACTAAACTCCGGTGACTTGCTCAATCAACTGAAGACGGACAACATAGACGTTCTTGTATTGGCCGGTTTCTTATGGCTCATTCCACAAAACCTAACCGATCACTATCGCAATCGCATTATAAACATTCATCCCGCATTGTTGCCTAAATACGGTGGCAAAGGAATGTATGGATCACGCGTTCACGAATCTGTTATTGAAAACCAGGAGAGTGAATCGGGAATTACGATTCATTTAGTGGACGAGCACTACGACAATGGAGACCATTTGTTTCAGGCATCGACTGCACTTGAAAAGGAGGAAACCCCAGACACTCTAGCGGCCAAAATTCATAAACTTGAACACAAGCACTTCCCACGAGTTGTTGAGGAATACGTGCTGAGTACTGATTTTTAACGCAGATACTCTAGAACACAAAACCCACGGTGATTAAATCACACCCCTTGCAAAGACATTGACTGAATTTCTCTTTCCGTCAAACTCATTTAACGCATTTAGTAAGTACCGACCACGTCCTGTTCATTTCTTTAAGCCAAAGCAAGTTTCAAAGGAGTTATATACAAGTAAATAACACCGTTCATAATTTGACAAGCTTAGCTTATCTTGCAGACAATGGCAGAGAGTAAAAAGAAGATATTTGTTTTAGACACTTCTGTGATCCTGTACGACCATAATTCCGTAAATAATTTTGATGACAATGATGTAGCCATACCCATTCAGGTTTTGGAAGAGTTAGACACGTTTAAGAAGGGTGGTGACTCTAAAAATTATGAAGCACGAAGCTTTATTCGCTTTTTAAACACGGTTTCAAGTGATTCACTCTTAGACCATTGGGTCAAGATAAAAGGCACTAAAAGTAATGGTAAAGGACGATTGAAGATTGTCAAGGAAATTGACAACCTAAAACACAATGCGGCCGACACCTTCGACGATTATAAAAACGACAATAAAATCATTAATGCAGCGCTGTCTCTGCAGCAAGAGTTTCCACAAACTGATGTAATTCTGGTATCTAAAGACATTTGCCTCCGTGTAAAGGCGAAGGCGTTTACCCTAAATGCCGAAGACTACTTAACCGGAAAAATTGCGAATTTGGACAAACTGTATACGGGTAAGTCCATCGTTGACGACATTGATTCAATGGTCATTGACCAATTGTTTAAAGACGGCCGAATTCCAGCTAAAAGTGTCAGTAAGACTAAATTTCCGTACAACCATTTTCTGATAATGAACAATGGGAAGAAGTCGGCACTTGGATACTACAACTCAGGAGAAGATCAGGTGGAACGGGTAGAGAAAAGGACGGTATACCACATCAAACCGAGAAATGCAGAACAGGCTTTTGCCATACATGCCTTGCTGGATCCAGATATAAAACTGGTTACGCTTCGTGGTGTAGCCGGAACGGGCAAAACACTTATGGCGTTGGCTTCGGCACTGGAACAACGCAGCAACTTCCACCAAATCTATATTACCCGCCCCATTGTACCGTTAAGCAACAAAGACATCGGATTTCTACCAGGAGATGCAAATGCTAAGATAGACCCATATATGCAACCCATATGGGACAATCTAAAGTTCATAAAAAGCCAGTATAAACAAACCGATAGAGAGTACAAGCGAATAACCGACATGGTTCAATCGGACAAGATTGCCATTGCGCCCTTAGCCTATATTCGAGGCCGAACACTAAACAACGTCTTTTTTATTGTTGATGAGGCTCAAAACCTGACTCCTCATGAGATTAAGACCATCATAACACGGGCTGGAGAAAACACCAAAATTGTGTTTACTGGGGATATCAATCAGATTGACACGCCGTATCTGGACGCAGAAAGCAATGGATTGTCTTACTTAATTGATAAGGTCAAAAATCACCGATTATTCTGCCATGTAAATCTGGAAAAAGGGGAACGCAGTGAATTGGCTAATTTGGCCAATGAATTGCTTTAACTATTCTTTGATAAACTTGACCAAAAAACTCTCCCCATCCATCTCTGCACGAACGAAATACGTTCCAGCAGGTTCCGACTGGATGTTAAAGGTGTACGGCTCCATTAGGTTACTGTGGTTTACCGATGCGATTTCCTGTCCCAAACTATTCACCAATTGAAGTTTGCCCGGTACGGGCTCTTTAATGTTAAATTTTACCGAAACATAGCCTTCAGCTGGCGATGGGTAAGCAATAACTGCATTTCCATCTACATTTCTTTTTAGATCAACAACTGCCTGGGTGCTGATAACGAAGGTTTGTGTCATTTTGAATCGATCGAAGAGTCGGACGTAGAACTCTTGTTCACCACCATCAACAACAAACGTCTTTTCCGTCGATGTCAGGTAATAGGTGATAAAAACGGAATCCTGAAGGTTTAACTTCGGCAAAACCGTGTCCATTGTACTTTTATATAATTCTTCCAGTGATGTTTCTTCATTACGGTAGCCAGTTCGGATGTAGGTGGATTTTTCATCGGTTACGCGTTTAATAAAAACGGCTATCCTGCTAATCTGTTTGTCCGCCATGGCCTGATCGCTGGTGTCTTTTATATCGTTAAAATTAAGTTCGTATAATTCCTTCTTTGTCACATTTTCGCTTGAAAACTGAACGTAACCATTCAGTGTAACATAGTATATGGGACACGCTGATGGTAGGAAGAAAAAAGAAACGAGGAATAGAGTTAAAAACAGTGGTCGAGTTGATTTCATAATAAAATACAATTAGAGGTTGAACACTGAATAAACGGTGTACAATGTCAAATTATTGTCTTAAACCACCTTGGCGTCGAGTACAATACCGATTTGTTTTGCACATGCCATACCATCTAGCGCGGCAGACATAATTCCTCCTGCATAGCCAGCTCCTTCGCCACATGGGTAAAGCCCTTCAATTTCAGGATGTTGCAAGGTTTCTCGGTCTCTTGGAATGCGTACAGGTGATGACGTTCTTGACTCCACTCCGACCAGCATGCCATCGTTGCTGTTGTACCCTCTCATTCGTTTTCCAAAATAAATTATGGCTTCACGTATTCGTGTATGAATAAATTTGGGCAACACTTGTCGTAGGTCTACAGACTCCACACCGGGTATATACGAGGTTGCTAAGAGGCTTGATGATTGTTTCGAACGAACAAAATCACCTACTCGCTGTGCTGGTGCGTGTAAGTTTTTACCGCCCAGTTCGAACGCCTTCTTTTCAATCTCAGACTGAAACTGAACGGCAGCCAATGGGTTATCGGCACCGTAAACCTTCCAATCTTCGGGACGTACTTCCACCACAAAACCACTGTTGGCAAACTCACCGTTTCTTTTGCTAGGCGACCAACCGTTAACCACTACTTCTCCATTGTCGGTCATAGACGGAGCTATGATTCCGCCAGGACACATGCAAAACGAAAAAACGCCTCGTCCCTGAACCTGATTAACCAGAGAATACGTTGCTGGTGGAAGGAATTCTCCCCGATCGTTACTTTTATATTGAATCCGATCTATTTGCTTTTGTGGATGCTCAATACGCAGTCCAAGGGCAAAAGGCTTTGCTTCGATGGTGACATTTTGCTTATGAAGCAACTCAAAGACATCGCGAGCAGAATGACCTGTGGCCAGAATTACGGAGTTGGTTGCTATGTCACCCTGGTTCGTTTCGACGCCTATGACTTTATCCTTGTCCATGACCAAACCGGTGAATTTCGTTTCAAACCGAATTTCTCCGCCTTTGCTCTCTATCGTTTTCCTGATATTCTCTACAATACCGGGCAACTTGTTCGTACCAATATGTGGATGGGCTTCAAAAAGAATCTCCGATTTAGCCCCATGTTCTACAAAGGCTTGAAGCACTTTTTTAATCTCACCGCGCTTCTTGCTCCGGGTATACAGTTTTCCATCAGAAAACGTACCTGCCCCACCCTCTCCAAAGCAATAATTACTATCCATATGGACAAATTGCTTTCGGAAAATATCAATAACATCACGTCTTCGATCCTGTACTCGCCTACCTCGTTCAAGAATGATAGGTTTTACGCCCTGCTCCAACAATTGAAGGGCGGCAAACATCCCCGCTGGACCAAATCCAACAATGACCGCGCTTTTCTCTAAAGGCTTAAATCCAAAGGAATGTTCATCTACTGGAAAAGGTTGATCCTGAACTGTGGCATGGAAATTATAGAATATCGGTTGTTTCCTGGCGTCTAATGATTTCTTGTCTATACGGTAATGTAGGCCTTCTAAAGACCGTATTCTTCCCTTCTTACACATCGCTTTTTCGATGGCTGTAAGGTTATTTGCCTGATCTGGCAACAACTTGAATTGTATAGATTTTGAGAGCAAAATTATTTTCCAATAAGTATCCACAAATATTCATATAATTCAATTTAATAAGCACCTTTGCCGCTAAATAATTCCGTTTTGAAGACAGCACAAGAACTGAAAGACATTGTAAGCCAGGTTAGACGTGATATTGTTCGAATGGTACACGCGGTTCAATCAGGCCATCCAGGGGGTTCACTGGGATGCACTGAATACTTTACTGTTCTCTACAACAACGTAATGGAGTATACCCCTGTTCCGTTTTCGATGGAGGGTAAAGATGAAGATGTTTTCATTTTGAGTAACGGACACATTTCACCCGTGTTCTACTCAACGCTTTCTCATGTTGGTTATTTCGACAAAAGTGAGTTAGCCACTTTTAGAAAGATTGGATCAAGGCTTCAGGGCCATCCAGCAACGGAAGAAGGTTTACCTGGAATTCGGGTTGCTTCCGGATCTTTAGGTCAGGGCCTTTCCGTTTCAATAGGAATTGCTCAATCAAAAAAATTAAATAAAGACAATCACCATATTTATACCTTAATGGGTGACGGCGAATTACAGGAAGGCCAAAATTGGGAGGCCATTATGTATGCCGGTCATAACGGGATAGACAACCTCATTGCAACAGTCGATTTTAACAAACAACAAATTGACGGATCGACAACGGACATCATGGGATTCTATGAACTTCGATCGAAGTTTGAAGCATTTGGATGGATTGTGCTTGATATGGAAGGCAATGATGTAGAGCAAGTGGAAGCTGGATTACGGCAAGCGAAAGAAGCCTCCAACAACGGAAAACCGGTTGTTCTTTTGATGACGACGGAAATGGGCAATGGTGTAGATTTCATGATGGGATCTCACGCATGGCATGGGATTGCACCTAATGATGAGCAGCTAGAAAGTGCTTTAAACCAAAATTTGGCTACTTTGGGCGACTACTAATCGTCTTTTGCACACTTTTTGATGTACGTGAAGAGTTATAAGCAATATATGAAACAGGTTTTAATGCTGTGTTTTGCGCTGCTTTGCTCTATTTCTGGATATAATCAAACCACAAGTACCGAGACAAAAACGCGCATACTCTTTTTGCTAGATGCTTCCAATAGCATGTATTCCAGAATGGGTGATGACACCCGTATGAATGTCGCCAAGAAGCTATTATCTCGGATGGTTGATAGTTTGGAGCAAATAACTGAACTGGAAATTGCTCTCCGGGTTTATGGTCATCAGCAAAGCAAAGATGATTATGACTGTGAAGACACCAAACTCGAAGTTGGGTTTACACCTGGCAATCATCTGGATATAAAAAACAGCATCAAAGACATCAGGCCAAAAGGGACTACCCTAATTGCCTATTCATTGCAGCAAGCAGCCTACGATTTCCCTACAGGTGGATCTTCGAGAAACATCATTATTCTAATTACAGATGGAATCGAAGAATGTAATGGTGATCCATGCGCAGTTTCGCAGGCACTTCAAAAACAAGGAATCATTTTAAAACCTTTTATTATTGGAGTGGGTCTTGACAAAGACTTCCGCAAGCAATTTGAATGCGTAGGTAAATATTTTGAAGCCAGCACAGAAGAAGCTTTTGAGAAGGTTTTGGAAGTGGTTGTTTCTCAAGCATTGAGTAACACAACCTGCCAAATAAACCTGTTAGACACCGATAAGAATCCAATCGAAACAGACGTCAATGTTTCGTTTTTCGATGCGTATTCGGGTGCGTTTATATATAATATTGTTCATACACTAAACAAAAATGGCGTTCCAGATACGATCTATATAGACCCTGCTCACGATTATGATATCGTTGTGCACACCATTCCCCCGATTCGGAAGGAAAACATTGAGATGCCGGCGGGTAAACATACAGTGATTACATTAGATGCACCCCATGGCAGTTTAGCGCTGGTGGTAAATGGAATATCTGGCTACGGCCGATTAAACGCCATTATCTATAAAACAGGAACAAAGGAAATCGTACACATTCAGGAATTTAATTCCAAAGAGCCATACATTACAGGACACTACGATGTGGAGATTCTCTGTCTTCCAAGAATATTCAAAGCCAACATACCGATTGTTCAATCAAAAAAAACCACGCTAAAAATTGCTCAACCTGGAAGCGTTAATCTCATAACCAAGCATACGTATTGGGGTGATATTTATCTCGTTAGCGGAGGGAAACATCAATGGGTTTGTAATATTGACATGGAAGGAAACAGTAAAAAAATTGTCCTTCAACCGGGCTTATATACGGTAGGTTTAAGAGACAAAAAAGACCTTAATGTGGTCAACTCGAGAGAAGAAGAATTTCGAATTATTTCGGGTAAAGTAACGAACTTAAAAATTTAGTCAAAAGGATGGTAAACACTGAAGTTTTAGAAAAAAAAGACACACGCTCCGGATTTGGAGCAGGATTACTTGAATTGGGTAGAACCAATCCAGACGTAGTTGCACTTTGTGCTGATTTAACCGGCTCGCTAAAAATGGGTGATTTCAAGAAGGAATTTCCTGAACGGTTTTTTCAAGCAGGGGTTGCCGAAGCCAATATGATTGGAATGGCCTCCGGTTTAGCCACTGGCGGTAAAATTCCATTTACAGGTACGTTTGCGAACTTTTCTACTGGGCGGGTTTATGATCAAATTCGACAATCAGTTGCCTACTCAGAAAAGAACGTAAAAATATGTGCTTCACACGCAGGTTTAACCCTGGGCGAAGATGGCGCAACCCACCAAATACTTGAAGACATTGGACTCATGAAAATGCTTCCAAATATGGTGGTTATTAACCCATGCGATTACAACCAAACGAAGGCAGCCACTATTGCTATTGCCGATCATATTGGCCCTGTTTACCTACGATTTGGCAGACCAAAATGGCCTGTGTTTACGGATCCAAATCAAAAATTCGTCATTGGAAAAGCCTGGACCGTTCAGGAAGGTACTGACGTAACCATCTTTGCAACTGGACATATGGTTTGGAAATCGATGGAAGCGGCCGTAATTCTGCAAAACCAGGGTCTTTCAGTAGAGATCATTAACATTCATACCATCAAACCCTTAGACAATGATGCCGTACTCAGGTCTGTGGCAAAAACAGGTTGTGTGGTCACCGCTGAAGAACACCAAATGAATGGTGGTTTAGGAGACAGTATATGTCAGTTATTGGCTCGAAACAATCCAACTCCGTTAGAAATGGTTGCCGTTAATGACCAATTTGGAGAAAGTGGAAAACCAGAACAACTTTTGGACAAATATGGATTAGGTACCGTCAATATTGTCGATGCAGCTAAT